>JAEZLF010000143.1 GCA_023435925.1 Bacillota bacterium
GAACCAGCATTATCATCTATCATAAATCAACCCTCTATTCTATTTGTTTATGAATATCTTGTTCCAATGTTACAGGTGGATTATAATGTATTTACATGCATTTTGCAATCCGCACGGCCGATTTAGCTGCAAGTTCAATTTTTATACAAACCAGGCGTGATGAATTTTTACCACAATAAATGCATCTCAATCATATATGGTATTCTAAGGAGGCTTTCCATGGGAATAGTAAAGGATTTTAAAAATATAACAAACTGGGATGAGCTGTTTGACATGACCAATGAATACCTCACATTCCTCATTGAACAGGATCAAGTAACCCATGAGCTGGTAATCAAAACAACGTATGATATTATTAAGAACGCTGGATACAACTACACCTATGATGAGGTTGAAAGTCAGTATTACAGCGGTTTTTAGGTAGAATCTTACTATTCATGAGGGGGTCTGTTTTATGTACATCGCAATCGCGATCATCGTTATCCTTGTACTGCTAATTTCCGTTATTTTTGCAAGGGCACTGAGCCTCAAGCCGGATGCCGCAGCGTCGGCTAAGTTGCCCGAGGTTGATGAAGAAAGGAGCCTTGCCTACGGTAAAAAACTGGGAGCCCTGATCCGCTGTGAAACCATCTCTCACCGGAATCAGGAAGATATGAGTAAGTTCTATGATTACCATAAAGTGCTCTTTGATCAATTTCCCAATGTTTTTTCCCATTGCGAATTCCATGACTTCAATGGCAGCTTTCTTTTGAAATGGAAAGGCAGAACCGTCGGTGAACCCATTATGATGATTAGTCACCAGGATGTGGTTGAGGCCAACGGGAAATGGGAGCATGATCCTTTCTGCGGTGAAATCGTTGACGGAGCTGTCTGGGGACGCGGAACGGTTGATACCAAAAGCAGTGGCTTTTGCTTTCTACAAGCCGCCGAGGAGCTGATTGCAGAAGGATTCCAACCTGAAGTAGATGTTTATCTGGGTGGAAGCTGCACGGAGGAGTGGAGTGGCGGCGGCGCTCCAGCTACTGCCGCATGGCTGAAGGACAATGGTGTAAAGCTGGGTATGCTTCTGGACGAGGGCGGAATGATCATGGATAATCCCATTGGTGGAGTTCACGGAATGTATGCCATGATAGGAGTAATGGAAAAAGGTTATGGTGATGTGAAGTTCTCTGCCAAAGGCAAAGGAGGACATGCCAGTACTCCCGGCAAGAAGACACCATGGACCCGCCTTGCTGCCTTCATCCACCATATAGAAAACCACAACCCCTTTACCGTCGAATTTAACCCTACTGTAAAGGAAATGTTCAAGAGAATGGCCCCGAACATGGGCTTTGGAATGAAGCTGATATTCGCGAATCTTTGGTTGTTTGCTCCCCTGCTCAAGAAAATGATGCTCAGCATCAGTCCGACAGGAGCGGCGATGCTCCAAACTACGCTGGCTTTTACCATGGGTAAAGGCTCCGACGGCTACAACGTCCTGCCTCAGGAGGCATATGTCACCGGAAATATGCGTTTCATTCCTCACCAGCCAACGGATGAGAGTATTGAACTCATTAAAAGAATTGCAAAAAAATATGATATTGAAACAGAAATCATCATTGCGGAGCATCCCTGTCCGGCAGTAAGCTATGAATGTCCTCAATTTGCACTGTTAGAGGAAACATTACATGAAGTCTATCCCGGTGTTGCCGTCACTCCCTACATCATGACAGGCGGTACAGACGCCAGGTATTACAGCGAGGTATGCGATAATTGTCTGCGATTTGCTCCTCTTTACATCAATAAGCAGCAGTTTGAGGGCATTCATGGTTTAAATGAAAATATTAGTACACGTGTACTTCCTTTGGGGGTTGACTTTTTCAAAACACTTATTAAGAAAGCCAGGTAATTGGTGTAACACGCAGCTGACGGGTTAAGAAGGCCGGCAGGTTAGGCTGGCAAGCGGGTTAAGAAGGCCGGCAGGTTAGGCTGGCGTGTTAATCAGGCCTGATATCGGTTAATAAATACGGATTGAGGCTTGGTGAAGCCAGATAGCAGAATGTATTACAGAGCATACCTTTCCCGGGTATTATATCATTGGAAGGAGCTGAAATCATGGACAATAACTCAAAAAGCGGTCTGGATATCAATGTGAAATCATTTATAACCGCCATTCTCATGCTTGCCGTGTTGATGGTGCTCACCTATGTACTGACCTTCGTAATACCCGGTGGCAGCTATCATCGTCAGATCGTCGATGGACAGGAGGTTGTTCTGCCCGACACCTTTACTTATATTCCAGGCGGTATTCCCTTCTGGAAATGGCTCCTCTCCCCTTTCCTCGTTCTTACGGCTGAGGGTAATGTGACCGTCATAGCCATCTTAATCTTTTTATTGATTATCGGAGGAACGTTTCATAGTTTGGATAAGAGTGGGCTATTGAGATACATGCTGCAGAAAATTGTCAGTCGGTTCCAAAATCAGAAATATCGTCTATTAGCCTTAATAACCTTATTTTTCATGACACTTGGCGCTTTTGTCGGCTCCTTCGAAGAATGTGTGCCGTTGGTGCCCATTGCCATTGCTCTGGCCTGTTCCATGGGATGGGATGCCCTGGTCGGACTTGGCATGAGTCTGCTGGCTATTGGCTGCGGATTTGCTACCGGTGTTTGTAATCCTTTTACCGTTGGCGTTGCACAGGAACTGGCAGGGCTTCCAATGTTCTCGGGCATCAGCTTCCGACTGTTATCTTTTGTCTTGATCTACGGATGTATGATGTTGTTTCTGATACATTATGCCAAACGAATTGAAGCATCGCCTGATAAAGCAGTATTCGGTACTGGCGCCAACAATTATGCATCTGCTCAGGATGTCAGCTTTGAAAAAAACATCGGTATGGAACGTGCGCTTTGGCTGTTTGCCGGTATCCTTACTTTCGGAATTGTTCTTATCCTTTCTTCCAGCTTTATTCCTTTTTTACAGGATATCATTATGCCGCTCATTGCTCTAATCTTTCTGGCAGCCGGTATCAGTTCCTCGCTGGCCTGCGGCATGAAAGGCCGGTTGTTGGGCCGCTATTTCCGAGATGGAGCAGTCAGCATCTTACCGGCTGTAATACTGATATTGATGGCAAGCTCTGTCAGATACACTATGACAGAGGCCAGAATACTGGATACGATTCTCTATCAGTCCACCGCATGGATCGATTCTCTGCCAAACTCTGTTGCCATTTTATTCATTTATCTGATCGTAATGGTTATGGACTTTTTCATTTCCTCCGGCTCTGCAAAAGCATTTCTGCTGATGCCGTTAATCGTTCCCATGGCTGATCTCAGCGGTATTTCCCGCCAGCTGTCCATATTGGCCTTTGCCTTTGGTGACGGTTTCTCCAATATATTCTTTTTCACCAATCCGGTTCTGCTTATCAGCCTTGGACTTGCCGGCATCAGCTATGGGAAATGGATGAAATGGAGCGCGAAATTCCAGTTGGTGATCCTGCTGGTTACGACAGCCGTTTTGCTGCTGGCCAATGCCGCCGGATACTAGATTGCCGACGGATACTAAAATATGCTGTTATTTATTTGCTGCTATTTATTTGCCGCTATTTATTTGCTGCTATTTATTGTTATGTTTAAGCTGGAAATTAGTTTTTTCCCTTCTGCTATTCCTTATGTTCCAAGATAAGAATTTGGAAAAACCCCTGGAAGCTGATAGCGCAGCTTTCAGGGGTTCTGCTGGAGCCAACTGCCGGATTCGAACCGGCGACCGGTGGTTGTTCGTAAGGTAGTATAAATTTCATTTTCCTGAGGTCAGGAAAACGATAAAAGAAATCTGCAAACGGTACCTGCAGATTCATCTTACTTTTGAGGTTGGTCAGAAGGCACAACAGCCAGCGTATATCCTAACGGCTGCAGGATTTTAAATAACGTATCTATCTGCGGTGTCGCTTTCATGCTTTCAAGTCTTGCTATGGCAGGCTGCTTTAAGCCTGCAAGTTCAGCAAGCTCCTTTTGGGACAGCCCTTTGGATTCTCTGGCTTCAATCAGCTTCCCAATCAGCGCTACCTCAAAATTAATCTTGGCTTTCTGTGTCGGGTCAATGAATTTGGGGTCGTTCCAGAGCTTATTAAAATTAGTTCCCATATCTATTTGCTCCTTTCAAGGTGGTCGGTCAAGTTCCTTTTTGCTTGTTCAATCTCTCTAGGCGGGGTCTTCTTTGTCTTCTTCAGAAAATGATGAAGCAGTACAAAAGTGTTATTTCTAAAGTAGAAGAAGAATATCCTGTCATCCAACGGGCGCAACTCCCAGATATCATCTTCGATGTGTTTGACATAAGGTTCACCGGCTCTTGTTCCGTATTCCTGCAGCACTCTGATGTAGGTCAGGATTTTTCGCTGCGGATGCGGTCATTTTTACTTGTTTGTTCTTTTGCCTGCAAGTCTACAATGAAGTCCTTAATGGGTTCGTCGCCGCTTCGATCTTCATAAAATTCAACTTCGAACATTCTTTAGTGTTCCCCTCTGCTGTAATATTATAATAACATATTCGTTATTAAGTTACAATAACAAATTTGTTATTACCTCGAATTCGAGGCAATTTCCTTAGATTGACCATTTTGCCGACGTCGGCAAAATGGTGTTACCGACACCCCGCTCCTTTTTGACAATGATATGTCCCTTTTTTTTTCATCATATTTCGTGGATAAACTGACAATATCATCAGTTGCAATAAAGGTCATGTAATTCAGCCAATCCGCCAACATAACCTTGTACAGCATTTTATTTTTGTCAAAATCGGATGAAATACAGAAACTTACAACAGACCCTTTTTCTGCAAATTCAAAGAAGAAAATATACGAATGTATAAGAGATTTGCAAAGGCTCTTACCCGTCAGAATAGCTGCCTTCTCATTCTCCTAATCATGACTGTCTTCTTCCGGCCAACGATTCATATAACTTATGTACTTTATTGGCTTTATGGCTTTGCCGACGTCGGCAAAATGGTCGGCTATCGCATTGCAACTGTTTTTGCAGGCTGTTTTTGCTTTTTCAATTACATTTAAAAATCTACGCTATTGTTTATATTCCAAAGCTACTTGCAACTCGCGAGCCGACCAGTATTCCGAACCGTATTCATTAACCCTTTTGATTCTTTCGAATATAGATAACTCCGCCATATGCATGATCCCTCCGTTTATAGCTTCATATTATTTGCCAAACAATTTTACCAGATCTTCATACACTAATACTGAAAAAGATATCTGAGCGTATTTTTCTTTGAGTTTCTCGTCAGTGCATATATCATTATTTAACTTATGTAAGTAATCTCTGGGAACCACAATTAAAACTAAATCATTCTTGTCAAAATAGATATATTCCTCAGACCTTCCATCATCATAATGTACAGAATCCGCTATTTCACATGAATCAAATGTTATTCTCCATTCTCTTTCATAATAATAATCAATATCTTTTAAATATGGCGTTATTTCATCTAGACGGGGGTCAGAAAATACATTACTATTTTTATTAAGCGCTTTACTCAAATTTATGTCGTTTACGACACGGATTAAACCATCAATAAATCCGGTTTCCCCAACATAAACCATAGGTTGCGCCTTATTTCTAATTGCCCATTCTCTCGATAATCCTATTCCGAAATCCCCATAAGTTGAAGTATGACTGCTTATTTTATCTATTGGAATGTCAGTAAAACAAGTTGCTAACTTCATTAGGCAACAATCATACCCAGCCTTCTTCAACTTTTCACACCATTTAGAATTAACCTGATCAGACAGAAGAGAAACTTTTAGTCCATTCTTTAAAATGCTTATTAAGTTCGAATAACCTTCCTCTGGACTTTTGCTTCTTCCAGTGAAATGAAACAAATAATCGGAATAATATCCATTGAGCATAGGCCCTCCATTTTATAAAATAAATCACTTCGGTTTTAAGTATATTTAAGTAGTTCAAGACTTTAAACCGGTCGATTTCGACTAGTTTAATAATTTTTTGTTTCAACTATATAAAATTGTAACAAAAATTTCCTTTATTTGCAATTCATTATTCTATCCGGCAAGCTCTTTCGCCAGCCCTCTGGCTTCGGCTATCAGCGCATCGTCAATCTCGACGTCCTTCGCCATTGCCATGACCATCGGCAGTCCAAACATTTCTTTCATTTCTACATACCCTATAAATTTATAATGGATATCCACCCGCTGGCTTTTACTGCCGTCAGGATTGTCCGTCTTTTCATATACAACAATTTTCTGTATCAGTTCATTTAGAATGTGCGTATTGAGTTCGGTGATATCGGTATACTTCTGTATAATCGGCAGGAATTTATCAATGTTTTCATACGCCGACTCAGCGCGGGTAATCAGTTCAATGAGATGATTCCGCCGTTCTTTAAGTCCAGACTGTTCTTCCTCATAGCCTCTAGACATGACCTGATAGCGTTCCTCCGTGACCTTTTCGAGCACCAAGTCCTCGTAGAGCTTGTTCAATATCTTGTCCAACTCGGCGATTCTCTTTTCGACAGTCTTGAGCTCACGCTTGGATTTTTCGGTTTTCTGCTTTTTCTTCTCGGTCTTGGCGGCAATGAGCATATCCTTGTATTTCTGTGTTGCCAGTATTGCTGCTTTCGCATTGCGGCGGATGTCCTCCAGTACGAGCCGGTTCACGGTTTTTCGATCGATTTTGTAGTATAATTCCCTAATTAATAGCTAATCAAATGAGCGACAAAAAACCGTGTAGTCTTTGAAACTACACGGTTTTTGGAGCTGGTGGCGAGAATTGAACTCGCAACCGCTGGTTGTTTGTAAGGTAGTATTATTGCTTTGCTTCTTCGTCATCAACACGGTATTCGTGTGCAATAGGCTTGTAATCTTTTGTCTGGTATTTCTGATACTTTTCCCCTTGTGGCATTGATTCTTCCTGATCCAAATCATCAGTATATTCAATAGGGTCAGTACAGATTGCATCCAACAGGATTTTCTCAAGATGCTCAAATTCAGAATATTGGTTAAGGCATGCCATCACAAAAGCATCGCGGACATATCCCGCACTGGCAGCCAAAAGGTCTTTGTCAAAGTAATATCCGAAATGTTCAACGAAAAAAGTCATTAACATTACAATGGTTCGTGTGTTTCCCTCACGGAAGGGATGTACCTGCCACAGCGGCGGAAACTTTCTGGTGATCTGAGCGGTAAACTCCTCGCGGCCTAGCTTCTTCCATGGAATTTTATTTATAGCCTTCCAAGCTGTATCCAAGTCCTTTTTGATGTTATCGGAGTCAGAATACCATACGCTGATTCCCGCTAATAATGGCTCGCGCTTTTGGATGTTTATCGTGCGAAATTCTCCTGCCCAGTCGTACACATCCTCAAATAAAACCTTGTGAATTGTCTTAATTCCTTTTGTAGAGAAATCATCAAAGCCTTGATCATACAGCAACATCATGTTGGCTCGGGAAAGCTCGGCCTCCGCCAAATCCAATTCCTTTTCGTCATGGATATTTAGAAGATTGCACAGAACAGAGCTTCCCTCGTAAAGATAAGGATCAGTCATGAGGTGTACCAGTAGCCGGACGTTTGTGCTTTGAAATAAGAGAAGCTTTCATCGCAGAGCCCGAAATCTCTCCACGCGCCCACTGAGCAGAGAGTTTTTTAGCTTGAGTCGTTACTGGGACACCTTCTATTTTGTTCACGGCATTGGCAAACTTTACTGCTGTTAACCGTTTAGAAAGAATTTTCGGAGACATATCATCAACTCCTTTTTATTTAGTATACCACATTCAGAGTCAAATGTTTAGTATTAACGGTCGATCTTTAAACCTACCAAATTCAACAGTTTTCACGAACAGGCTTTTCCCGTTAATATACAGCATGTTGCCAATACTGAAGCTATGAACATGTTCATTCGATATAATTGCAACTTTATTAAATTTATAATACATTCTCCATATAGCTCTCCCAATACTCATCGTCGCTGGTAACACCATGCAGCCAGCAATACAGAATTACCGCTTCAAATTCCTGCTTTTTCCCTCTGGTAAAGATCTTTTTCGGCATGTTTCTGTAAAGTGAATCAAGTCCAAATAAATTACTCTTCTGCTTATAGTCGTAATCCTAAAGCATTGAGTCAGGAATTTTAATATTTTTATATTCTGCCCGCTTATCATAATATTCGCTCTTCTGTTTATGTCCTTTAGGCCATATGTCCGGGTATTCATAAAAATAGTGAGCCCACTCATAGCAAAAATTATATATATTCACGCCATATTTTTTATAAGTATCATTAATCCATTCATTAATTCCTTCGGATATAAAAAATCCTTGGTCATAAGGTGCAAATAAACTCTTGACCTTATGGGCGTCTTTAATGAAAAGATAAATCATTTCTGATTGTCCTTCAAGAAACTTGAAACTTTTAATCGCCTTGGGGTATATTTCATACGACAAAGACCTGAAATCCGGTTCACTGTCATAAAGCAAAAAGTAATCGTCCACAATGAAGTTCATTAAATTCTTGTGCATATATTTTCCGTATGATGCATAGAGCGAGACTAACCAATCTCTTACCTCGGTATCATAATCACGAATTATATTACGATATTTCTCATTTTTTTGTTCATGCAATACTGTTTTCTCGTCCATCGGTTTTGTCTCAAGGTAATTATTGAAATACTCAAATATATAATTTACACAAATACGAGTATTTTCTGGCCGTTTATCCAGATCGTACTCATTGATTCCATCCTCTTTTTTACGTTTGAAAATGTATTCTTCCAATCGCATTCCGCTCATCCACCTCCGCATGTACAATGAACTACGGTGAAACCACTACACGCAAGTCACCCTGCGTTGTCTTTTTAAGAAAAAGCTCCGTCGCTGCAAGGAGTTTGAGAATATCTGGACTCAAGGATGCTTTCGATCCCCCTGGCTGCACTATAACTACTTCAAATTGTAATTTAGAGCGCCGAGCCTTTTCCTTGAAGTAGGAGAGCTGCTTTATATCTCCTTTCAAAAACCGAGTATGACCTTCTCTAGCCCATATTTCATGGCGGCGCTTTAGGTCGTTATAGAGACGTGTCATTCCTAAATGTTTAACTGTTATACTTTTTTGAGCCTGTCCGCAAACAGTGTAGAAATTATCAATCTCACCTGAAATCTGACCACTGATAGCACCCTTGCAATGAACCAAGCACAACTTAATTGTATTGTCATCAATATCTTTTAAGCAGACAAGGTCACCAGCTTCGCCCTTACCATCATCATTAAAAACAACATCAAATTCGTTTTCAACAGCCTGAAAGCTTTTATATTGTATCGTATTTTTGTTTCCGTTTTTGCCTATTGATTCCCTATTCAGAGGTATTGATGTCCAATCCCAAGATTCAATCCTGTCTCTTGGAAACTCCCCTGCATTCATGGGTACTGGGATATGATAGCAGTTATACGAATATGTGCCGTCTGAATACCTGACTATCACAGGATCAGCCACGAAGTATTCATGTACAGCAGTCCTTGTACCATTGGCCTTTTGAAAATACACATCCTGTCCAGAATGCTTTATGTAGCGGTATCCGGCAGGAATATTGCCGCCGATCAGAAAACTATATTCCGAAGATACATCTTCACTCGATAAGCGAATAATGATTTCACCGTTGTCTTTTACTTCAGAGATTTCAAGTTCAACCAGATAAAGAGGCACTTCTGTTGTGCCAAACACAATATACTGATCACTTATTGCTATCTGGGCTTGTTCACCCCATTGTACACTTATCGGATATTCACTATGGGGTGCATTTAGCCTGTTTGGTCTCAGAAAATCATTCGTAATATTCGCTGTGTCAATCTCATCCTCGTTGGATACTTTCTCCCATGTGCGCATTGTCCAGTCTATCCACTCCGCAATCGTTCCAGAAGACTGTTGCCAAACCTTACCTCTCTTTTGGGTACCGCCCCAGAGCACCCGATCACCATTTTCGTAGCCGACACAAGCGATATTATTCAAAGCAGACTCTGCTCGCTCAATTAACGCAAGGCCTTCTGTGACATTGGGCCCGAAATATGACGTAAAACTGATTGCGCCAATTCGTGAAGAGCCAAGGTTTTTTACAAGAGGAAGTTCAACATTATTTAAGATATTAAAAATCACCGGCCCTTGGATGAGAACCGTTTTGTCATCAGTTATTTTTTTTGCCATTTCAATACTTTTTAAGCCATCACAGTCGCTTGCATAAATGAAAAGAGCGCCATTGTCTCTGTCCCATCTTGCCAGTAACAAAAGATATTGCCGATCAAGTATATCTTGATAATTGCCCCAGCGTACGCGTGTTCTTCGGTGTACTACCGCAACAAGTATGTTATTGTCGCTGCCAATAGCATGCCAACTTTCTGAGTCACTTGGAAGAACGTCGGCATATTTATCAGGATTCCAATCTGTGCATTGTGTTTTAAAAATCTGGGTTGATAATGACGGGCGCAGATTCCAAAGCGAAAGGTAAGCATGGAGATCTCCGCCTTCACGTAATTTGTGAATCACATCCTGCAGTCGGAGTTCCTGCTCGATACGTTCTTCACTCAACCTTTTTATTAAGCCATCCCAGTCAGCGCCTTCAGCATATAGAGCCTCGATTTTTTTCTCCGTAGCGGGATCAGCTATATTTGCAACGACAGTAGCCTCGCCAATTTGTTGCCAGTTGCCTTTGCGCGTAAAGCGTCCGACAAACTGCAACGTGATAGCAAGAGATTTATGAGTGTCATGTAAAGCGGCAACTTTAAGATTTGGCAGGTCAAATCCTTCCCCCAGCATATCAACGCAGACAACAATATGAGCGGAATTCTCATCTCTATTAATGAGTTTAGCAAGTGCCTCACGGTTTTCACGCTGACGTCCCGTTCCAGAGTAAACAAGCTGAGGAAGCATCTCTGGAGCAAGCTCCTGATAGAGCTGAAACACCTTTATAGCACGCTCCTTGCTCTCACATCGCGCCATAAGTATGTGGTCAAGATGCCGTTCATTTCGGTCATGGCGGAGTGCGGTCAGAGCTTCTTCCGCAATACTCCCGTCGCGTTGTTCTTCGTCTCCATATTCCTCTATAGTTTTTAAATTTATGGGGCGATAATATCCGGCAGCCTGCGCATCACCAAGCTTATAGTTGAAAATGATTTTACCATCTACACGCTTATTATCTCTCCGAAAAGGTGTAGCAGTAAATTGAGTAATCCGTTTCTCGGAGAACATTTCACGCACTTTTGACCACTGAGATGCTGGGATATGATGGGCCTCATCTACTATGAGGTCTGTGCAACTCTCAGCAAGAACTCGTAGAGCTTCAGGTGTTGAAGCACTTAGTGATTGCGGCAGAGTGACAATAATATTCGATTTTTCGATTATTGTCCTCGCTGCCCCCTCTGAACGAATGCCGGTTTTAAGTATTGCAACATTTGGGCCTATTGTCTCTGGCGGTATAACTTCAACATCGGGCATTACTCCTAAAGACATAAATTTCTTTGAAATTTGTGTCCTAAGTGCATCACTTGGCACGATAACAAGGGTTCTCTGAAGCCTTTTGTAGACTTGCAGTGAGAGCATTGTTTCCGTTTTTCCCGTTCCGGTAGGCAACACAACTGTGGCAGGTTCGAAGCTATTTCCTACCGCAAAATGCGCGGATAGCGCATGCAAAGCGCCAAGTTGAGGAGAACGTAGCCCTTTAGTGCCATCTTCTTCGTTCTCTTCTCGAAAGAAGAACTTACTCTTCCAGCTTTGAAGAACCTGTTCAGGAGTGGAAAATCTATTATTGAGAAGACCGAGGTCATCCCATTTCAATCGGGTATCTAACCCAAGATCATGAAGTCTTCTTAGTTCGGGGGCTAAAAGTACTAACCGTTCATTATTAGTTACTATCCGCCGTGACCCTTTAAGTCGCAACAGTATTTCATCGAAAGGGAAGGCCAGGCTTGTATTAATAATATAATAACGTCCATCCTCAGATGCCTCGGCCACTGCGTTTACACTTAACCCTCGAAACGCATGTTGAAATACAGCATTTCTGCCTACAGCCTCTTTCTTTAGAGGGCTTGGCGGCAGCGTGATATTCCCTTGCCAATCAGGAAACAATTTCATTACAAATCACCCCCGAAACAAAATAAATTACCTCGCAGGGAAGTAATTTAGGTAGCCCAAGATTTTAAACCCGTCGAATTCGAGGGGTTTAAAATCGTCTGACGGTTCTGCTATTTAGATTTATTGTAACAAATATTTCCTTTATTTGCAATTCATTATTCTATCCGGCAAGCTCTTTCGCCATCCCTCTGGCTTCGGCTATCAGCGCATCATCAATTTCAACATCCTTCGCCATAGCCATGACCAACGGTAGCCCAAACATCTCTTTCATCTCCATATACCCGATATATTTATAATGGATGTCCACCCGCTGGCTTTTGCTGCCGTCAGGATTATCTGTCTTTTCATATACAACAATTTTCTGTATCAGCTCATTGAGGATATGCGTATTCAACTCGGTAATATCAGTGTACTTCTGTATAATTGGCAGGAATTTATCGATGTTTTCATATGCAGACTCGGCGCGGGTAATCAGTTCGGTGAGATGATTCCGCCGTTCTTTTAGTCCCGACTGTTCTTCCTCATAGCCTTTAGACATGACCTGATAGCGTTCCTCCGTGACCTTTTCGAGCGCCAAGTCCTCGTAGAGCTTGTTCAAAAGTGAGTTTGGATGTGCTTGTAAAAGTGCTCTGCCTTTGAGCCACACCAACATATATATAGTTACCTTATCAACACACCGTGTCACTTATTCAATCATTGTTTAAATAAAAAGGAAAAACCCCTGGAAGCCTATAGTACAACTTTCAGGGGTTCTGCTGGAGCCAACTGCCGGATTCGAACCGGCGACCTGCGCATTACGAATGCGCTGCTCTACCGACTGAGCCAAGTTGGCGTCTGAAGCACATGACTATTTTAATACGGTTCAAAGCTCTTGTCAACCACCAACGCGAAGACGATACACAATGTCACAAATCCAAAAATAATACCCAATGTTACACAACATTTCAGTTTTCAGGGGGTAACAGCATGATCATAGAACTTCGACTTTAGGCGGTTATATCCGGCTAATTCGCCTTACTTTAGTTTTACGAGTGTAATGGCCTGATCGCTGTATTTCCATTTTCAGGCCTGATCCATGCTTTACTGCGCCATAAGCCGTTTCGATATAGAGATAGCTTCCGATTTCACCCTTTCTTCATCAATGGTTTTTAACTCCCGTTTTTCCATCAGGATATTCCCATCAACGATTACTGTGTCTACATCAGCGCCTTGAGCGGAGTAAGCAACAGCTGAATAAGGATCATTCAGTGGGATCATATGGGGTTTATCGGTATCAAGAAGGATCAGATCCGCTTTCATGCCAGTCTTTAGTAATCCCGTCTCATTACCGAAGCCAATAGCATTGGCTCCATTCACCGTTGCCATTTGAAATGCCTGCCGTGCCGTAACCAGTTCAGGGTTTAGTCCGGCTCCCTTGTGCAGCAGCGCCGCCAGATGCATCTCTTCAAACATATTGAGATTGTTATTGCTGGCGGACCCATCTGTACCCAGCGCAATATTTACACCGGCTTTCAGCATGGATGGAACAGGTGATATTCCACTGCCAAGCTTTAGATTGCTTGTGGGATTATGTGCTGCATGAACTCCATACTGATGAAGAATGGAAATATCCTCATCCGACACATGTACCAAATGCGCACCTACTACAGGTACGTCAAAAATGCCTGTTTCTGCGCATATCTCCACCGGTGACTTTCCATATTTCTCAAAACTATCTTTTCGTTCCTTCACGGTTTCAAGCAAATGAATGTGTATCCCCGTATTCAGCTCCCTAGCCAGGTCGGCCGCACGCTTAAGGGACTCGATATCAAACAGATACGTGGAATGAACCTCGACATATACCTTTATTCGGCCTTCTCCCTTGCCATTCCATTCCCTGAAATAGCTTCTCATTTGCTCAAACGTGTCGATTGAGGTTAATCCACCTTCTGAATGAAATTCAAGGGGACTTCTTGATAAATTGGCTCTCATACCGGATTGATCGATAGCTATTGCTGCGTCATCCATATGCAGATACATGTCCGCTAAAGCTGTCGTACCGGATCGGATCATTTCGGCAGCCCCCAATAATGTTCCCCAGTACACATCCTCATTCGTCATCCTGTCTTCAATCGGAAAAATCCTTTCAAACAGCCATTTGTGCAATGGCAAATCATCTGCTGCATTGCGCATGGTCGTCATACCGCAATGGGTATGTGCATTGACAAGACCGGGCATGGCAAGCCTATGTTTCCCATTTATTATCTTATCTGCCTTAAAGCCCGCAGATGCAAGGCCGGACGGCACGATAAACGATATTCTGTCTCCCGTGATACCAATGTCCGCATTCTTAATAAAATCCATACCGGAGTCTGCCGTTAAAACATCGATACCTTCAATCAATATGTTCATTTCATCTCTCCCATTATTCTCACACCAGAGCTGGAACCAAGCCGATTAGCTCCGGCATCCAGCATTGCTGTCGCATCCTCAAGAGTGCGTATTCCGCCTGCAGCCTTTACTCCTGTTTCCTTTCCGACCACTTCCCTCATCAGTTCAATGTCGCTGATTGTTGCACCCGCTGATCCAAAACCCGTAGATGTTTTCACAAATTTTGCGCCTGCTTTGACAGCCAGAGAGCAGGCTTTTATCTTCTCTTCCCGGGTCAAATAACAGGTTTCAATGATCACCTTCACAATTGCATTACCGGAAGCGTTGACTACACCTCTGATATCATTCTCTACCTCATCATATTTACCATCCTTTAGTGCACCGATATGAATGACCATATCGATTTCTTCCGCACCTTCCTTTACAGCTGTTGCAGCTTCAAATGCCTTTACCTGACTATTATTCGCTCCCAGCGGAAATCCTATAACCGTACATACCTTTACACCTGAATTTGCCAGCTCTGCAGCAACCAGCGGCACATAGGCCGGGTTTACACATACCGATGCAAAGGAGTGCTCCTTTGCTTGCTTGCAGCACTCGATGATCTCCTGTTTTGTTGCATCCGCTTTCAATAAGGTATGATCAATGACCGAAGCCATGGTTCCGGAATCAAGTATTTTCATATACGGCATCCTCCATTATTTGCTCTTATATTTTTGACTCTTTTATTGTTAAGTCTTTATTTTTGACTCTTATAACGCCTCGGTTCAAAATGAAATTTTTCGTTTATGCGATAATTTGTTTTACAAATTACGCTTAGTAGAAAAATTTCATTACCTCAGCGGCGCTTCAACGAGGCGGGGGATATGCTCACCGCCTGAAAACCAAATCGGTACCCGCCACTTATAGAAGTGGGGGATATCTTTGTTGCCTCGTTATATTCTTTACCAGTATGTACAATTCTTTACCACACTCTGTGAATCTCTCAAATCTCTGCGATTTTTTTGTTATTACCCAGTTTTTCTTTCATAAAACGACGCAATAACGTCACTTTAAAAAAGCGCCTGCTGATTGGTGTGCGCCTGCTAAAAGAGGCTGTCCAAATGGACAACCTCTGCTTTGTAAAATAGAATGATGATTATGTCCCACTCTGCCAGGAAGACAGATAGGCTTTTTGCTCCTCTGTAAGTACATCAATGCTGATGCCCATGGATTTCAGCTTCAGACTTGCGATTTCCTGATCTACTTCCGTCGGGAGCAGATAAACCTTGTTATCCATGTTTGCAGCATTCTTTACAATATACTCAGCACCTAAAGCCTGATTTGCAAAGCTCATATCCATTACAACAGCCGGATGACCTTCAGCCGCCGACAGATTCAGAAGTCTGCCCTCAGCTAGCAGGAACAGCTTGCGTCCGTCCTTCATGGTATATTCTTCAACAAAATCCCTGACCGTTCTTTTGGAAGCCGATAAAGCTTCAATCGCCGTAATATTGATTTCGTCGTTGAAGTGACCTGAATTGGCGATGATCACACCATCCTTTGCCAGCTTGATATGCTTTTCATCCACGACATTCAGATCTCCTGTAACAGTAATGATAATATCCGCAAAGCTCATGGCGTCTTCCAGCTTCATGACTCTAAAGCCTTCCATTACTGCTTCAATGGCCTTGACAGGGTCCACTTCAGTTACCGTAACATTGGCACCCATGCCTTTTGCCCTCATGGCAAGACCCTTGCCGCACCAGCCATAGCCGCAAACAACAAAGTTCTTTCCTGACAACAGGATGTTCGTTGCTCTCAGTAAACCGTCCAATGTGCTTTGGCCTGTACCGTACCGGTTGTCAAACAAATGCTTCGTCTCCGATTCATTTACTGCAACAATCGGGAATTTCAAAGCCTGATCCTTTTCCATGCTCTTTAAGCGTATGACACCGGTCGTAGTCTCTTCCGTGCCGCCAATTACGTTTTTCAGATAGGTGTCGCTGTACTCTTTGTGAAGAAGACCGACCAGATCGCATCCGTCATCCTGGGTCATATCCGGTCCATGCTCAATGGCCGCCAAAAGATGCTTATAGTAGGTATCTCTGTCCTCACCTTTTATGGCAAATACCGGGATGCCGTAGTCAACCACCAGTGAAGCCGCTACGTCGTCCTGAGTAGATAAGGGGTTGGAAGCGCACAGCACGATGTCCGCTCCGCCTTCCTTCAACGTCCTGATCAGGTTGGCTGTTTCCGTAGTGACGTGCAGACAACATGACATCTTCTTCCCGGCAAGAGGTTTCTCCTTAGCAAATCTCTCCCGGATCAGCTTCAAAACAGGCATCTGGTTATCTGCCCATTCGATTCTCAATTTTCCTTTTGGTGCCAGTGATTTGTCTTTAATATCGCACTTTACCATGATTAAATACCTCCGAAATTTTCTTTCATTCTATGATTAAATTCATCTATTGTATAACTGTGTTCCGTTGGTCCTTTTTGCTCGATGGCATAAACAGCCGTCACGCTTCCGTATTGGCCCATTTTTTCCAGACCGGCGCCTTCAAAATACCCTTTCAGCAATCCGGCTCTGTATGCATCGCCTGCCCCGGTGGGATCCAAAATCTTATATGGTTTCGCGGCCGGCACATGCACCTTTTCATGTTTTGTTCTGAGCACGGAGCCTTTTTCGCCCATTGTGACAACACAAAGCTCAACCTTGTTCAATATCTCATCAATGGTCAGGCTTGTTTTTTTCAGCATCATATCATATTCATACTCGTTGAAAATAACAATTTTAGCTCCCAGTACCCCCTGTACAAGATCCTGAGCTCCAAGCCTCGGTATTTGCATTCCCGAATCATATAAATAGGGTACCCCGATTTTTCTTAATTCATCACACCATTTGCTCATCGCTGCAGGTTCTGTAGGAGCGATCACCACCATGGAGACATCCTCCATTGGAATATCAAGCATGCTGATCTGCTCGTCATAGGCCATGGCTCCGGGATAAAAGCCGGTAATCTGATTGTTGGAAAGGTCGGTGTTAATAAAACAGGATGCGGTAAAATCATCCTCCCTCACTCGGATCAATCCGGTTCCGACTCCATTTTTCTCCAGCCACAACCGATAGTCCTGAAAATCACTGCCTACCGTCCCGAGAATTTCAGGTTTCTGGCCGGTTAATGCCATGCTGTATGCAATATTAGGGGCCGTTCCTCCCCTCACTTTTTTAAGACTCTTCACCAAAAAGCTGATGTTTAACTCACTGATCTTTTCCGGAATGATCTGATCTTTAAAATACCCTGGAAAATCCATGATGTGATCGAAAGCGATAGACCCTGCTACGATTACCTTACTCATATATCAGCTGCTCCTTCCTGTTATCGTTGTTTATTCTGCAATGACGATAAAAATTCCGTCTTCGCCTTTTTTGGCAGTTGCTTTTTTGTGTATGGAATCAATCTGTATGTTTTTGAATCCGCATTTCAAGAACCAATTTTTTACCTCATTATGAGAAAAGCCCTGCCATACATCATGCATCTTCTCTTTAAATTCTTTATTATTGTGTTCCTTCAGATCCGCAAGAAAAACTCTGCCACCGGGCTTCAATAATCTTCGCATCTCTTTCACTGCAAGAATTGGCTCTTCAATATGATGCAAAAACATATTCGCACAAATCAGGTCAACGCTTCCATCTTCCAGCGGTACATCGCAGCTGTCGCTTTCGATGGTGAAAATATTGGCAAGTCCCTTCTGAGATGCCTTTTTCTCCAATTCCTTCAGCATCTTGCCGGAGATATCCACTGCAATAACTTTCTCTACGTATGTGGATACCGCACGGGAAAGGTAGCCATCACCCGCACCCAGATCCAACAGGGTCAAATCCTTCCTGAGAAGTCCCGCATCCAGCAGCCTATTGATGATGATTTCGTCAAAATCGCCTTCCCTCATACTCTCCCACTCCGGAGCGATCCGGTCGAAAAACTCCTTTGTGTCGTTTTCACTGGATGAGTACTGCTGGGAATTTCCTTCCGACAGCCATTGAATAAGAGCCTGCGAGCTAAAGCGCCATTCTCTTCCGATTTTTCTTGCCGGTACCTTCTCTTCCTTGAGCAGCTTAATAAATGTCTTAATGCTCACATTAAAAAGCTCAGCAGCTTCTTCCATATTCAGAATCTCTTTTCTCATAGAAGATCCTCTCCCAAATCATTGTCACTCTGCACAATTTAATAATAATTTTGGAGTACCGAACAAAATCGTGCCTTTTTACTGATTTTACCTCAAACGCGCAGTATAATCAACACTTAATTTCAATCAAGTTCATCACAAGTACATTTTATTCGTATTTAAATACAGTTAAAACGCGGCGCTAGATGTCACCCAACCTCAGTAATGTTAGAGGTCAACAGGCCAATTTTTCACGATCCTTGTCACAAGAAAAATAAATTTCTGTTCCACCCTTCTGGCCGTATCCATGACTTCATTGTGATTCAGCGGCTGTCCCATAACACCTGCAGCCATATTTGTAATACAAGATATGCCTAAAATCTTCATACCGCAATGACGGGCTGTGATAACCTCCGGTACGGTTGACATTCCGACTGCATCCGCTCCAAGGGTCCCCAACACTTTGATTTCAGCCGGTGTTTCAAACATGGGCCCCTGTGCAAAGGCATATACTCCCTCTTGTAATGTAAACCCTTCACTTTTGGCTGTCTCTCTGGCATTCTCTACCAACTTGGCATCATAAGCATTACACATGTCAGGAAATCGGGTTCCGAATTCTTCAAGATTTCTACCTCTCAGGGGAGAAGGAGCAAAAAGACCGATATGATCGGTAATCAGCATCAAATCGCCGGGTTTAAAGCCTGTATTGATACCGCCGGCTGCATTCGTTACCAGTAAATGCTCCATGCCAAGAAGCTTGAAAACTCTAATATGAAAAACCACCTGGGCCATATCATGGCCTTCATAATAATGAAACCGACCCTTCATGACAAGTACCCGCTTGCCTCCAAGTAGACCAAAGACCAGTTTACCTGCATGGCCTTCAACGGTCGTCTTAGCAAAACCCGGAATCTCGCTATAATCGAGTTCAACCGGCTGTTCCAGTGCGTTCACCAGCGGTCCGAGTCCAGAACCCAGAATAATACCGATCTGCGGCGTTTCATGTATCCTTGAACGTATATACTCAGCAGCCTCTCGCATAATATCCATTCTATTGTCCATATTTCTGAATTCCTTTCTTCATTGCTGAATCACTCTGTATTTTCTTTCTACATTGCCAAATCGATCTGAATTTCCGATACCTTACCATCTACAATTCTTACAGTAAGCAGCTCATATCCCTCATAGGCATATCCCCAATAGTTTTCTTCATCAACGCTTGACGGCTCCCCGTACAAATCCTTCAGCCGCTCCTCGCTATCTCCTGTTTTAAGCCCTCTGGGCGTTTCATACCCGGAACTGGTAACATTAATAGAATAAACAATATGATCCACTATATATACCTGTGTATTGTCAGAAAAGAACAGTGTCTTTGCCACCAATCCCTCGTATTCCTCTTCAACCACATTCTCCGGTTTTTGATTCATTACGGTCAGTAGGTCATCCTCGTGTATACCCAGCGTCATTTCGCCAAGCTTAAGATCATCAAGAGAAATATCACTTTCATCTTCCAGGCTTGTCCCATAGCTTTCCCTTGTGGTTCTTGCGCTCATAGCCACATAATTGATTTTATCCTGATTTTGGCCGATCCATGCACTGTCGCCCTTCGAATTTACATGCAATATCATATAGCTGTCGCCGTCAACACGAACATAATATATTTCGCTGTCAGATACCTGGATCTGCTTTCCGACCCATCCGTCCCTATAAACAAAATCAGAAATTGTACCTCTGCTGCCCATCAGTGAAGTATAAAACTCGTTTTCGTTCTCGTTTACATAGCGGCCTGACATTGTAATCTCTACAGCATCATTATCTGTCAGGATGGTATATTCAAACCCATCCTCCGAATCATCAACCGCTTTCCATTCATTCGGGATATCAAACCAGAAATCAAATATTTCGTTGCTTCCTGTTTTGTAATTGGAATCATAGGTAGGGAAAAACTTGATCTCACCCTCAATCGTCTTAGAAGCACTTGGTTTATCTACAGACGCTGTACTTTCCGAGCTTGAAGCTGCATTCAGATGATTACTTTGTACACTTGAATCCGGATCGGCTCCGCACCCGGCTGTTAAAACCGCCAGCACCAATATAAGTATCCAACATTTTTTCATATGTAAACCACCTTGCTTTCCCACAATAAGATAGTCTCGTTATAAATATCATTTCGGCTTGTTTATGGATTATTTTATCACATTCGGATTTTATATGATAGTCCTCAGAGGCTTTTCCATCCGGGCTGAATTCCTCAAATGCCAGTATTATAGGCTGTTGACATAAGATAAAAAATTCCGGTATATGTGTTCAGCTTAAATTGAAACGCAATCGTATCGCTGTAAGGAGGCTGTCTTTTACAGTTCTGAAAACTGTCATTTTACTCTCTCCCTTCTTATTGTCATAATGAAGAACGAATGGAATCTCATCAAATTGGCAGCCGGAAAGATACAACTTATAAAGCAGCTCCATCATGCAGGAGAAAGAACGCTGAGTAATGAACTGTTCACCAAATTGTTCCGCACCATGTTTCAGACACCGGTAGGAATAGATGCGATACCCGCAGGTATAGTCCCGTACCTGCGGAATGTGAAAAATGATCGTATAATATGCCCGTGCAAAATCACTAAGCAACAGCCGGTGGTAAGCCAACCCAAGAATTTTTGATCCTTTACGGTACCGGGACGCAATCACGCACTCCGTACCGTTGCGGAGCTTTTCCAACATCTTGTGGACATATAACGGCTTGTGTGTATTGTCTCCATCCATAAAAGCACAAATATCGCCCTCTTTCCCATAATGAAGAAAATGCTCAATGCCGGTGTGCAAAGCACCGCCCAGACCCTGATTCTTCGAATGGGCTATGACAGTGTAATTCTCCAACCTCTTTTGCAGGCCACGAATCACTTCAAGTGTCTTGTCCGTACTTTTATCATCAATAGCACACAGCCACAAATCATAGCCTTCCTTTCGCAGCTGTTCCCGCTCTGATTCCCATAAGAATGACAGCTCTGCAATATTTTTTTCCTCATTATAACAGGGAAGATATGCAAACAATCTATTCACGATACCCACCATTCTGCGTCCATATCACTACTCCAATCTGAATAAGATACAGTTGTCATCGCTGTTGGCAACTGCATAATTTTTCTCAAGATAATCGAGATATCCGGCATCATCGTCTGGTATACTGCTGCCGATAACAAGGAACCAAGTCACTCCATGGTCCATGAAATACCGGATTTCGTCTCGGGGCTCCTGGGGAATATAGTCGTAATATTTCAAATTAGCCCGATATCCGCGCCTGTTCGCAGCGTTCAGATAGACCGGATTCAGGGCGGCTATGGCAATTATGTCCTCTTCTCGGGTGTGACTGCTGAGAAAAGCTGCGATGGCTTCAATTTTTTCATGCGGTTTTACAAGACTGTTACTTTGCCGGATTCCTGCATAAGCTGTCCAGCATACCAGCAGCACGGCGCCATATACAGCAATCTGTTTTTTCCATTTCAACAGATCAGAGAGTACTATCGCGCAAAGTACCGAAAAAACAGGTGCCATAAAAATCAGATAATAGCCAAATTTTATAGCGGCTACTATGGTTGCCCATTCCAATCCAAAGGACAATGCCCAGACCAGAATAAAACGGCGTTCCTTTGTAAAGGTTAGCAGAAAGCCTGCACCTGCAAACAGGATTACCACCCAACCAAAATTTCTGGGCGGACTGCTCAGAAAAAAGGATATTCCTTTTTTCGTAAAAACAGAAAAAATCTCATCGGTCAAAATATGTTTTGCAGTAATTCCATTCACAAAGTGAAAGACCGCAATTCTGGAGGCATAGGAGTAATAAGCAGCCGGAATACCTAGCGCAATCGCCCCGTACCCATAAAAGGTGAATGAACGAATGCAATCTTTCTTCAATTTCCACAAGAAAGCAATTAGGATCAGGATTCCCACAAACAGAGTGGGAGTCTTCTGAGTGATTGCTATGGCCACGAAGAACGCCGATATCCAGACCGAGACCCGATTGTTATACAGATACCATTTCAATAAATAATAAACACCGCCGCAATAGAAGAACAGTGCGGAAGACTCCGGCATAATCGCGCGTGAATAGAGCAGTGTAATTGGCATAAACAGGTATATTGCCAGCCCGCACAAAGACGGGAGCATTCCTGCAAATTTCCTCATGATCCCGTAAGTGTACGCTGCCGACCCAAGAAAAAGTATCAGATTAATGGCACGCGGGATGGCCGGTGCCGTGCTTTTCAGTAGTCTGAAAAGCGTTGCAGCCAGAAAAGGCATGATTTGAAATTCCAGCTGAACATAGTTGTCTCCCGGTCCGTCATAATTCAGCTGCGGTCTGAGAATATGATATTCATATTGATAAAAATTCACCGCGATACTGTATGTATCTCCCTGCCTCCAGGTTTCGTAATTTTCCCACGGAGGATTATTGATCGTGGGCAATTGCTTTCCAAGATACAGCAGGAGCAGAAGCATGAACAGTACCAACTCCACTGCTCTGTTTTTCACAATCGTTTTTGTTTTTAACTGCACTTCGCCCATGGTGAAATCTCCTCTAATGTATGTTGACCAGAAGAGCAGTTATTTTATACAGGCGCACCATTATTTATTCAGTTGTTCGGCTCTTGATAATCGTTAGGCAAAAAAACAGAGCCCCTTTCGTAATAAAAAGGCTCTGCTTTACAGAATCTGGTGGAGAATATTGGGTTCGAACCAATGACTTCTACCGTGTGAAGGTAGCACTCTCCCGCTGAGTTAATCCTCCATGGAATGGAACCTGATAGTTTCTATTATAAATCTCCCAACAAAACTAGTCAACCACAATTTATCAGCCAAAATTATTCGGCGAATAGATTTTTATCAAAGCGAATCCATCACAAACAAGAGCAAAATATGCTCCCATTAAAATCATCTTATTGCTCCACAGTATATCATAATACTTTGACCTATTCTACTTTGTCCAAAGGGTATGGAATTTTCCGCCTCAGCTTTCGTTCCATTTTAGCATTCTCCTTCTTTATGCATGAATGATAGTGATTTTCTTCTGCTCATCACACATCACCGATTTTTTTCTTCCATCGGCCACCGTGTTCAAGATCACTCTTCCTTCCCACAAATCAACAAAATGTCGTAATGTCTCATTCGTATCAATCATTTCCAGTTCTCTTCCATCATAAACATGCTCCAAAAGCAAGGTGTTTTCCTTCTGCACCCAATCTGCAGCCTGAATCAGCGGAATACTTCCCATACCTGAAGATGCCGCAATGGTGTTTCGTATCTTCACCCAGCCTTCCTCATCAGCTACCTCTGACACCACATACTCACAGCCGTCCTTTTCATACTCGTAAAGCTTCAGTTCACAGCATAATTCCTTCGTCAAATATCTTCTGATAAATGATTCATCTCTCTCCATTTCCCGCACTTCGAATAATTTATCAGGATGGTCCGGGTTGTTTTTTTTGATATTCTCAAAAATTTTAAGTCCCAGATAATATGGATTAATACTACCTTCATGAGGCTTTACTACTTGATTATGTCTCTTGAGAAATTCAAGATGCAGCTGTTGAGGCAATTTCATTTTATTCAGCAATTCATAATGCCAATAGGTTGCCCAACCTTCATTCATAATTTTTGTTTCGATTTGTGGAACAAAATACATGGTTTCTTCTCTGACGATGTCTATCAGATCTTTTTCCCAATCTTCCAGTCTTCCATAGGCACTGATAAAATACAGCAGATCCTCTTCCGGTTCAAGGGGTATCTTTTTCACATCCGGTTCAGCAACATACCTGTTCCGGGGTGGTTCCAGCAACGGATATTCTCTGTCTGTCCCGCAATTTTTCTCGAGTATTCTCATCTTCGTTTCTTCCGGCTTCAATTTACGTGCTCCGATTGTCCTTGTGCACTGATATCTCAGAGCGTGTGCTGCATTCAGTACCTTTTCTACTTTTGCGTAACCTATGCCCGGATTACTGATATATTCTCTGACCCTGCTTGCATGATTCTTAAACAGTTCAACGGTGTATGCTGCTCTGGTACCTTGCCTGAAAAGTCGGTTGTTTCTGAAAAAATCATTATGTCCATAAACATGCGCCATTGTCATAATCTGCAAAAGAAGCGAATTGTCCTTCATCAGGTAAGCGATGCAGGGGTCGGAATTAATGACCATTTCATATGGCAGCCCTGATAGATTATACTTATTCAGTGTTCTGATCCTTTCGTAAACCTTACCAAAGCTCCAGTGAGGATAATGAGAAGGCATTCCGGTATAAGCTTCATAGCTGATCATATCTTCGTAGCTGATTAGCTCATATTCCTGTTCATAACATTGAAGGCCTTCCTTCTTCACCAATTCTTCTATTTGTTTATTCCAATTTTCAAGCTCTTTTATGCTATAATCTGCCATTAAAACCTCCGTGCTCCCAATGTACCTACTTCATTCCCTTTCTCCCTCTTTCTCCAATAACCGTTTTATTCCAATAATGATGTCATCCTTTCTTGACATCGTAACAATTACAAAGTTTTCATATTTAATATTTTTCAGATACTCTGATTTTACAGTGCTGCCTGCATAATAATATCCCGGTACGATCTCTCCGTAGCCGAACAGATTACATACCTCACACAGTCTGGCCGCCAGTTCAACAGCCCTCTTATTATCCTCTGTCCAATTATCGCCGTCACTGCAATGAAAAGCATATACATTCCAATTTTCCGGATTATAGCGCTCCTCGATAATTTGAAGTGCCTTTTCATAGCCACTGCTGATATAGGTTCCACCCGATTCACCCTTATGAAAAAACTCCAGCTCCCCTACCTCTTTGGCAGTGGTCGTATGAGCTATAAAGACTACCTCAACATGTGAGTAACGAAGCCTCAGAAATTGGTACAAAAGAAAATAAAAGCTTCGTGCCATGTATTTTTTTGTCTGATCCATCGAACCGGATACATCCATGATACAAATCACAACTGCATTAAAATTTTTATGATTGGTCTGTTTCAGTCTTCGATATCTTAAATCATTCTCCATGAAAGGGAAACGCACTGTTTCCCTGTTTTGTGATAGTTTCACCGATTCTGTAGACATTACTGATTCTATTACTTCTGCACGCTCTGTCGCACTGACTCCGTCCGATGTATTGGTGATCTCTCCTATGTCTCTTTTGCAGGCCTGTTTTCTCTTAATTCTCTCAATAGCAGATCTTTTTTTTGCTAATCTTGGTGGTATACCTTTTTTTTGATATCCAAGTTTTCTGAAGCAATTTCCCGAGGAAAGCTCAGAAAGCTTCTTTCTGTCCAAATCAGGCAGCTTCAGGTCGTCGAACAGGTAGTTGACTAGCTCTTCAACAGTGATCTCAGTCTCATAAATATCCTCGCCTTCCTGCGTTCCAGCTCCACCATGCCCGCCATTTCTACCTTCTTCATCCTCCCCCACGACATCACCGCGCTTCTCATCACCGTCTCCTATTGCCGTTCCGCGGGTATTCCTGCCATAAATAAAGGAATACTCTTTCATGCCTCTGATGGGAATCTTGATTTTTTTATTTCCACTTTGACCAATGATGCTTTCTTCCGTGATAATATTTCCGATATTTTTTTTGATCGATTCCTCTACAAGCTCCTTGTGCCTGCGTCGATCCTCAGCCGTACGTTCTCTTCCGCCCTGGCTGAAATCTCTGAATATAGCCATTCAAGCCTCCATATGTCCTAGGGGGTTCCAAGGGGGACAGTCCTTCTCTTTATGCAGTCTAATCCTTCCAAAGGTTATTTGCACCGTATTTCAGTATAACGTTGCAGCAATGGTCACAGTATCCATTTCTCTTCATTTCTTCAACCATGGCATTGTATTTTTTATCCTGTTCTTCATTCCTTACTTTTTCTTTGGTGACAATCCTGCTAAGCTCCTTCACCGATGCCGTCAGCTTTTTCTCAATGGCCTCCTTCAGCGGTTCATAGCTGCTATAATCCAGCTTTCCGCCATTACGCAGGACAAAAAACATATATGCCGTCACATCACTTCTGAATCCTTTGGCCGAAGCCTCTGTAATCCCAATCTGTTCTTCCAGAGACCTCATAAATTTTTCATCCGGTTCAAGCTCTTCTCCTGTATTCACGTCCTTCAGACGGGTTTTATTAATAAATGCCTCCGCATGGTCCAGATAATTATTAAAAAGGCTTTCAGCCTGTTCCTTATATCCATATATAAATGCTTTTGTAACTTCCTTCTCAAGGAGCTTGTTATATTCCTTCCGGATGGAATCCTGTACAAACCTGACATATTTACTTTTCTCTTCATCGCTGATAGACATTTCCTTTACGGACCGGATGATTGTTTCCATGACCGAAATAGGGTTGATGCAGTCATATTCAGATTCAGATAACGCCGTGTCCAGTGCTTTCATGATAAATCTGGTTGAAATGCCCGACATTCCTTCCCTCGAAGCTTCTTCACGCAGCTCAAGTATATCTATCTTACGGGTCATACCCTTTTCCACAATTTCTTCACCGTTATATATTTTCAGCTTAGTCATCAGGTCTACCTTGGCAGAGGGTGAGAGCCTTGTCATGATAGCAAACATGGAGGCAACTTCAATGGTATGAGGCGCAATATGTGCATTAAACCGGCTCTTGCGCAGAATTTTCTCGTAAATCTTCATTTCCTCGCTCAACTCGAGGCAATAAGGTATCTCAATTTTCACAATTCTATCCAGTATTGCCTCATTGGTATGATCGGACCTGAATTTGTTCCACTCTGCCTCATTGGAATGTGCCAATATCACACCATCAAAGTAGATCATCGCTCCTTTGCCCGGAGATGGCACAGACTTTTCTTGTGTGGCTGTAATCATAGTATGAAGGTATTCTGTCTCATTCTTGAAAACCTCGATAAATTCAACAATGCCTCTGTTTCCAACATTGAACGCACCATTTAGAGATAGTACCCTTGGATCGTCCTCCGGATAAATATCAATCTTGGAAATGTCAACGCTGCCTATTAAAACGCTTGTTGCTGTCTTTGTCATTTAGGTACTTCAAATCCACATGTACTACTCCAGTATTGAATACAACTATCTTATTCACTATGATCTTCAGTAATGCATTCGTCCATTCCTCATTCGGCAAAGACAATAACTCGTTGATTCCTTCTGTCAATATTGCTTCTTCATTGGTTCTCAGTGTTTCCTTTGGCATATTTTCGAGAACTTCTTTTCTAGATAATAATAATTGTAAATTCCTTTCAATTATTTCATTTTGCAGCTTAAATTGCATCTCCCCCAATAGTCCCTTGTCATGATTCATTTGAAGTGACATTGAAAGCTTTAAATACTGATCAATTTTTGCATCAACTGTTCTCAGTTCGATTTCAACACTTTTGGGTTTAGCATTCGACTGGCTTTGCCTTAATAACTCTCTCAAGGCTTCAAAATTATTCCGTGCCTGCCGTTCCAACTCATCTCTCAACATTACGATCAGCGCGCTCTCCCAAATGAAATTGCTGGAATGACCACATGCTTTTTTCCCCTTTAATTCATAGGCTATGCAATTATAAAAAGGAGCATAATTGTTTAGTTTCCTCTTCCTTTTTACACTCATAGTAGAGCCACATTCACCACATACCAACAAATTCGAAAACAATGAAGCATTGCTGTTTCTTGAAGCTTTTCTTTCCTGTTTTCCATTCATGCAGAAGGTTTCAGCATATCTTGAGCGTTCCTGCATCAGTGCCTGAACCGTAAAGAACGTATCCTCACTTATAATTGCCTCATGGTGGTTTGGATGTCTATGCCATTTTTCTGATGGTATTGTTTCCCTTTCATTTAGTGTGACATCGATTGAACGAGACAGCCCTTGCACTAAAGTTCCAATATATACTTCGTTGCTAAGAATTTTCCTGATAGTCGCATTTGCCCACTCCCCACCCTTTTTTGTTTTGATACCTTCCTCTCTCAATATATTGGCAATTTTTGAATATCCGTAACCTTGAATATACATGCTAAAAATCCTGTGAATGACTTCTGCTTCTTGTTCATTAACAATATAGTTCCTGGTATTGGAGTCGTATTCATACCCGTAAGGGGGCATGCATACGTGAATGATCCCATCCTCGTTATATTTTTTCCATATCAATTTCAGTCGCTCACTGGTTCTCTGTGCTTCCTGTTCCGCCAGCCATGCAAAAAGTCCTACCGTTGTTGCATCTCTTTGGCTGTCTATACCATCTTCTAAAAATACAAACCGGATACCTGAAGATTTCAGTTTTGCAATAACCTCCAGAGTTTCCCTCTGATTTCTCCCAAATCTGGAAAACGATTTGACAAGCAAGGTATTAAACTTTTTCGCATTAATGTCTTCAGTCAGTCTATGCCATTCTTTTCTTTTATAGCCTTTCGTTCCTGAAATAGCTTCGTCTGTATAAATATCATACAGTTCGCAATTATTCTGCTTAATCCATTTATTAAAAATATCGTGTTGGTTTTCTATCGATGTATGTTGGTCGTCTGTACTGACTCTTGCGTAAACTCCAACCTTTATTTTCTGTTGTTGTGTATGACGTATCATCGATGGACCTCCATTTTCTTTCGTTCCCAGTAATTATATATATTATATGAAATGTAAACTAGGACAGAAAAAAGCAAGGACCGCAGCCTTGCCTTAATTCGGATATCTTGCTTTAATCATTTCAGGGAAATAATTTGTAAATGAAGACTCTCCAAATGTATAAATTACTTCATAGACTTTACTCTTGATTTTCAACAGTTTGCATTCAAGCTTATTGTCTGAGTATATTATTCTTATCTCTCCGTCGTCCATTTCGTTCTTCATCGCATTCAGTTCTTCTTGAGTAATGTCAATAAAATCAACTGTTTTCCGTCTCACTAACTGACACACTCCTAATTGAATCCGTTGCTATAACTTTTCTACTTTTATTCTATTTGATATCGTTAATAATTATCTCTATTAAATTTGATAATAGAGGAAAAAAGTCTGGATATCATCTCTACCCCTTAACAGCAGATCCTACTGTAAGTGCCTTCTCAACCTTTTCACTGAACATCAGGTATACAACAATTGTGGGAATAGCCGCAATTACCATGGCAGCTCCCATTCCGCCCCAGTCGGTATTGAATTGCCCCTTGAAGCTTACAAGCCCCAATGGCAGTGTTCGTAATGCTTCCTTATTGATGAGCATCAAAGCAACGGTAAATTCATTCCACACATTCATAAAAGTAAATATAAGTACTGATGCGATTGCCGGTATAACCATAGGAACAATAATACTGACAAAAGTCCTAAAAATTGTTGCCCCATCTATATATGCAGCTTCTTCAATTTCAAATGGAAGGGATGAAAGAAAGCCATGGAATACAATAGCTGCAAAGGACATCTGGAAGGCTGTATAGGGTATTATCAAGCCCATAAATGAATTGCTCATGTGGAGATTTTTCACGAGAAGTACCAAAGGGATAAGAATGATCTGAACCGGGATGAACATTCCAGCTGTAACGTAAATTCTCGCCACTTTCGACATTTTCCAGGTCATACGCGCTGTGGCATAAGCGAACATAAGAGATACGACTAACGTAATGGACACACTGATAAACGACACAATGATACTGTTTCTAAAATACAATGCAATGTTAAAGCTGTTCCATGCGTTTACGTAATTTTCATACCGAAAAACCTCAGGAAATCCAAATGAGTTGGAAACAGTGATTTCCTCATTGTTTTTCAAGGAAAAGAATATAAGCCATATAAAAGGGTATATGCTGCATATTGCATAAAATGATAGTACGATGTATAAAGCTGCTTTTTTAATATTACTTAATTTGTTTTTCATATGATCCCCCTTAGTATATGATTCTGTCACGTGCTACGAACTTGTTGATAAGTACTGTGAAGATCAGGCATTCCAAAACAAGGACTGCTGCTATAGCACAGCCGAAACCATAATTATTGGCCATAAAAGCCTGTTTGTACATCATATATGTCAGGGTATTGGTGTAGGTACCGGGACCGCCTTGAGTCATAACATACATTTCATTAAAGCCTTTCAGACCACCGGTTATAGATATTACCAAACAAAACTTAAAGGATTCGCCCAGCAAAGGAATCGTTATCCTTCTGTGTGCTGTGGTATTCGATGCACCGTCTATAACTGCTGCTTCATAATAGTGCTCAGGTATTGACTTGATTGCAGTATAGATTAGTACCAAATGTATCCCCATGTACTGCCATGCATTTACAAACGAAACTGCAAATATTGCTGCCTTATCGTCACTGAGCCACGCTTGACGATAGCTCATGCCCAAAGCTTCAAATATTTTGTTTATCAAACCGTAATCCGGGTTATATATTTGCAGCCAAAGCTGCCCTGCTATTATTGTAGAGATTACAACAGGCATAAAATAAGCAGTTCTGAAAAACCTGCTATATCTTACCGCTTTTGATGATAGAACCAGTGCAAGAAGTAGTCCAAGCCCTATCTGATATACTGTTATCATTCCTGCAAAGATAAAACCATTCTTGTTTGAAAGATGAAAATTGTCATTTCCCCATAATTTTATATAGTTATTAAAACCGATAAATATTGGTTTACTTAACCCATCCCAATCAAAAAGGCTTCTATACAGCGATTGAAGCACAGGATAACAAACTACAACTGTAAAAAGAAGTAACGCTGGGAATGTAAAAAGTAGTACGTTCAGCTTATATTTAAAGTCTTTTCGCATAATAACCACCTTTAACTAATCAGGCTGCCACTATTTACATGGCAGCCTGAATTCTATTGGATCAATTGTTACTTCAATGCATCCTGAAGAGCTTTATCCGTATCTGCTATGAATTTTTCTACTGGATATCCGCCTGTAAGAAGTTTAGCAACGTTTTCACCGAGAATCACGTTAGCCTTTTCATTAAGTCCCCATGGGAATCTTGTTGTTGACTTGAAGTTCTTTGATTCTTCTGCATACTTTAAAGCAATTGCAGGATATTCCTTTTCAGGTTTCACATCATCCACTGTCAAAGGATAAGCTTCACTAGCCTTTACAACTCTGCCATTTGCTGTTTCAAGTGAAAACAGTGCAGCATATTTTGCAGCTATATCCTTGTTCTTTGAATTTGCAGCCACAGAATAACCACCGTCAAATCCACCTCCCGGTCTGTTGAGCTTGGCTGCTTCTACTGTTGCAGCATCAGCAAGAGGGAAATCAAGATAATCAACTTTCTCTCCGAGTTTGTCACCGATAGGGCCCAATGCCCAGGCACCGTTGAAGAAGTAAGCACATTTTCCGCTTGTAAACTGGTTGAAAGCTGTATCATAATCTGTAGTAAAAGCAGATTTTGAAAGCATTCCTGCTTTAGCACATTCCGAAATCTGAGTTGCTGCTTTCTGGTAAGCATCTTCGGTAATGCTGCCTTTCTTATCATTAACAATCTTCATAAGTCCACCAGCATCATATCTTGTTGCGAAAGCATCAAAAAGCATTACTCCCGGCCAGGCTTCTTTTGCAAACAAGGAAACAGGCATAACTCCTTTAGCGTTGAATGCTTTAATAGAAGCGAGGAATTCATCATAGTTTGCTGGAACTTTTACATTGTTCGTTTCAAAGAGTTCTTTGTTATAGTACATGATATATGTTGGTGATGCAGTACGCGGAACTGCGTAGCAGTGTCCGTCAGCATCCCATAGTAATCCTTTGTATGCGGGACGAATTCTGTCTTCAATATTTAATTCCTTAACATACTGATCGAGCTGTATGATATTGTTTGACTTTTTAAACAGGTCTACAATACCTGCCGTAACACGGATAATATCCGGAAGATCGCCTGATGCAGCTAAAGTCTTAATCTTTGCGTTGTCATCCTGCGGCTCTATATCAAGTTCGAGTTCAACATTTGGCATTACCTTTGCAACCTGTTCCCTTGCATAATCAAACGGCTGCTTTTCCTCCGGAAGTGAATACTGGGAGAATATCCTGAGTGTAATCTTCTCCTCCTGCGTTACCTCTTCCTTCTTGGGTTCATCCTTCTTGGTTTCTGTTACTGCAGCATCTCCGCCAGCCTTTTCAACTGTTTTTGCTGTACCGCCGCAAGCAGCGAGTGAAAGTATCAAGGTTAATGCAACTGCAATACTCATCACCTTATTGAACATTTTATTCATACCTCTTCCTCCTTAAATAATTTAGAAAAACTTGAATCAATAGATTTATCAAGCTATTGATAACTTATGGCCTAATTATAAACAGGCATGATATTTCGTTGAATGTAAAAAACGATACTACTTTGTAAAAAACGCTCCAAAAAAACAAAGGACAGTTCAACTGATTGAAAAATGATTTTTCCAATCGTGTTGAACAATCCTCTGCTAAAAAACCCTGTTACTTCCTCAAAACATCTTTAATCTCTTTGTCGGAATCTGCAATAAAGGGCTCTACAGGGTAGTCACCTGTTAATAGCTTGGCACAATTATCACCCAATATCACACCGATTTTTGAATTCAAAGCCCATGGGAAAATTGTGGTTGTCTTAAAATTCTTAACTTGCTCGGCATATTTCTGAGAAATTGCAGGATATGGCTTATCAGGCTTTGCCCCATCATTCGTTAGTGGATTGGGCATGCCTGCTTTTATCACTCTTCCATTTGCTATTTCCATTGAAAAAAGACAAGTATATTTTCCGGCGATATCCTTGTACTTTGTATTGGCAGATACGGAATATCCTCCGTCAAACCCTCCACCAGGCCTATTCATCGTGGTAGCCTGAACTGTATAGTAATCTGCAAGTGGAAAATCCAAATAATCCACCTTATCTCCCATTATAGTTCCAAGAGGCCCTAATGCCCATGAGCCATTTATTAGCATTGCAGCCTCTCCGCTTGTAAACTCATGAAAGGCTGTTTCATAATCCGTTATAAAAGCTTTTTTAGCCAGCAGCCCTGCATTTACACATTCCTGCAGTTGGTATGCGGCTCTGACATATGGTTCTTCAGTAAGACTTCCTTCCCCATTATTTATTCTTATAAGCCCCTGAGGTTCATATCTTGTAATAAAATCCTCGTACAGCATAACACCGGGCCAGGTTTCCATAGCAAACAAGGCTAATGGTGTGATTCCCTTAGCCTTGAAGGTTTTTACAGCAGATAAGAACTCGTTATATTCAGCAGGTACCTTTATTTTGTTGTTCTCAAATAATTCCCTATTGTAAAACAACAGATGGGTAGAGGGCGCCGTACGGGGTACTGCATAGCAGTGTCCGTCATCTGCCCATAGAAGGTTCTTGTAAAAAGGCAAAATCCTGTCTTCAATTTTTGTTTCCTTCACATATTGATCCAAAGCTATGATATTGCTCGTTGCTTTGAACAGGTCCATTACGCCTGCCGTTACCTGGATAATATCAGGCAGATTGCCTGACGCTGCATAAATCTTGAGTTTGCTGCTGTCATCCTGAGGCTGTATGTCAAGTTCAAGCTCTACTTCAGGCATGACTTTTTTTAATTGGGCATATGCATAATCATAAGGCTGCTTTTCATCAACCTCAATGGTATACTGGGTAAATATCCTAAGCTTTATTCTACCTGCCTGATGAGATATCTCTTCTTGCTTTAGGCTTTGAGCTGCAGTATTATTTGCAGCTGCTTTTGATTGTAGCCCGCAGCCGGTAAGAAATAAAATGAGAATAATCACTACGATCAAAAAGCATATTTTACTGCGATAGAAGAACATCAAAATCACCTTCCAGAAATGAATTTAGCTTAATTCCATTTGTCATTAAGTGATGCGAATATCTCTTTACCGGTTCTTCATTACTTCATACTCACTTGGGGAAAACCCGAATTTCTTCTTAAAGGATTTGCTAAAATAGCCTGGGTCATTGTAGCCTATCATTTCAGACACATCCGAAAGTTTTATGTTTCCGCTTCCAATCAATTCCTTTGCTTTTAACAGCCTTATCTCTACGATGTAATCATTAACCGACATATTCATTTCCTTTTTGAATACTTTTCTTAGGTAACTGGAATTGATGAAAATCGCATTTGCAATACCTTCGACGCTCAAGTTACTGTCAAAATAATTTTCCTCGATATATTCTCTCACACTATCAAAAATCCTTTTGGATTTTGTATGCCTGCCTTCATCTGAACAAGCCAGAGCAGTTTCAAAAAGGCCGATTGACCATCTGTGCAGCTCCTCAAGATTTGTCTTACTTTTGATTTCCGAATACGGGTAGAATTCATTCCCGAATACCTGATCCGTGTTTTTTCCGATTTCGTTAATATACGAAAGGCATAGGGAAACCAGCCCCATCACAATAACAAGTACATATTCAAAGGAGAGCTTTCTGTCTCTGATAAACTTAAAAACGTCATCGAGCAGGCTTACAACATCCTCACTGTCGCTGGTTCGCAAAGCAAGTATCAGCTTCTCATTTATCTCATTCGGGTATAACCCTATACTCATGCTTTCGTTGCCAAGGCTTGATAAAGGTATGACTTTGTTGTCTGCTGCAACCAGCTTGTTTTGAAGGGCAATAAGAGACTCGATGTAGGAATTTCTTATAGTCTTTATTCCTTTTACCGGATTACCTATACCTATAGTAATGGTAAAGTTAAGGTATTTTTTTACAAGTTCAACAGCTCTTTGGTACATTTCTATATAACTATTTTCCGGATCTTCGCTGTCTGGCTCAATTACGGATATAATTCTTCCTTCCGGCCCGTTAAAAGAAAAATGATTGTTTTTAATACTCATAATTTCACTGATTATATTAGAAACAGCAAATTTCCAAAGCAGGATCTCACTAGCATCATTCCACATGCTGTACATGTTGTCGATCTCAATACTGGCTACAACAAAACCATTGTTCTTGGGGTATATACTAAAATGTTCGAGCTGTGTAACGATTTCCTCCTCACCGGCTATCAGTTCACAGCTAATCAAAAGATTGAGAAATCTTTCTCTCATATGATTGTAATTGTTTTTCTCCTGATCTTTTTCGTACTGCAGCTTCTGAAGGTTTCCCCTTATCTTGAGAAGCGTAATAAGAAGCTCTTCCTTATCAAAAGGCTTTAGGATATAATCAACAACACCTAGCTTGACGGCCTTTCTGGCATATTCAAATTCACTATGCCCTGTAATTAATATGATAGACATATCATTGCCAAGCTCATTTACTTTTTCAACTAGTCCTAGTCCATCCAAAAAGGGCATGTTTATGTCCACAAGTGCAATATCCGGTTTTTTTTCCTTTATCATTTCCAAAGCCTCTAAACCGTTTCTTGCTTCGCCGCAGATTTTGAACCCATAGTGCTCCCAGTCAAGCAGATTTCTCATATATTCCCTGAATATTACCTCGTCATCAGCAATTATTATTTTAAACACCTGCAGGACTTCCTCCCTTCCTTTTTGGAATCCGTATTGTCACGATAGTCCATTGGCCTACAATACTCTCAACCTTCATACCATATTTTTCTCCAAAATAAAGCTTAATTCTCTCATTTACACTTATCAGACCAAAGGACTGCCTGGATACATTATTTTCTTCGAAAATTTCTCTGAGCTTTTCTTCTTCGATCCCAACGCCATCATCGGTTATTCTGATGATTACTTCCCCATTCTCAGTAAAGCTTTCAATCAGAAGCTTTCCAAAGCTTTCCTTTAATTTTAAGCCATGATAAATCGAGTTCTCAACAATCGGCTGAATCGTAAGCTTGGGTATTTCAAAACATGCTGCTTCTTCATCAGCCTTGATTTCATAATCAAATATATCCGCATACCTGACTTTTTGTATTGAAAGGTAATTTTCAACATTTTTCAGCTCTTCTTCTATTGTAATTATTTCCTTTCCCTTGCTAAGTGCAATCCTGTAGAAATCAGCGAGGTTCTTCGTGGTGCATTGCGCTTCGTTGTTCCTGCCCATACTGCTGAAAATATATATAAGATCAAGAGAATTATATAAAAAGTGAGGTTTGATTTGGGCCTGTATCAATGCGAGCTCATATTCCCTCTTTTTCTTTTGCTCGTCCTTTACCTTGTCCAAAAGCTCCCTTATCCTTTCAAGCATGGAATTAAAGCCTGAAGCCAGCATACCGATCTCATCATTTGAATTTACATCGATCTGAATATCAAGGCTTCCATCCGTTACCCTCTGCATTTTTTTCGTTAACTTTACGATGGGCTTTGCTATAAGATTGGAAAGAATACTTCCACCGAGAATAGCAATTGCAAGACAGGTTAATCCAATCCACATTGTTATTATAGAAAGCTTTCTTATTTCAGACGTTGTCTGCGTCAAATCTGTCTGGTTTACAAGCGTCCAGTTCATCCTTTCGATCGGAGCAGTTGTAATCAAGGTTTCGATACCATCAATTTCTACCTTTACTTGGTTATGAAAGTTTGAGCCTGTTATCAAACTTGTAAGCTCCTGTGATTTTGCATAAAACAACTCACTTTTATCTTTTGAAGAAATAATGATACCCTTCTCGTCCGTAATAAAATAACTGCTGCCTTTTGATGATTCCAGTCTGTCATAAATTGAAGAAACTGTATTTTCGTTAATATTTATAATCAAAGCGCCAAGCATTTCTCCGCCATTGAGATCCAATATCTTTTTACCCATTGTTAGCAATGTCGTATTTTTCTCTTTGCCCTCAGTATTTCTATGCATAGGAAACCAGATACTCACTCCGTTGGAATCATTAATTTTTTTCAATGCTTCGTTTATATATTCAGTCTCCAAACTACTGCTTGAATTTTGGCTTGCAAAATATATTTCATTTTTAGAATCTATGAATGCTGCCGATTCTACTTCTGGAAAAATAACAAGGGCATAATTCAGAATATATAATATCTCTCTGCGTTTTTCAAATGCAAAGGCCTCATTGCCATCCGTTACTGAAAACATACGTTTTATGGTGTCATTATTGATATCTTTCACGATAATATTAGCGCAGCTTTGGGAATTTGAAATTAAACTGTTTAATCTGGTCTGGATAAGACTGGAATCGTCTTGTACATTAATAAATGCTTTTTTAATGATTTCCTCAGTAAATATATAGTTTGTAATCAAGCCAAGAATTAATAGAGGAAAAATAATCAATGGAATATAAATAATGATGATTTTATACCGAATTAAAATGTTTCGGAATAATGATTTTATATATTCCATACTCAATTCTCCAAATTCTACTATTTTTCGGCATGGTGTATCCACTTTTAATTATGTTAACACTATTTGCTATATAATTCAAATACATTCATAACTAATTATTTTTTGCCGATATTTCCAGACAATTTGAAGGTTTTGGATTTCATTTACTGTCAATATTAATAATTATTATTATGGCATCCCAACTGTAAAATCTATTCAGCCAATCGGTAAATTTAGAACCTTATTTGCCAATACCGTCGTATCCTGATTATTTGGGTCAACAGGAGGCACGACTCCAATACCTTTTCTGGACCGAATCGAGAAGTTCACCTGTTCCACCGGAAAATTTTCATAAACGCCATTGTATTCATGCTTCAACCTGTATCTGCAAACCGGACAAAGATCCCCTTCAATCCTTACACCCAGCAAAGCTTCAAAATCTTTACGAAGATGCTTTGGAACAAGGTGCAGAGGCTCCTCCCGCATTGGACAGCCCTTTAGCGCATAGATAACACTGCTGTTTTCGAGAGCTTTTTTCAATGCTTCCATGAGGGACGACTTACCTGACCCTACCGGTCCTACAAGATACAATACCTGCCTTGCTTCTTCCCCCGCCATCGCCGCAGAGTGGAAGTATCTTACAATTTTCATGACCGTTTTATCTATCCCGTAAAAATCCTTGAAAAACTGATATTTCTTTATAACATCATTTCCGTATAGTCTTCTTAGCCTTGGATGTTCATCTGTTTTTACTACTTCCACACCGGCTTCCGTTATCAGCCTAAATAGTCTTTGATGAGCAAGAATAGCCAGCTCCGGTTCTCTTTTCACCAAAATGGCATATTCAAGAAACGTCCCCTCGAAACCTCTTTTTGCTCTCTCTTGTCGATCTCTTTGAATAATCCCGGTAAGTTCGTGTTCACCCATCGTTTTATCCTCCTCATCATTACATTATATTAGCTGCTTTTTGTTAAAATTCCTTAGGGACTACCAGTTTCCCTTATTCCATTTTTTACTTAAGGAAAGCTTCTTGTCCGGATGTTACAATAGAATGGCATAATGAATAATCTCAGGAGGGCCGGTATGATCAGATCAAGAACATTCGACAAAACCATCCTTTCAATCCTCAGTATGGTAACAGGAATCCTGCTATTTCTATCCTCCTTTTCTTTCATGCTCAATAGCATATTTTTTAACAGTGAATTTCAGAAGGAAGCTGTGAGCAAGCTTGGTATTGGTGGATATGTCATTCATCTTGCCGATGAGATGTCATCCGAGGACGGACTTTTACAGAATAAGACCGTACACGTATTTGGCGACATTGTTACCTCCGATTTAATCAACAGGAATGTACAATCACTTATTGACGGTCTGATTCAATATTTTAAGGGTAATACGAATACATTACCGGATATTCACCTTCCGGACTTTACGGATAACGCCGGTGTTGCACGCGGTTTCGACATCGATGAAGGATATCCGGAGAAGATTAATCTTCATGGTCTGCTTATGATGTTGGGCGAGCCTCGCATCACAGATATCATACTTGTCATCAATCTTTTCCAGTTCATACTTTCACAGATTCCCTACCTTTGCTTTTTTATCATGACGATGTTCTGCACCATGATGTTTCACAAATCAGCTGCTCCTACTGAAATTTGTATTCGTATCCAATTCACTGCGGCGGTTTATACTATTTTATGCGTGTCCTCCGGTTTTTTGATTCAGCTTCTTTTATATTTACAGTCACTCAATTATTTTTCGTTCGATCATATGCCGGAATTCGTTTCTGGCAGAGTACTGAGTGGTTACATCACCTATTGTGCCAATTCCCTTTCTGCTCAGCTTATCGTTTCCGGTATTATACTATTTGGTGGTGTATACTCTGCAATTTTTTTTCTGAAAAGGAGCAACCAAAAGTCATTCAGCCATCCATCGATTGTTATTTGTTATTTCAAGCCTGTATTTCAGCGTGCGACCTCAAGCTACATAAAGCATACCGGACTTTTGACAAAAAAAGCCGCCGTTACCACGCTGCTGATTATCACCCTTCTGACAATCGGCTTTCATTTGCAGGTTCATTTAATGTTTCAGAATTTCTCAGACCGTAATCTAAGCCAGGCCGTTGCGTTTATATATGGGACGAACCCCTTTTATCAAGTAATTGATGCCAGAAATGATCAGGTTTATTTATTACATGTGAAAGTATCCGACAAAATGTCAGGCCAGCCTGTTGAAGGTTTGACAATCCGTGTGTCTAATCGTGATAAAAATGATTTTGAATACATAGAATACTGTACTGATGCCGAAGGCTCTGCGATTTTTTCACTCGACCAAGCTGGTTTTAAGCTCATGCTGTATCCAGATGGACTAGCGTACAATCGTCCACAATGGCTGTCCTATGAATTTGAGATGACAAAACCCGGTATGGAAGAGCTTCAAGTCGTACTTGATATGCAGGCCGACGGATCAGTTTATATACAAGATACGTTCATGCAGTACGTCCCATAAAGAAATGCCTGTATATAACCTGCTTGTGATCTGCTCATATCTTGGTAATAAATTCAGTAATATCCGGAAATTCAGCGCAAAATACAGTTACTGCCTTTCCGGCAATATTCACTCTATTTCCATTGACTGTTACCTTCAGTATCCCGCCTCGTTTGGAATTCTGATAAGCCGTAAAGGTCCTTTTCCCAAGCCTCCTTTCCCAATACGGAGCAAGACAGCAATGCGCCGAACCAGTGACAGGGTCCTCTGGGATCCCGGCTCCGGGTGCAAAAAACCTGGATACAAAGTCAAATCCCAAATTAGCGGAACGGCTTGTAACAATCACACCCCGTGCATCAAGCCCTTTGAGCACCTCAATATCAGGCTTAAGCTCATGAACAACTTCCTCATTTTCTACTTCTACAATGTAGTCCATCCTGTTTCTACCCGTATAAAGGATCGGCACACCCAGGGATAATTCAATTTCCTTAGGTGTTTTAACTGGAGTATCCTCCTCTATCGGAAAATCCAGTATAATATCATCTTTATCCTTTTTGGCAGTAAGTTTTCCGCTCCTGGTGAAGAAAATTGCATCAGCTTTGTGATCCAGCAAACCGGTTTCCCATAGTATATGCGCACTTGCCAGCGTTGCATGGCCGCACAGGTCAACCTCCTCCTCCGGTGTAAACCATCGGAGATTGAATCCGTCCGCCTCCCTGTAGAGAAAAGCTGTTTCCGACAGGTTCATTTCCATGGCGATATCCTGCATCCACTTCTCGTGGGCCGGCTTGGACAGGATACAGACTCCGGCAGGATTTCCTTTGAATATGACGTCTGTAAACGCATCTACCTGATAAACCTTCATCATGATCCTCCTACCAATTTTTTAAACATTATTCTACAAAATCCATGTAAAATCCTTTTTTACATAGCCCTCGTTATAAACATTGGTGTTTGAATTCCTGTCGCAGAGGTATATATTCGCAAAGTAGAAAAGCAAAGAGGTGATCTTTATGAATGTATTTTCCATTATCATGGCCGGAGGCGGCGGAACAAGGTTCTGGCCTCTTTCAAGGCAGTGCAGGCCAAAGCAGCTGCTAAATCTGGGCGGAAGCGATGCCATGATCAATGAAACCATAAAGAGAAATGCAGCTGTCATTTCTTATAATAATACTTTTATCGTAACGAACCAATCCCAGAGTGAAATACTGAAAGAAATATTATTAGAAGGCGTCCCTCGTGAAAATGTTTTATCGGAGCCTGTCGGGAGAAATACTACAGCCTGCATCGCATATGCCGCATCTAAGATACACAAGCGATATGGAGACAGCATTATTTCCATTTTTCCTTCCGATGCTTATATTAACAAGGAAGAAGAATACCTCAATGTTCTTGTCCGAGCTATTAAATTTGCTGAAGAAAATGATTCTTTTATTACACTGGGTATTCGCCCTGCCTTTGCTGCAACCGGATACGGATATATTAAGTACAGCCCTCACGACCGGCATGAAGGTATTTGCTTCGTCGAAGAATTTATTGAAAAACCAAATTCTGAAAAAGCAAAGCTTTACTTGAATTCGGGGAATTATCTCTGGAACAGCGGCATTCTGGTTTGCCGTACCGGTGTCATACTTGACAATATCCGTAGATTTTTGCCGAAGCTTTACAAGCAGATTGAAACCTTAAGTGAGTATTATGATACCGTACAGGAAACTGAAATGCTTAACACCATATATCCTCTTTTGCAGAGTGTATCCGTAGACTATGGAATCCTGGAACGCAGTGATGATGTGATGGTAATACCCGGAGATTTTGGCTGGAATGATGTGGGATCGTGGGATATGCTGGGCGTTGTCTTCCCTCCTGATAAAAATGGCAACATTGTTAAAGCGGAGCACGTAGGCATCGATACGAAAAACACCATCGTCTATGGAAATTCGCTGATTGCAACCGTCGGTGTGGAAGATATGATTATCATAAAAACAGACGACGCCTTGCTGATTTGTCCCAAGTCCAGAGCACAGGAAGTAAAAGACATTGTAGAACTGCTGAAGGACAGCGGAAAGCTCCAGTATGTATAACATATAGCTAGTATAGCTAGGGGACGCTCCTGCTTTTTCTTTACTTCTGGTATATGCATTGATATCAGTTCTAAATCCAACAGCAAATTACAAGAGCCGTTAACACCTATCTCTAGAACACTGATCTCTTATAGCTTCTCACCAAATTCACTTATCAAATAACAATAACCACAAAATGAAAAAGCGTCATTGTTGGCGCTTTTTCATATACGACTTCAGAATTTCCGAGAAGTTTCACTTTTCTTATCCTGTTTTGTCGATTTTTACTGCCTAATTATTTTTGGAAATATTGATACTCTAATAATCTAAATCTCCTGTCATAAATATTGCTGCATATCTTTCGAAAACGTTATTCTCATATTGCTGCTACTATTACAAAAATGTCGTATTACTACATAATTCGATATTTCTTTGTAGTTTTTTGGGGTATTAGAAAACATTTTTTTAAGCGATTCTCTTGAATCTATCATAGATGAGTCTTGGCATTTACAAACGGTACAATGCTTCTTAGCTAGGCCTAGTAGATATACCTTTTGATAATTGATTGCACTATTGAATTCTTACACCACACCTATTAAAGAGTTGTAAATATTCCGGTACTGGGTATCCTTACTTAATAGTCTAAATCCTTGATTCGTCAATCGAGATATCCCTGACATCGACATATTTCCTATGTAATGGCACACTTTTTTGTACGTATAACCGCCTAAAACCCTCATAACATATGTCGTAAAGGCTCGAATATCGCTTGTCTCTCTGCTGTATTTTGTCCGCAGTCTTTCCGGTAACCTTTCCTTCAATATCTCGCCGATTTTTTCTATGATTTCATCTGGGGTTCGATACCTTACGATATGCTGTTTCTCGCTTTTGTATTCGTTTTCAGTGTATGCATTCACAATGTTTTGATTAATTTCCTTCATAATACCTGTATCCCACATTGATTGAGTGAAAGCCCAGTACTTTTGTCTTGCCATATCGACGTTATTACTGAAAAGTTTCAATAAAAAACCGGTGTCAACAATACGATCAGTATCTCTCCTTTGCCCTGTATAGATACCATAAGACGAATATCTGTAAAATTCTTCTCTCCCTTCATATCCAGGCAAATCTTTTGCATTGTTATGAATATATGCCGATAAAGTAATGCTATATGTATCATTGTCTACTATAGTACTGGCAAACCTTCCTTGAAACAAATGCCCATGCCGTTTGTAGCGCTTGTTGTAATATGTAACATATGCGGTATGAAGGCATAACATAAAAGTTGAAATATCGAATCCACAAGTGTTAATGTACAAATGAACATGATTCGACATGAGACAATAGGCGTATATTTTGCACTGGAATTTATCAATATAACGCTTTAAAAGCATTAAATAGTAATGTTTGTCCTCATCACTCTGAAAAAGGCTAATTTCACTGATACTTCTGGACATCACATGATATAGCGATTCCTCCGATTTTTTTCTTGCTTTTCTCGACATACAAATCACCTCATGGTATATTCTATCACACGAGGTATATATTGTAAAGAACAAATGTTCTATGTAAAGGACCGTCCCCGTTCTTGCTTGTCTTCTGCCAATTGGCGGCGCAGGTAGTCGATAAACAAAATCAGCACAACGCTGCCAACCAGACCGGACAGGAAGCTCAACGCCATATTCTGCACAGGTTTGGGGCTGTCTGGCTTTGTTGCCGGTGACGCTTTATCAATGATTGACACATAATTCATTTTCAGAAGCTCCAGGGATTTAGCCTGAAAGACCTCAGCGATTTTGTTGGCAATTGCCGCAGCTACATTGGGATCTCCCTGTTCAACACCAATAGCAATCAGTCTTGTCCCTGGCCTTACCGTCACCGTGATACTATCCTTCAACTGCGCAATGGTCCTATCGCGCAGTTCCGGTATTTCACCTTGCAGCTCGTCCTTTACAGTTTGAATGATAATGCTGGATTTAACAATTTCCTGGTAATCCTTTACCAGCAAGTCACTGGCCAAAAGGTCCTGGTAAACGGCGTTGGGATTTTGGTCAAGCCCCTCATCCGCTGTTTTCAGAACATAGATCGTGGTCTCAGAACTATATACATAAGGAAAATAGTTATAACTTAAAAAAGCCATTGATCCTGTCGTGATCACAGTAATGATCAAAATCACCCACCAATACTTCAAACACAATTTTATTTTGCGGAACATAACACCCACCCCCTAAAATAAAAATAACCTTTCTAACTGTTCAGCCACTTACACTTACAAACGAAACACCTTTCGATATGCTCGATACAAATTCTCTTTTTCATATTTCCATTCCAATTGATTCTTCACCCTGTCATATCCAAAAGCGCCCATTTCCCTTCGCTTCTCCGGATCCTCCAAAAGCTCAAGAATCTTCTGCGCCATATCCATCGCGTCATTCGGTTTTGCATACAATGAGGCTTCCTGCGCCGAAAATCTGCCCTCATCCATATCAAACTGAACAATCGGCTTTGCAAGAGCCATATACTCCATAATTTTGTTCATGGTAGACTTCCTGTTCATATCATTATATTCATCAGGATTCACACACACATCAGCAGTATTCAGTGCCTCCAGCAGCTGTTGATCCGGCACTCTGCCCGTGAATGTAAAATAATCCGCAACTCCCTTTTCATCGGCCAGAGCCTTGATATTGTCCAGTTCCGTGCCCCCTCCCACACAGATAAAATGCACATCCTGCCGCTGCTTATCCTTCACAATATATTGAGCAGCATCAATCAGATAGTTGAGGCCTTCCTGCTTGCCAATCACGCCGACATAGCCAACCAGGTACTTCCTTCCTTTTTTCAGGCTCTCAACCGGCGGTATAATTTTCAGCCGTTCAAGGCTGGGTCCGCTTCTGACAACAAAAACATCCTCGGGCTTCTTCCCGCCCCGCTTTATCGCTATATCCTTGTAGGACTCGTTGGTAGCAATCGATATTCTGGCACTTCGAAAGGTTCTTCTTTCAAAAAACAACATCATGTTGTACAAAAAATCTCTCCTGCCAAATTTGGCTTCATACAGCTCGGGATTGATGTCATGATGATCAAATACAAACTGCTTCCCCAGCAGCTTGAACGGAAGCGCCACAAGAAAAATCAAATCCGGGGGATTGCAGGCATGTATCACATCAAAGCCCCTGGTGAAAAGACACTTAATTGCCAGCACAAACTCCCAGAAAAGTGCTGCCAGATATTCCGCCAAATATCCTGCTGCCCCATCTGCCTCCTTTGGAAGAGAGTGGCGGTATATGGCGATATCCTCAATCATTTCAAACTTTTTCTCGTATCCCTTTCCCGTCGGACAGATAATGGATACTGTGGCACCTTGGTCCCTTAAAGCTGTCGCTTCCTGCCAAACCCTTCTGTCAAATGGTGAAGGAAGATTTTCTACGATGATCAATATCTTTTTACCAGCTAATTCCTTCATAATTATCCCTCGCATTTGAAATGTCACCAATCCTGACAAGGTCGAATATCTTCTGATCCGGTCTCGCATCCGTTAAGATTCTTTCAAATTCCTTTTCTTTGTTCCCGATGATAATGACCTCTCGGTCCGTTAAGAGATCGTCCAAAGAATCTACCATCAGTGTTGATATGTGAGGGATTTTTTCCGTAATATATTCCTTATTCGCACCAATTAATCGTGAGAGATATACATTCCGGTCATATAGCTTCAAATCATAGCCCTTACCCAGCAATATCTCAATCAGCTCTACCAGTGGGCTTTCTCTCAGGTCATCCGTACCTTCCTTGAAACTAAACCCCGCTATACCGATCTTTCTCTTACCGAACTCTATAATCTTTTTTGATGCATTCGTCACCTGCATTGTATTACTTACCATCAATGAGTTTAAAAGCGGTGTCTCAACATCATGCATTCTTGCCAGGCAGCTGATCGCCCGCAGATCCTTCGGCAGGCACGATCCGCCAAACGCAAAGCCAGGTTTCAGATATGTGGTTGAAATGTTCAGCTTAGTGTCCTTCATAAATATGTTCATGACCTGATGGCTATCCAATCCCAGGTTTTTACAAAGCATACCGATTTCATTGGCAAAGGTAATTTTAAGAGCATGGAAATTGTTATCCACATACTTCACCATTTCTGCTACTTCAATGTCCGTGACGATTTTCTCTCCTGTCACATCCCCATAGATCGAAAGTATTTTTTGCGCCACCTCTTCTGAATCAGCTCCTACAACTGTTTTAGGCGGGTTATAGAAATCAAAAACAGCCGTAGATTCTCTCAGGAATTCCGGGTTAAAAGCGACATAAAACCCCTCTCCGTTCTTCTTGCCTGAGGCTTCCTCCAGCAACGGAATTACAATCCCTCTCATCGTGCCGGGTATCATGGTGCTTCTAAAAATCAAAATATGCTTTCCTTCTTTTTCTTTTATACTGGCACCAATCTCCTTGCAGACCGCCTCCAGATACCGCGTATCCAGGCATCCGTTTGACCGGCTTGGTGTTCCCACACAAATAATGGACATTTCCGTTTCATGGATGGCTTCTCCAGTGTTTGTTGTCCCCCGGATCAGCCCATTCTTTCTGTTTTTCTCCAGCAGCTCGGGAAGCTCCTTCTCAATAATGGGTGACAGCCCGTCATTGAGCATCTGCACCTTTACTTCGTTTATATCCACACCGATTACCTTATGTCCCATGGATGCAAGACAACCGGCAGTGACAACTCCGACATACCCCAAACCAAAAATACTGATATTCATAACACTTCCTCCTTAGCTTCACTCATTGTTTTTCATTTAGCATGCTTTTGGCTGTCCTTCCGGAGCGGTTACGACTGCCCTTCCGACATGTCTTTAACTGTACTTCAAGCATGCTAAACTGTACTTCTTATTCATTCATTTGGTGATAATAACCAACATTTCTTACTTCTGAAACAAAATTGCGAATCTTGTAACTGCTTTTACAGAACCGTCTATATATTTACATAGCTTTATGGTTGTCGTCGGAACCTTTACATCATAAGACGGAGAATACCAACCCAGTGGGATTTCCTCGCTGCCTCTGAAAATCTGAAGGTCCAGGTTTTTATCTGTTTCAAACCGGCAAATCCCTTTATCAAAATGGATCTCTTGCATTTCTCCTTTTTCTTCAATCCGGCAGTCCGGATGCAAATGAAAGAAAAGCTCCAGATAATGTCTGCCTTCACCGATGATTACGTCTTCAATCTCCCAGATGTCTTGTTCCTGAATGAATTGCACCTTCCTCACATGCAAGACGCCTTTTTTAAGACGTTTATAGCCATCATGCGTGCCTTTGACCATCCGATATGGATCATGCTCAATCATTTTCGCCTCAGCCTTACTGCTCCACATGAAGTTACCTGCCATGTTCGACTGGTCTAAGCCATCCACTCGGACAGTATTATGAGCTGCGGTACTCCTGAAATAGTTCCGCCACCTTTGATCTGCATGGTAGGCAAAGGTACCCGGGTCAATAAATATGCGGCTGCCGCCTGCCGAAAAATTGAAAGACAGCGCATCAGCATGACCATGTGCAGCTAATGACAGGTATCCCAAGCTGCCGCAGTCAAAAATCAGCTTCTGCTCTGTAGATTTATAGAAATCCGTACCTAAAATGTAATAGCCTCCGTCCTGAAAGGAGTCGGGCAATGCCTTCCGCAACTCCGAATCGGTTTTCGGTCGGAATCCATCTCTATGTATACCGCCCAAATTTAGTAAAACCGACGTCTTATAGTCCTCATCCGTAGCTTTGAATAATTCCTTTCTTTTAAAAAGAACAGCTCCCGTATTCAATAAAGAACGATAAGCCCCGATCTCTTTTTGAAGCAAATCCACCACATAGCCGTCATCTTCATCACCGATCTGAGGTAAATTGCCTTCGGCATCCTCTAAAGCTGCGAGATAGGTCAGCATCCTTTCAATAACATGCCAGTATTCCGTTGGGAACTGAACCTGGTTAGCTTCACCGGCCAAGCCTGAAATCAGTAAAAAATCCAGCACAAATTGTTGGTAAGAGATGGCCTGCTCCCTATTCACCCCATCCGGATAGTTTTGCTTCCGGCTTTCCCGGGTCAAAATCCTGTAAGCCTTCTTGCCCCAATTCTTTGAGGCTTTGAACCGAGGCATTGCTACGCTTGCAACAAAAAGTCCTGCCACTTCACCGATTAAGTGGTTGTTTGCAGAGGAAAACCGGCTCAGATTTCTGTTAATAAACCAGCAATGCTGGTATACTGAGTCCAGCCATCTTTTGGAAAGCTCCGGTTTGATATCGTCACCAAGAATATGCCAGCAAATTGTCCAGTTAATCAACCGGATTCCCAGTTCCAAAGAGCTTGACCAGTTTACTCCCAGCATGAATGGATTTTGCTGAAGCCATTCGGACAGCAGCTGCTCAAATCTCTCCAGGTACCTGACTTCCTTAGTTTGCCGGTACGCCAGTGCAAGCGGTACTAAAAACAAATGCCTGTTCAACTCCCAGATATACTTAATATCTCCGATTTTCTCGCTGTCCCTGTAATTGATGCTTTTCCCGAACAACTCCTTCGGAGCCGACCTCCCGCTTTTGTAATCCCTGTGGTAATCAATGGGTCCCTGTATTTTAAAATCCGTTAAGGCGAACAAATTAAACCGGCCCTCACAAATGTGATCCGCTTTTCGAATCAGATCTTCATCCTTCTTAAACGTAACTGGGATACTGAATAATTTATATTCTTCATTCACAATGCTCCTGTCAAAGTAATAGTGGTTATACAGTGCCTTCTCTGTCTGAGTCTGAAGCTTTTGCACCACTCTGAACAGTATTTCAGCAGGAGACATTCTTCGTAGTCTGTTGATGAAAAAGCCTGAAATCATTAACACCTCCTTTCTTTGAACAACGCCTCAATCCCTCGCCTCTTGGCTCTTTTGTTTTTGCAAAAAGCCCTGGTGACGGTTTTTTTTTGAGAACACATCCTTTCGGTATCTCTGGCTATCACAGCTGCCTGTAGAGCTCTTCCAATTGAAGCCGGATTTTTTCGACTGAAAACTTTGCTTTCGCAATAGCAAGACTTTGCTTACCCATCTGTTCAATAAGCTCCGGAGCTGTCAGCAAAACCCTTATTCTGTCTGCCAGTGATTCTATGTCTCCTGGCTCAACTAAGAATCCGTTTCTTCCCTCTTCAACGATCTCAGGTATTCCACCAACTTTTGTAGAAACAATCGGCAAGCCCTTGCCAACAGCCTCCAGAAGAGACATCGGCAGTCCCTCTGCATAGGATGGAAGCACCATGATATCAGCATTTTCATATAATTCATTGATTTTAGAATGAGGTACCCAGCTGCCAACCTTGATGATATCCTGTAAGCCCTTCGATTTAACCATTTCTCTGACCCTGTTCAATTCTCCATCCCCATATAAATGAAGAGAAAAGTCAATACCCCTTAATCTTGCTGCTGCCTGTAATAGATCATAAACACCCTTACGCTGCCCCAATCTGCCCATGAACAGGATCTGGATCCCCGATTTGCGATAAGCTTTAACAAAGCCGCTTTGATAGGTTGAGGTTGGGTTATAAATGATTAGGAGCTTTTCTTTTGGTACAAGCTTCTCAAAGTAGGAATACCAGTACTCAGAAAGCACTACCACCCGGTCTGCCCTATTAAAAAGACGGACAATTTTGCTTCTTCCCCTCTGTGGAGAATTTTCAATAAACTGGTCAAACATTGCGCCATGAACATGAAGGATGGTTTTGTGACGAAAAGCCATGCAAATTCCCGCAAGAATGGATTTCCGCAAATAGCTGCCCTTGGATGCTACATGTATGTGGAAGATTGGTTGAGCTGCGAAGATGCTAATGAAAAACACCCTAAACAAAGCACTGGCAAAGTATAGAACATCCAATATGCGGTTTTTGCCGGAATAGGATGCGATAAAGCTTAAATTCAGCTCATTCTGAAAGCTCCTGTTGTATATCTCCAGAACCGATGAAATTCCTCCCTGTGTTTTCAAGGACGGCCCAATCATATATATCTTTGCTTTATTATCCGGCATAACCTCACCCCACTCAACTGCAGCAGATTTTTTGCATCCAACCTGCATCGTTTTTGCTCTCGCATGTCGCCTATCGCCTCTTACTACTTCTTGCCGCCACTTCTGCGCTCGCTGCCTACCGCTTCTCGCCGCCACCACTTCCGCTCTTGCCGCCACCACTTCCGCTCTTGCCGCCTCTTACCGCTTTTGCCCTCTCGCGGCTTCCCGTTCAGCCCTGCTCCTGCTGCAGTGTGCTGTACAACTCACGAAGCATTTCTCCGTTTTTCTCTACGGAGAACTTTTCAGTGGCAAGCTTGTAGCTGTTTTCTCCCATTTCTTCCCGTAATGGAGCATTGCAAATCAACATTTTCATTTTCTCCGCCAGCCCCTCAATATCTCCCGGTACTATGATAAACCCGTTTCTCCCGTCGATAACTGCCTCAGGAATACCACCTACATTGGTTGCTATGACAGGGATTCCCTTCCCGATTGCCTCCAGGACCGACATCGGCAAGCCTTCTGCATAAGAGGGCAAAACCAGGATATCCGATGCATCATACAGCGCTCCGATTGCATCATGGGGCACCCAATCCTCTACGCTGACCTTATCTGGCAGGTTTCTGGCTTTCACCAGACTCCTTACCTGATCTCCTTCACCATCGCCTGCCATTTTGACTTCAAAGTTGAGGTGCCTGATTTTCTGAACGGCTTCTATCAGGTCATATGCGCCCTTCCGCTCGCCAATCCTCCCGATAAATAAGACCTTCACTTTTGAATGGTTCCTCTTCATAACGCGAGACTTGACAGTAGCTGACGGATTAACAATCACACAGATTTTTTCCGGTGGTACGAATCTTGAAAAATACTCCTTCCAGTTGCCGGATAACACAACAAGGCTATCCACCTTATTCAGCAGCCGGATGATAATATTTCGCCGCCAGCCCTTTGCTTCATCCAGAAATGCATCAAAATCTGCTCCGTGTATATGGAAAATGACCTTCCTGTGAAATGCCATGCACAATCTGGCTATCATCGATTTCCTGAGAAAACTGCCGTAAGTCGATGAATGTATATGAAAAACAGCCCGCTTCCCTGATAAACAAATGAAAAATATGCGCAGCAGTGCTACTGCAAAATAGCACAAATCCAGCATTCGCGAATTTCCGGAATAGGACGGAATAAACCTCATATGATGCGAATCTCTGAAATGGTTGTAATAAATCAGCAGTACAGACGATATTCCTCCCCTGGTCCCGAAGGATGGGCCTACGATATACACAATGCTATTTTCAATTTTATCATTCATTCGCCTCACCCCCGGCGTTCATTCTGCTGATAAAATGATGCAGTTTCCCGTTAGGTCCTCTAGGGATCTTTTCCATCTCATTTACTTTTACAACCATGTCATTTGAGGTATATCCTTTTGCCATTTCGATGAGTCTGGCTTTATCTGCTTCTCCAAATAGCTTATTCCCGGTTACATTGATCATGATTTCTCCTGCTCGTTCCTGAACCAACTGCCCCTCAAGGACATTTTCAGACAAATCCAGGCTATATTCCAGCAGAACCGAAGGTATCCGGTTACCATCAGCCAGAATGATATATTCTGGACGCCTGCCCCCTATTTGGCGGATCTCTCTGAAATGTCTGCCGCAAGAGCATTTCTCATCCAAGCTTTCAACCAGGTCACCGGTTCGATATCTCAATAAAGGCATAGCATAATTATGCAGTGTAGTTCCAACAATCTCCGGTCCATTTCCAAAATCGATCAGTTCAGTAATGGAATAGTCCTCCATAATATGATAGGTTCCCTTCTCACACATGCCTATGGCTGAAACTCTTTCTGACTGTCCGTACCAGTCATAAATCCTGCAGTTAAAGGTCTCCTCCACATACTGTCTTATACTCTCTGTCAGAACCTCTGAGGAAGTAAAAACATATTTCACAGAGACATTTGCCTTCAGTTCACGACAGTACCGTGCCAGAAGGTATACCGCAGAAGGGTAGGCATAAATAACCTCAGGCTTATGCTCATGTATTTTGTCGATATACCATTGTGCAGTATGAATACTTAAGTGAAATGAGGACATCACCAGCTCATTCTTGTCTGCAGAATACCTCCAAAAAGGTGGATTCAACTGTGTTACCGGCACAACCTTTTCACCTCGGAGTGTTACTCTTCTCAGAGAATGATCTCCCGCATTTTCCCAGGATCTCCAAAGTGCCGCATTTTCGAAATTAATGGAAATGACATCTCTCAGTGTGGACACAGGAATACCTGAGGTACCGCTTGTTTTTCCGATGTTATACAAGAAATACGGAATTTTACGTGATTTCAGCCGGTCAAATTGATCACGCAGTATCTGCTTATCCAGATAAGGAAGCTTTTTCAGATCCTCTTTTGTCTGTATGTCCTCCGGTGTCAGATGAAGTCTCCTGAACAAATCCTGGTAATAAGGCACATACTTGAAGCAGTGTGCAACAAGCTTCCGAAGGTGGTCATTCTGATACGCTTCCAGTTTCTCCACTGAATAAAACTCAGTCTCCTTCAGTTCCCGGGAAATTTTTTTAAAAATAAATCCCTTCCGTATTAAGTTCTCAAAAAGTATGGTAAATTTATTTTTCATACTGACCCTCCGCTGCCTCAAAAACTCTCCCGCTGCTTACCTGTGTCTTCATAAGACGCTGACCTCTTCAGTCCGGCGATAAATGAAAACGGAATCAATGAACTTCTTTTTTTAGGTGGAGTTCAGTCTCCGCCTGACACCCTGAGCGAAGTAAATTGCCTTCATCAGCAATCTTGACCACAGAATTTATTACCTTTCCGTTTGCTCCTCTTATCAAAGCAGGCACTTCATTCAGTGTGACAACCATATCAGGAGAAGTGTGAGCTTTCACATTCCGAATAATTTTGAGTCTGTCTCTTTCGGTATAGTTCTCTCCCTTTACAATATTGATCGTTATTTCGCCTTTCCTGGTCTGAATGAATTGTGCTTCACTGACATTATCCTCAAAATCAATCACATCTGTTACAAGAAACAGCGATATCCTTTTACCATCAGGAGTCAAAATATATTCAAGCTTTCTTCCTTGTATTTTCGTGATGACTCGGAAGCTTCTGCCACATGTGCACTTTTCATCTCCCAGTTCTACTAAATCACCCGTTCGGAACCGCAGGAGCGGCATGATGTAGTTATTCAGGTTCGTTCCCACCAGCTCGCTGCCATGTCCTGTATCTATCGTCTCAGTAATCGAATAGTCCTCGATAATATGGTATGTCCCCTTTTCACACTGCCCGATGGCTGAAACCCGCTCAACCTGACCATACCAATCATAGATCCTGCACATAAAGACTTCTTCAATAACTGCCCTTTGCTTGTCAGAAATATTTTCAGAGGAAGTGAACACTGCTTTCAGCCCGATTTTTCTGTTTGTCTCTTGAAAACACCTTGCCAGTTGATACACTGAGGATGGGAATGCATAAATAGTTTCGATCCCAAATTCAATCATTTTTCGGTAATACTCCCCGGCATTCTCTGCATTAATATGGTAGGAGGATAAATACAGTTCCTTCGCAAGAGGGTATTCCTTCCAGAAGGGTGGTTGATCCTGTTCTACAGGTATAATAATATCGCCCCTCAGAATCGCTCTTCTGGTACCATTTCCCCCCACAGGCTCTCTGAATCGCCACAATGCTGCATTTTCAAAATTTATGGAATAGTAATCCCGAAGGAACTTCGATGGTGTACCTGTGGTGCCGCTTGTTTCTGCCGTTCCGCTGAAAATTTTCAGCATATTCCGGGCAATGAGTTTGTTGTAGTTCTTCTTTACTATTTGCTTATCCAGATAAGGCAGCTTTTTTAGATCCTCTTTCGTCCTTATATCTTTGGGCTTAAGCTTTAAGCGATCAAACAATTCTGTATAATATGGCACATTCTTATAACAATGCTCCACCATCCTCGAAAGCTTATCGTTTTGCAGATCAGTTAGCTGCTCTGCTGAATAATATTGAGTTTTATCCAGAGATTTCAATATCTTTCTGAAAGTAAACCCCTGTCTTAATAAAGCATATATGAAATATTTACTGTAATTAACCATTTGGCACCTCCTGAAATACAAATTTCAGTGTGTTTATCGCTATGTATACCACAATCGCTTTAACCGTAAACTAATGAACGGCTCCTTCATTTATGACATATCGAAATTTTCCCCTGGCATCCCGTTCAATCCGTTCTGAATATTCGATCTCAAACAATCCCCTCGGTATAAAGCCGCAAATATGTTCAATCATAGCTCTCTCATCTTCATTGCTAAATCCTTTGTCCTGAACTACCCGGATGATGATTTCTTTATTTTGCTTTTGTATGATCTGAGCTTCAGTGACATGACTTATTCCTTTAAATAGGAAAGCCAGTGATGTCTCGAAAAGTTTACCATTGGGAACTTCAATATAGTCGATACCTCGTCCATATATCCTCAGGACATTCCTCCCTGGATCGCCGCACGGACAAGGTTTTGGAGATATTTCAACAAGGTCATGAGTATTATACCGGACAATTGGCATGACCTTATTATGCAGCGTTGTGCCCACAATTTCATACGTGTTGTCCTGGAATGGCAAATACTCAACAAAGGAATAATGATCCGGTTCATGGTAATGTCCGTATCTGCATCTTACTAATGCTGCGACCCGCTCCGATTGGCCATACCAGTCCTTTACGCTACATTGGAATACTTCTTCCATTAGATCCTTCCTGTAATCCATCAAGACCTCAGAGGACAGAGCTACCATATCAAACTTCAGTGTAATATGATTTCTCTTGCAGTATTCCGCCAGCGCATATGCAGAGGAGGGATACGCCCATAGACATTTCCTCTTGATTGTTTTCAGTTTCTGTGTCAAATTCTTCAGCGTATTATCATTGATATGAAAGGAAGAAACATACATCTCCCGGATCATCGGAATGGTTTTATAGATCTTGTCTGATCTGTAGTGAATATCAAATATTCTATCCCCTCTGAAAATAACCTTGTAGGTTCCTTTCCAGTCAAAATATCTGTTCTGGTAATATTGTTCTGCAGCCATGGAAAAGATGTCCCGGTAGAATTTTCCCGGAGTTCCGGTGGTCCCACTGGTTGCGCCCATATTCCGAAATGTGATATTCTTGTTGATGAACCGCTCTAAATTGCCCATTAACACTTTTTTATCAATAATGGGATACTGATCCGGCAGCTGCCCTCGCCCCTTGTAAAAATCAATTTTCTCCGAACAATAGGACAATACTTCTTCAAGCTTCTTTTTCTCAGGCTTATAGAAAAGCATGACCAGATCGAAAATTTTCCGGATTAAAAAGCTCTTGTACTTCGTATAATAGAACATCATCATCAACACCTCCTTCCATTTCCAATGGGGGCAAGCCCCCATACCCCCTCGCTACGGGTAAAATGAATTT
>JAEZLF010000148.1 GCA_023435925.1 Bacillota bacterium
CCCCAGTACCAGGGCAACAGGCCACAGGGTGACAGACCCCAGTACCAGGGCAACAGGCCACAGGGCGATAGACCTCAATACGGTAACAGACCGCAAGGTGATAGGCCACCGTATCAGGGCAACAGGCCGCAGGGCGATAGACCTCAGTACCAGGGCAACAGGCCGCAGGGTGACAGACCTCAATACGGTAACAGGCCGCAAGGCGACAGACCGCAATATGGCAACAGGCCGCAAGGCGACAGACCGCAATATGGCAACAGGCCTCTTGATATTCCAAAACCGGATCTGACTGTTGCACAAAAGGAAGAGCTTGGATCACAGAGAAGTGAAATCAGACGCGAATTCAGCAGTCTGGATAAAGATAAGGATGTGAAGAGAGAGCAGAGAAAGGAAGCTCCTAAAGCACAACCTGTGGCAAAAGGTGCAAATAAGCGCATTAAGCCTACTCATATTGGTCTTTCTGAAAAGAAGGGCGTTTCTGAGGTGCTTTCGGAAGACTTCATACTGAACGTATTCTATGACGATGATAATGCATCTAAGAAAAAGAGGCAGAACAGGACTAGAAGAGACAGGGATTTACCGCAGAAGTACATCCCCCAGAGAGCTGTCCTTACATCAATAAAAATTCCGGAAATCCTTACGGTCAAGGACTTGGCAGAGTCATTAAAAAAGACTTCTGCAGATGTGATCAAGAAATTGATGGCTTTGGGTATGATGGCTACTTTGAATCAGGAGATCGACTTTGATACAGCAACGATTGTAGCTGAAGAATACGGTGTTAAGACAGAAAAAGAAATTGTAATCAACGAAGAGGATATATTGTTTGACGATACAGAGCAGGATGATCCCGACAAGCTTGTTCCAAGACCACCGGTTGTTGTGGTTATGGGGCATGTTGACCATGGTAAAACGTCACTTCTTGACGCAATACGCTCAACTCATGTCATAGAAAGTGAAGCAGGCGGAATCACCCAGCATATTGGTGCTTATATGGTAGAGATCAATGATAGGAATATAACATTCCTTGACACACCAGGTCATGAAGCATTTACCTCAATGAGAGCCAGAGGAGCTCAGGTGACGGATATTGCCATATTGGTGGTAGCAGCAGATGACGGTGTTATGCCCCAGACGGTTGAAGCAATCAACCACGCAAAGGCGGCTAATGTGTCAATCATTGTTGCCATTAACAAAATTGACAAGCCGGGAGCTAATCCTGACAGAGTCAAGCAGGAGCTGACACAGCACGGCCTGGTTTCAGAGGAATGGGGCGGAGATGTTATCTGTGTGAATGTATCTGCCAAGAAAAGAGAGAATATCGACCACCTGCTTGAAATGGTTTTGTTAACAGCGGATGTCCTTGAGCTAAAAGCAGATCCGAATAGACAGGCCAAAGGTACTATAATCGAAGCTAAACTTGACAAGAACAGAGGCTCTCTGGCTACCGTGCTTGTACAAAGAGGAACCCTTAATGTGGGAGATTCTATTGTTACCGGTACAACTGTAGGAAGAATCAGAGCTATGGTTGACGATAAAGGAAATACGGTAAAGAGCGCAGGGCCGTCAACACCGGTTGAAATACTGGGACTTCCGGATGTTCCTGAAGCTGGAGAGGTATTCTACGCAATTGAAGATGAGAAGGTAGCAAAACATCTTGCAGAGAAGAGAAAGTTCAAGCAGAAGGAAGTACAGATGAACACAACATCCAGAGTTTCATTGGATGATTTGTACAAACAGATTATAGAGGGTAAGGTCAAGGATCTGAATATTATAGTGAAGGCGGACGTTCAAGGCTCAGTAGAGGCAGTGAAGCAGTCACTCGAAAAGCTGGCAAATGATGAGGTCAGAGTCAACATTGTTCATGGCGGGGTTGGTGCGATTACAGAATCCGATGTGACACTTGCCAGTGTTTCCAATGCGATCATCATAGGCTTTAACGTAAGACCCGGTGCAAATGTAAGCGAAGCTGCTGAAGCTGCCGGTGTTGATATAAGATTGTACAGAGTTATATACAATGCCATCGAAGATATCCAGGCAGCTATGAAGGGAATGCTGGAACCTACGTTTAAGGAAGTCGTATTGGGGCATACTGAGGTCAGACAGATCTTTAAGGTGTCCGGTATTGGTACGATTGCCGGAGGCTATGTGACTGACGGTAAGATTACCAGAAACTCGGATGTCAGAGTAATCAGAGACGGCATCGTATTGCATGAAGGTAAGCTTGCTTCGCTGAAACGATTCAAGGATGACGCGAAAGAAGTGCTGCAGGGGTACGAATGCGGTTTATCCGTTGAAAGGTTCAATGATATCAAGGAAAATGATGTGATTGAAGCCTTTACGATGGAAGAAGTCAAGAGGTAATTTGGGTCAGAGATAATGGATATCAGGCTGGACGGGCGGTTATACTGTCTGCCCGGCCTTTTTATCAAATGCTCCTAAGACCTTTGCCTCTATAGGTGGGGAATAAACAGATTCCCACTTCAGTGGTGGGTTCAATCTCCCTCTGAAGGAGCATTTGATAAAATGCTCGCGGCGCGATACACACAAAACGCATAAGGAAGGCGCTAAAGCGCCCGCGTTTTGGCGTACAATTCGCGCAAGCGCTCATTGAAAAAGGAGTGGTAATGATGGATAGAACAGGTAGAATATCGGAAGAAATGAAAAAGGAAATCAGCGCATTAATCCAAAATGGACTGAAGGATCCAAGACTGCCTAAGATGATCAGCGTTACATCAGCTGATGTGACAAGGGACTTACGCTATGCAAAGGTATATATCAGTGTGTTGGGGTCTGAAGAAGACAAAAAGAATGCGCTTGAGGGATTGAAAAGTGCTGCCGGTTTCATTAGGCGCGAGGTTGGACACAAGCTTCAGCTGAGATATTCACCGGAATTATTGTTTGAGCTGGACAACTCAATAGAAAGAGGCGTTTATATCAGCAAGCTGATTAACGACACGCTCCAAGGAAAACAAGAGGAGAAATAAATGCTGAGCAAAATTGCAGAAATCATAGCAGAATCAAATAATATTGCCATACTACCTCATGTAGCTGCGGATGGAGATGCACTTGGTTCGGCATTTGCACTGGCACTGGCGGTTTCCGGTATGGGAAAAAGTGTAACGGTATTTCTGGAGGAAGACATTCCGCATATTTATGGCTTTCTACCCGGAAAAGAATTATCTGAGATTTTCACAAAGCCGAAAGGGAACTATGATGTTGTGATTGCTGCTGATTGCGGAGATACCGGAAGACTCGGCAGCAGGAATGAGATATTTGACGGCACGGACAGGACCGTCAATATCGATCATCATGAAACCAATACATTCTTTGCCGGAATTAATTACGTTGATACAGCCTCTTCAGCTACAGGTGAAGTCATCTACAAGCTGCTTGAGCTACTTGAAATAACACCGGATAAGGATATAGCCACTTGCCTTTATGTAGCCATATCAACAGATACAGGCTCTTTCCGGTATAGCAATACAACGCCGGTTACGCATAAAATAGCTGCGGAGCTTATCAAATCAGGTGTTGATGTAGCATATGTCTCACAAAAGGTTTTTGATGTGACGACTTATGAGAAAGTAAAACTGACCGGTGAGGCGATTCATTCACTGGAGCTGTTTGAAAATGGAAGAATTGCCGTAATGACATTAACCCAAGAACTGCTCCAAAAAACCGGAGCGAAGGATGACGATTGCAGCGGAATTATCAACACTGCCAGAAATATCGAGGGGGTAGAGGTAGCCGTACTGCTAAGGCAGCTGGATAATGAAGAAATCAAGGTCAATTTGCGATCCAACTCGACCGTTGATGTTTCTGCAATTGCCAGCAGTTATTCGGGGGGCGGTCACAAAAAAGCGGCAGGATATACTACCGGTGGTAAGCTGGAAGAAGTAAAAAGCAAGCTGCTGGAATTGATAAGGAACGCGTTTTGATATGAATGAGGTCATGAATGGGATCATAGATGTATTGAAGCCATCGGGCATGACATCCTTTGATGTGGTTGCACATTTACGGGGGTTGCTGGGTATCCGGAAAATAGGTCATGCCGGAACGCTTGATCCTTTGGCAGCAGGTGTACTTCCGATGTGTATCGGGAGGGCTACCAGAGCGATAGAATTTTTGATGGACAAGGACAAGTATTACCGCGCAGAGCTCACTCTAGGTGTTGTGACTGATTCGCAGGATTCGACCGGTAATGTGATTTCCACTGCAGAAGTAAATTGTTCCGATACAGAAATTGAAGCGGCAGTCCGGTCATTTACGGGTAAGTACCTTCAGATGCCACCGATGCATTCAGCATTGAAGGTTGGCGGGAAACGACTGTACGAGCTTGCGAGAGATGGTGTGGAGATTGAAAGGCAACAGCGGGAGCTGATGGTTTATTCATCTGCAGTTCTGGGTATTGAAAGAGACAGCAGCACAAAAGTGATGTTTGATGTACATTGTTCGAAGGGCACCTATATCAGAACATTGTGTGCAGATATTGGCGAGCGGATCGGCTGTGGAGGTCATATGTCGTTTTTATTACGAAAAAGAGCCGGTCCTTTTGAAATAAAAGATGCATTCACTCTTGAAGATTTGGCAGAAATGCAAAGCAACGGGACGATTCAGACAGCGTTTCTTGGAGTGGAAAGTATTTTTTGCGCATATCCCTGTTATAAGCTGGATGAACAGTCCGATAAAAAATTCCGGAACGGAATGAATGTAAAAGTTCCGGATATTCAGAGTTTGGCAAACGAAAGCGATGGAGATTTATGCAGCGGCGGGAGCAACGAGTGTGATGATGGAAGTAAGATAAACAGCTATGTCCGCGTGTATAGTGTTACCGGTAAGTTTATTGCACTGGGCGAAGTGAAGAAGGATGAAGGGAAATCCTGGCTGAAGGTTAAAAAATTCTTTTAAGGTATGATTGGGGTCATTACAGATGAAAGCAATATTTGGATCAGAAAACGGTAAGTTTGAAAAAGGTTCAACAGCGGTCGGCCTTGGAAATTTTGACGGACTGCACATCGGGCATATGGCTTTGATAAACACATTGATCAGCGAGAGCAGGATGAATGGCCTGGAATCCATTATCTATACCTTTACAAAGCATCCGGAGAACATTCTCAGAAAAAAGCTGTTTACCCCATTACTGATGACGGTGGGTAAAAAAATTCAAATTTTGAGTGAGACTGCCCTTCATTATATTTGTTTCGATGAATTTCATGAGAGCTATTCCAGAATGAAGCCGGAAAGCTTTGTAAAGGATGTGCTTGTGGGCAGACTTGGCGCAAGACTTCTTGTGGCGGGTTTTAACTATCGGTTCGGATTCATGGGGGAAGGCGACGTAAATCTGCTTCATGAACTCGGGAAAAAGTACAATTATAAATTGATTGTGATTCCGCCTGTCAAAATCGATAATGAAGTCGTAAGCAGTACACGTATCCGGCAGCATGTAACCAAAGGGGATATGGAGGGAGTCTTCAGGCTCCTGGGCCGTCATTACTCCATTACGGGAGAGGTGCTGGACGGAAAGCAGATTGGTCGCAGGATCGGATTTCCTACTGCAAATCTGGAACCGGAGAAGTATTTAATTATGCCTCATAAGGGAGTATACATTACAAGAACCCTTTACGACGGTAAGTTTTTCAACAGCGTGACCAGCATAGGTGTTAACCCCACCTTTGGTGACACGGATAGAATAAGTGTAGAAACCCATATTTTGAATTTTGACCGGGACATTTACAGAAGTAGCATTGAAGTATTCTTTTTGAAAAAGTTGCGAAATGAATTAAAATTTCCGAACGGTGAAGAGCTGTCGAGACAAATACAAAAAGATATACAAGCTACAAGAGCATATTTTGATTTAAAGGATGAATAAAGATAAACTTGTTAGGTTAATTTCATAAAATAGGTAATAATTTTAAGACAAAACAGAATATAAAACGTATCTAAGCATGAATGTGATGTAATCAACACATTCTGATTGTTTTTCAAGGGAGCTGTTTTGTTTGCATAACTTAAAGGATGGTAGAAGCATGATCATCAAAATGGATAAATTGGGTAAAATATACAGCACAGGAAAGATCGAAGTGGAAGCATTGAAAAATGTCAATTTGAACATTGAAATGGGTGAATTTGTTTCCATTATGGGTCCTTCGGGATCTGGCAAATCTACACTGATGAATATTATAGGCTGTCTTGACAGGGCGACTGCCGGTTACTATGAGCTCGATGGTGTGAGCATATCGAGCCTGGATGATATTGAACTGGCTAAAATCCGCAATCTGAAAATCGGCTTTGTATTTCAATCTTTCAATCTTCTTCCCAGAATCACAGCGCTGCAAAATGTGGAACTGCCTATGATCTATGCAGGAGTGGGAAAGAAAGAACGGAGAAGGAAAGCGATTGAAGCTCTCGAGAGAGTTAGTCTGGCAGACCGGATGGACCATAAACCCAATGAGCTGTCTGGTGGGCAGAAACAGAGGGTGGCAATCGCAAGAGCTCTCGTGAATACACCGGCTATTATTCTTGCCGATGAGCCTACCGGTAATTTGGATACGGCGGCAGGGGAGGATATTATGGCGGTCTTTCAGGAACTGAACAGGGAAGGTGTCACCATCGTACTGGTAACGCATGAACCGGATATTGCGCAGCATACAAAAAGGGTTGTCACATTCCGTGATGGGTTTTTAACCAGCGATGAACATATAAAACGGCCTGTTGATGCGAGAGAGCTGATTAATGCAAGAAAAACACAGGAAGTAGTCTGATAATGATTAAATATTTCAGAGAAAGAGGTTGATTGTATGTCTGAAGTTCAAATGAACTACATGAATGAGGAAGTTGTTTCGAAACAACCGGGGTTCCTAAAGAGAATTTTGTGGACGGTGACTTCACCCGGCAAACTCATGGAAAATCTGGCACAGAGGCCGAGAGTGCTTTTTGGGTTAATACTCTCTGCACTGTCATTGGATGTGCTTTATTTGGCAAGACTGCCACTTTATAAAGATTTTCTGCGTAACACCACTCTTGCTTCGTCAGAATATATGGAATCCTTGACGGGGCAGGCCATGACTGCTGAAATGATTGAGGAGAGTTTACCAACTGCTATGGCATCGGGATTGATTTCGACCCCGTTTGCTGCGATTGTCGGAATGCTTTTCATTACTACAATTTTCTTTGCTATTTTTAAAATCATGGGTGGGCAAGGCAAATTCAAAGCGTACTTGTCGGTAACAGCCTATTCTGGCGTGATATCAGCTTTATATATGCTTTTGATACTGATTGTTTCCTTTTTTACAGGCAGTCTTCATCTGGATGTTCCGCTGACGAGTCTGGCCACACTGGCATCATCGGATATGGCAGGGACATTTCTCTATGGAATTTTGAAGGGGTTGGAAATTTTCAGTATATGGAATTATGCAGTGATGGCGATTGGATTCACAGCCGTCAGCAAGCTGAAAAGCAAGCATGTATATATCGTAGTTGCAGCAATATTCCTTATTGGGCTTGTTATAGCCGGGTTCGGAGAAGCAGCTTTGAGTGCGTTTATGTAAGCATTTGTGCAGTATAGAGCCATATAGACATAAAGAAGTTTTTGCGGAGGTTAATAATGAACAAAAAGGTGATCATTGGCGGTGTTATTGCAATATTAATAATAGGCCTGGCAGCTGCAGGCATTTATAAGGCTACAAGTACGTCCGGCGGCAATGTATTTTCGGTGAAAGCTGCCAGAATTGAGAAGGGTGAAATATCATCCTATATCTCATCCGATGGGGTGATTGAGGAAGCGGAAAAGATTGAAGTATTTTTTGATACACCGCTTAAAGTAAAAAAACTGCTGGTAGAGGAAGGTCAGAAGGTTACGAAGGGACAACAGCTATTTGAGCTGGACCTGTCAGCACTGGATTCGCAGCTTCAAACGCTTAAATTGAATAGAAACACACAACAGACATCGCTGAATTCCAAGGCATTGGATGCGGAAGTTGAGAGGGCCTCCAATAACCTGAAGGCGGCTGAACGTAATTACAATGACAGTAAAAAAACTTACGAAGATAACAAGGCTCTTTACCAGGCAAATGCCATTTCCAAAAGTGAGCTGGATATGTCGGAGAAGGCTTTTATAGAAGCCGAATCAGGCATGAGTGGTTTGAAAAATGCAAGGATCGCGTATAATACGGCTGTTGAAAGCAGGAATAATTCTAAAAAGACTGCACAAGACAGTATCAAGTCCATCGATATTCAGATAACGGATTTGGAGAAAAAAATCAATACTATAAAGGAAGATTGCAATAGCCCCGCAAATGGAGTGATAGCAAGCCTGGGGGTTCAGGAAGGTGGATTTACAGGAACCATGCAGGCTGCCTACAGGATTATTAATCCGGATAACCTTCAAATCCGAGCAAAAGTAAAGGAATTCGATATCAAAAATGTTGAGGTCGGACAAGAGGCTAGAATTACCGGAGAGGCTATTGATGAGAGCATTGAGATTACCGGCAGCGTAAAAAGCATTTCACCGGTTGCCGTGACTTCAATGACTTCGGCAGGGAATGAGACATTTGTTGAGATTCTGGTGGACGTCAGCGGATCGGGCGATGTATTGAAACCGGGTTTTAATGTGACCTGTGAAATATCAACATTGAATAAAACAGATGTGCTTTTGGCCCCAATGGAAGCCATTACTCCTGATCTAGATGATAATAATATGGTTTTTGTTATTAATGAGAGTGCTAAAACCATGAATGAACGAAAAGTAACGGTTGGTATGAATTCCGATATGATGGTTGAAATACTGGAGGGACTCCAGGAGGGAGACCTGGTTGTGTTGAATCCAAAGGCTACTTATAGAGATGGCGCGCGGGTCAAGGTAACAAAATAACGGGGCGGAGAGTGGTGCGATACACACAAAACGCGTACGGAAGGTGCTGCAGCGCCTGCAGCGTATTTTGCGTAGCAAAAACCCGGTTTGGTGCACAATTCTCGCAAGCGTTCATTGAATGTTTAGCAGGCGGCGGGCATATAAGTTTACGTGATATAGGGTAGAAAGAATAGAGGATGATCAGATGAACTTTTCCGAAAGCTTCAAACAGGCTCTTGACAGCCTTAAAGCAAATAAGCTGAGATCGATTCTGACAATGCTTGGTATCGTCATGGGTGTATTCTCGGTAATTACCATCATGGCATTGGGAAGTGCGGCTGAAGCTTATATGAACAGCCAGTTTGAAAAAATAGGTGCAAATACAATAACCATCGCATATAAAAACATGAGTGTTGACAAAAAGGACTGGCTGCGTATGGAAGACATGGAGACGACGAAAAAGATTGCACCGGAAATCAAGAACATTGCCACATATCAGCAAAAGGGCGGAACACTGCGTATTGGTAGCGAAACCAAGGATGCGATTATCATTGCTGTCTCTTCCCAGTATAAGTATTTTGATCTGATAGAAATGGCGGAAGGCAGATTTATTAATGAATTTGATATGACTTCAAGAAATAAAGCCATTATTGTGGATGAGTCATTTGCAAAGAAGTACTTTAAGAACAAAGAAAATGTAGTAGGGGAGAAAGTCACCCTCAAAACACCGTCAGGAACGACAATCACCTTAAAAATCATTGGTGTTAAGGCAAGCGGTGATGATTTGTTCGAAAGTATGTATAGCAGCGATATGATACCAGCCATTGTTTATATGCCGTTAACCACCATACAGTCCATTTATCCCAACAGCGAAAGGCTGGACAGTATTATGGTTTCGATGGTTGACAAGAGTAAGCTTCGGGATGTTGGGAAGAGGATCGTTAGAGGGTTGGAAGCACAGCATGGCAGTGAGGATGTCTATATGGCGCAGAATTCTGCCGATATGCAAAAGGCTTTTTCCGATGTGCTGGGAGTCATCTCTTCCGTTCTGCTTGTAATAGCTATTATTACGCTGATTGTTGGCGGTATAGGCATCATCAATATTCTTTTGGTGTCCGTTACGGAGAGAATCCGGGAGATTGGTATACGAAAGGCGTTGGGTGCTCAAAAGAAAGATATCATACTTCAGTTTATTACCGAGTCTATTATCATGACGGGAATAAGCGGAATTATGGGTATTATCCTTGGCGTTATTGCCGGAGGCATCATTTCTTCACTGATCAAGATTCCTCCCGTTGTGGATCTTCAGGTAATCATTCTGGCCTTCCTGGGTTCAGTGGCATTAGGACTTATATTTGGAGTTTATCCGGCGAAACGAGCAGCAGATCTGGATCCAATCGAGTCGCTAAGATACGAGTAAGTTAGAGGTTGGCATCTTATGCAGACACAGTAAAAATGGATATGCACCGTTTGTTTACCTCCTGCCATATAATACATGGATGAATTTGCTGATTAATTTGAAAGAGTAATTCACAGCAAGGCTTCAGGTGGTAGACAGGTGCGGATTAACCAAAACAGAACACCGCTTTTTGATGCGGTGAAAAAATATATCGAGGATGATGTGATACCCTTCCATGTTCCCGGGCACAAGCAGGGCAAAGGGTTGCGGGAGTTAGCGGAATACATAGGGGATACAGCTCTCCGAATGGATGTAAATGGCATGGAGGATTTGGATTATGCCAATAATCCCACGGGTGTCATACTGGAAGCACAGAAGTTGATGGCTCATGCTTTCGGAGCTGATTATTCATACTTTCTCGTAAACGGCACCACATCCGGTGTCCAGACGATGATTCTGAGCGCGTGTGAACCGGGAGACAGGATCATTATCCCGAGAAATGCGCATAAGTCTACCATTGGCGGCATTATACTAAGCGGTGCTATGCCGGTGTATGTGCAGCCGGAGATCAATACGGAGCTTGGCATTGCAATGGGGGTATCCGTAGAAAGCATAAAAAAGGCGATCAAGCAGAACCCTCATGCAAGAGCAGTCTTTATCATCAATCCAACCTATTACGGAATGACATCGGATCTGAAGTCCATCGTAAGAGTAGCGCATATGCACGGTATGTCGGTTCTTGTCGATGAGGCGCATGGTGCGCATATGTCCTTTCATGATGATTTCCCGCTTACTGCGATGGAGGTTGGAGCCGACATGAGCGCTGCAAGTATTCACAAGACAGCGGGTTCACTGACTCAGAGCTCAATCTTGCTTTCGCGGGGCAGCTTAATTTCGCAGGACAGAATTAAGCATTCCCTGGAACTGACCTTTACATCAAGTGCGTCCTATCTGTTAATGTGTTCATTGGATATCGCCAGAAAGCAGCTTGCGGTGAATGGCGCAGATTTGTTGGAGGAGACCCTTGGTCTGGCCAGGTGGGCGAGAAGTGAGATCAATAAAATTGACGGACTGTATGCATTCGGACGCGAACTGGCGGGAATGGAAGGCTGTGCAGATTTTGATGAGACAAAGCTTGGTGTCAATATTAGAAAATTAGGCTATACAGGCTATGAGGCAGAGTCAGTGCTGAGAGAGAAGTTTAACATTCAGGTGGAAATGTCCGATTTATATAATATTCTGGCTGTCATAACTCTGGGAGATAAAAGGGAGACTATTGAAGCACTGGTTCATGCTTTGAGGACACTGGCAGCGCAGGGCTGCAGTAAAGAACTGAGAAATACCACATCTATTCCGGACAGCCTGGAAATGATCGTTTCCCCACGCGTTGCTTTTTATAATGAGAAAAAAAGTGTACGTTTAGAGGATGCAGCCGGTGAGGTTGCGGGAGAAATGGTAATGGCTTATCCGCCCGGAATTCCGGTGGTCTGTCTTGGTGAAAGGATCACGACAGATGTAATCGATTATATAAAGCTGCTGAAGGAGCAAAGGTGTCAGCTTCAAGGCACTTCTGACCCTAAGGCGGACTATATTCATGTGCTTGGAAGCAGGAAATCATATAATCAGAATAATTCCAGCGATAACCAGTCCGGCGCCGACCAACCTGATGAGAGTGATTTGTTCTCCAAGAAACAATGCAGCACATAACATGGTAATCAGCGGTGAGCTGGACATGATGATGGTGACAAGAGATACGTCACCTCTTTTTATTGCCGCATAATAGGCCAGGTCCCCAACCAATGTTGCCAGCAGTGCTTCGATTCCGATCAGCCACCAGGCGCTTGCAGGAATGCTGCTCACTTTTACAAAACTGCCGCTGAGTATTACCCAACCGGATACGACACTGGATGCAAATATGGTCCGTAGAACGAGGCCCGCTGCCGGATCAATGTTTTTTAATGCGAATTTTGCAAAAATTGGTGCGATACCCCAGCATATCATGCCGAAGAGCGCAAGAAATACCACCATGTTCCTGTTGCCTCCCAATTTTTTAGCCATGTTATTTCCTTAACCTTTCACAGAGACAATATGAAGCAGGATTGTTTTTTATTACTGGAATTAATTTTACAGTGTATTTTAATGTCGAAGGCAGATAATATCTGCATGAATAAAAAAATATTTTTCTTACAAATTTTAATGATAATTGGAATACTTATAAGTACATCCGAAACGACAGCTGCCGTTCAGCCCCTTTCAGCTGTCGTCACAGAGAGTGTGATTCGGGAAGGCATAAGCATGGATATGGTTTCAGGCCCGACATCGGATATGCCTTGGAAAGCCGACAGGGAATTCATAAAGGCCAGGCTGCGCAATGATACCAATGTGCTTTTGGGAGGGTATAAAACCGTGCTTCGAGATCCGCTCCCGGGTGAGGAATACAATGTCCACCTCGCTGCCAGCCTATTAGCAGGCATTGTCATTAAGCCCGGTGAGGTTTTTTCACAGAACTCGGCAATAGGCCCCTATACAGAGGAAAAGGGCTTTGAGAAAGGGCCGACATATATGGGTACGACACTTACCACGACAATAGGAGGCGGAGTTTGTAAAATCGCGTCCACGTTATACAATGTCGCCGTGCTTTCCAACCTGAAGATCGTTGAACGTCATAATCACAGTATGCCGGTGCCCTATGTACCATACGGTCAGGATGCTACGGTGGCATATGGAATGAAGGATATCCGTTTTAAAAATGGTACCGGCTCTGATATCATGATTTGGGCGCAGGGTATCGATAATGTACTGTATATGGCTTTTTACGGCAGTCAGCCGGGGCCGGACGTTGAATGGACTCATGAAGTGGTGGAGATCAGAAAAGCACCTGTTGTGTATAAAACCAATCCTCAGATTTGTCCCGGTGAGCAAAAGACGATATTGGAAGGTATGGATGGAGCAGTGGTGAAATCATGGATCACCATAAGCACCGGCAATCGTGTGGATACCAAATACATGGGCGTCAGTGACTATAAGCCAATGCCCTGGCTGGTGGAAACAGGCATAAACTGAACCGCATGGAATAGCATCATAGTATATGCTTTTCAGTGAGGTTGAGGATAGTGCATAAGGGTGGCAGAGCGTTTTACATTTATCTTGCAGGTCAGGGGATAACCAATTTTGGTGAAGCCATCCGGTTGATTGCCATAACAACGCTTATTTTCAAACTGACAGGCTCAGGCATTGCCGCGGCACTTGGCATTGCACTATCAGCTATACCGAGTATCATTGCTTCATCCTTTGCCGGAGCTTTGGGCGATCAGACGGATGAGATACTGTTGCTTGTTGTGATTGATTTTATCCGGTTTCTGACTGTGCCATTGTTTCTTTTTGCGGAACATGTTTTGCAGGCCTACCTGCTGCTTGTTCTGCTTTCATTTTTGGATGTATTCTATGGACCTTCAAAAAGAAAGCTTCTGCTGGAAATGACCGGAAGAAAGGGAGCTCTGAAGGCTAACAGGTTATTATCCGGTGTTTCAGGGGCTGCATATATCATAGGACCGATGACAGCCGGGGTTGTGACGGATCAGTATGGATTTGCTCCTGCCATATTGATCGCGGGCATATGTTGTCTTATATCTTGCTTACTGACCTTTGCTGCAGGGATTGCATGGACAAAAGGGGAACGATTTGCTGACCGTTTATATAAAAGTAAAAAAATCATTCGCGTAATTCCCGGGTTTCACTTTTGGAGTGGGATGAGGTACAGTCTTTCATCAGAAAATGTGAGAGAATTACTGGTAATAGGTGCAATGATGGGTTTTTGCACGATTTCCGTGAATCTTGCGTTTTACCCCTATGCATTTGATGTGCTCAAGGTGACTGCAAAAGGATGGAGTCTCATGATAACGGTTTATTACGGAACGAATTTTATTGCCATGCTATTAGTGAAGTATTTGGAGGGGTTTCTGAGGAAGATACAGAACCGCCTCTTTTATACCGGTTTGATGCTGGTTGCTATCGTTTGGATGTTTTATGCGTTTGTTTTGGACTATGAAAAAGTATTGGTTATGCAATTTATTGAAGGCACAATCATTTCCATATGCGGTATATTTCTGGCCGCAAGGCTTCAGGTGGTCACTGACAAGCAATTTATAGCAAGGGCGTCGGGTGCCGGTGATATTTTTTCAAATATGGGAAAGCTGGCTGGAATGAGCTGTACATTCCTATTGGTAAAATCCTTCTCATTTTGCGCAGTATTTATTTTCAATAGTGTACTATTTTTTTTCTTTGCTTTTTGCAGCCTTATAATGAAAAAGTCAGGATGGGATGCATGGCCATAAGTTTTTGATATTAGCGGCTGTTTATCTGTCTTAAAATGTGGCAATATCGCTTCCAGATATTGAATATTATATCACTTATTTATTATACTATAGATATTGTTATAAAGATTCAGAATAGTCGGCTCTTTTACGTATAGTAAATAATAGGACAAAGGCATTGGAAAGGAAGGTATGGATGGAAAATTCATTAATAACCGAGCAAGCCTTAAAGATAGCCTCTTTTAATGGCATTGACATTTACAGGATCAGCACGGATAAGTTCAAAACAAGCAGCATCAATTTCTTTTTCCAGGATAATCTGACAAGGGAGACTGTGACAAAAAACGCACTACTCCCTGCGGTTATGAGACGCGGCTGTAAAGCATATCCCACATTCAAGGAGATTGCAATGCAGATGGAAAAGCTTTATGGCGCCAGCTTTGACTGCGGTGTTACTAAGAAAGGCGAGAGGCATATCATACAATTCTACACAGAGTTTTTGTCACAGAAGTACATACCTGATGGCACAGACTCATTTACCACGGCATTTGATTTGATTTGCAGCATTATTTCAAAACCTGCTATCGATCATGGCAGCTTCAGACAAGATTTTTTGGAACAAGAGAAGGATAAACTAAAAATGCTCATCGAGAGCAGAGTCAATGACAAAATGCAGTATAGTGTTGAACGGTGCCTGGAAGAAGTATGCAAGAATGAACCCTATGGTATTTACGATTATGGCTTTGTAGAGGATCTGAAGACCATCAGCGCAGAAGAGCTTGCGGAGCACTATAGGAAGGTTGTGGAAACCTATCCATTACAGATTTTTCTGACCGGAGATATCAATGATGAACAAGTGAAGCTTGTAGAGGACCGTCTCGGGAAATGGAAGCGGGGAGATATCAAAGAACTCCAAAGCGGGTTTGCAAAAAAGCAGAATGCCGGTTCCCGGTATGTTTCAGAGACAATGAATATAACACAAGGCAAGCTTTGTCTGGGGTTTCGCACCAATATTGCTCCAGATAGCAAGGACTATCAGACGTTGATGGTATATAACGGAATTCTGGGCGGAGGTATTCATTCCAAGCTATTCCAGAATGTTAGGGAAAAAGCGAGCCTGGCCTACTATGCCTTCTCAAGACTTGAAAAATTTAAAGGCCTGATGGTTATCAGCAGTGGAATTGAGTTCAAGAATAAGGACCAGGCGATGGAAATTATACTCAAGCAATTGGACGAAATAAAAAACGGAAATATTTCGGAGCAGGAGATGGAAGCTACATTAAAGACTATGAAAACAGGTATCAACTCCCTGAGAGACAGTCAGATGAATATCGTTGATTTCTACCTGAGCCAGACTGTCTCAGGTACGAATGATAATTTCGATGGGGTTATTGAAAAGCTGAACAAGGTGTCCATTAACGATGTCATCCGAGTCGCTTCTAATGTCTATCTCGATACCGTATATTTCCTTACTGCGCAGGAAATTTAAACGGACAGTACAAGAAATGTTAACTTACTTAGAAAAGAGGAGTTGAATCAATGAAGATCAATACGATTCATTATGATAAAGCCGGTGAAGTGCTTTACGAATATGAGCACAACAGCGGACTCAAAGCTTTTGTAATACCCAGAAGGGGATATTCAAAAAAATATGCGACTTTTTCAACCCATTACGGTTCTGTGGATAATGAATTTATTATTCCGGGAGAGTCCAAGCCCACCAGGGTGCCGGATGGGATAGCACATTTCCTGGAGCATAAGCTCTTTGAGCAAAAGGACGGAAGTGTGATGGACAAATTCTCAAAGCTTGGATCAAATCCCAATGCATACACAAGCTTTAACCAAACGGTTTATCTCTTTTCCTGCACAGACCGGTTTGAGGATAATTTTGAACTGTTGCTGAATTATGTGCAAAACCCCTGGATTACCGAGGAAAGCGTGGAGAAGGAAAAAGGGATTATTGGCCAGGAGATCATGATGTATCAGGATGATCCGGGCTGGAGGGCATTTTTTAACCTATTGGGCGCCCTATATAGTCAAAATCCTGTCAGAATTGATATAGCGGGCACAGCTGAGAGCATTAGCAGGATTGACAGAGAAGCGCTGTACAAGTGCTATCATACTTTTTACCATCCCTCGAACATGGTCATTCTGGTTGTTGGGGATGTTGATCCTCAGAGCGTTTTCAACCAGGTGGAAAAAGCATTGGAAAAGACGGATAAAAGGCCGCAGATAGAGAGGGTATTGCCACAGGAACCGGACAAGATCAGGAAGAGTTATACGGAACAATCTCTGGCGGTTTCCATGCCGATATTCCAGATGGGATATCGAGACAACTATAAAGCTAACGATGGAATCGAACTGCTGAAGCGGGAGGTTGCAGTGAAGCTTTTGCTTGACATGCTCATTGGACGAAGCTCTGTACTGTATGAGGATCTGTATGGTGAAGGACTCCTGAATGCATCCTTTGAATTTGATTTCACGATAGAAAAGGGCTATGCATTCTCTGTTTTAGGAGGGGAATCTCCTGATCCGGTAAAGGTCAGAGACCGATTCTGCCAAACGGTGGAAGTGACAAAGAAGCAGGGACTTGACAGGGAAACATACGACAGGTTAATAAGGGCCATGCTTGGCAGGTATATGCGCCAATTCAATTCCGTCGAAAGGATTTCTCACTCATTTATATCTGTTTACTTTAAAGGCGTAAACATGTTTGACTATTTAGAGGTTTATGATAAAATAACTTTTGAATATATCAGTGAGGTATTTAAAGAGCACTTTAATCAGGACAATATTGCTCTGTCTATCATAAAACCAGTATAGAGGGGGATTTGGGATGGATGTACGTTTCCCGGGATTGTGGGGTCTGGAATTTGAACTTAGAAGATGGGCCTTTGAGCTATTTGGGTTTAAAATCTATTGGTATGGAATCATAATCGCGTTGGCGTTTTTAGTTGCTGTATTACTGGCTGTAAAAAGCTGCAGAAAATATGGACTTGAGCCGGACAATATACTGGATCTGGTACTGTATGCCGCACCCGCTGCGATTGTGGGAGCAAGACTTTATTATGTCATATTCAACTGGGATCAGTTTAAGGACAATCTCATCGAGATATTCTTGACCAGAAACGGCGGATTGGCGATATATGGAGGAGTTATCACCGCTTTGCTGGTTGCATGGATATACGCCAAAAAGAAGAAAATATCGATTCTGCATCTTTTGGATTTTTGTGTTCCCTATCTGGTACTTGGACAAGGTATAGGCCGGTGGGGCAATTTCGTGAACCAGGAAGCCTTCGGGACAATGACCAGCCTGCCCTGGCGAATGAATGGAGAATATGCGGATGCTTACCTGAGCAGCCTGCAGCAGAATCTGGATCTTTCCAAATGGGGTGTGCACCCGGCTTTTCTGTATGAATCCCTCTGGGATGTTGCCATTTTTCTGTTTCTCATATTTTATCGGAAAAGGAAAAAGTTTGAGGGTGAAGTTTTATACTTATACCTGATTTTATACGGTGCCGGAAGATTTCTGATTGAAGGCATCAGAACGGATAGCCTGATGCTGGGAAGCATCAGGGTCTCACAGTTGTTATCCTTGTTGCTTGTACTGGTATTTGGCGCACTGCTTATCCGCAAAAAGCTCAGAAAGGGTAGAGAAGCGGATGAAGAACCGGTGGATCTGGGACAAAGCAGATACGGTTCCCTGCTGATGCAGATGAAGGAAGAGGAGATTGCCGCAAAAGAGTCTGCAGAAGGTGCAGAAGATGCTAAAGGAACAGCAGATGCCGTGCCGGCAGATGCAGAATCTGAAGACGGGACAACAGAAGCCGAACCAGCAGATATGACGGAGAAAGATATCAATTTAACCACTGAAGAAACTGAGGAAGAGAAGAAGTGAATCGAAATAACATAAAAACAGAGATCGCAGTCTTGAAGGAGGAGCTTGATAGACTGATAGAGCTGGGTGCAAGCTTTAAAGAAATATACAAGGTCAGTGTAAAGCTGGATAAGCTGATTGTCAGTTTTTACAGAGGTTAAGGGGAAATCATGTATTTTGTTGAGAAGACGAAAGGTACAAATTATCTGAAGCAATTTGATTATCCGCTTTTTGCAGCTATTTTAATGTTGTCTCTTATTGGAATTGTCGTTTTAAAAAGCGCTATCGGTGTAGCCGGTGTGAATGCAACATGGCTCAAGCAGGTCATTTGTCTGGGAATCGGCATTATCATGGCAATCACCATTTCGGCCATCGATTATAAAGATTTCAAAACGCTAGGCATTATTTTGTATATAGCCAGTATGGTGCTGTTGGGCCTTGTACTTGTAATAGGGGATGAGGTGCATGGAAGTACAAGCTGGATTACTGTTCCGGTAATCGGAAGATTTCAGCCGTCAGAGTTGGCAAAAGTAGCGTTTGCGGTAGTGGTACCGGTTTTTTTTGAGCGCTTGAAGGAAGGACAGCAGATCGGAAAAAATGTAGTTAAGCTTCTGATTTATTCGATGCTTCCTATTGTGCTTGTTCTTTTACAGAGAGATGTTGGTACAATGACAGTTTTTGTTTTTGCCTTTGTAGTCATGCTTTTTATCTATGGCATTCCCTACAGATATTTTATGATCGCTTTAGGCACCTTTCTAGTATCGGCGCCTATTCTATGGTTTTTTGTGATACCGGAAAAATTCCCGCATATCAAAACCAGAGTACTGACATTTTTATTCCCTGAAACAGATCTGCAAGGGGGCGGCCTTCAGGTTTACCGTTCTAAAATGACAATCGGGTCGGGGCAAATTTTTGGCAAGGGGTTGTTTCATGGCCTTCAGACACAAAACAGCAGTTCTACGGTAAGTGTATTTAATGTTCCCGAAAAACAAACCGACTTTATTTTTTCTGTGATCGGCGAGGAATTAGGGTTTGCAGGATCCATGCTGGTTATTGTGATCATCTTTTTTATATTGCTTAGGAGCATTTACATTGCTATGAACTCCAGGGATGCTTACGGTTCCTTTATGGTCATTTGTATCACGGCCATGCTGGGTTTTCATTTTATCGAAAATATCGGCATGTGCATCGGTGTACTGCCTGTAACAGGTATACCTCTTCCGTTTGTGAGCCAGGGTAACAGTTCTCTGCTTGCAAATTACCTCAATGTCGGAATTTTACTCAGCGTATCTATGCGGCGCAAGAAGGCAATCTTTAACAGCTCTCAATAGTATGAAATAGAATAACACGGATCATCCCGAATGAGCGGAGATGGTCTTTTTTTATGTCTTTTTCCGCATTGCAGGACTCTGTCCGGGAAAGACGATTCCGGCTGATTCGTGGTTATATAGGACCATCTACCTATCTTTTTAAAAAAATTCCATTTGCATCTTGATAAATACTAAAATATGAATTAAAATAGTGACAAGTGGGGCGAAGTGGTTGAAAGTGGTTGGAATTGATTAAAAGTGAGGTGAAATGATTGTTCTACGGTGAATTTCAACACACGATAGATCCGAAGGGCAGGGTTATTATTCCTGCTGCCTTTAGGGCGGAGCTCGGTGTGAAATTCATGATAACCAAAGGTCTCGAAGGATGTCTTTTCATTTTTTCTGAGGCACAGTGGAACAATCTTGTCAGCAAGCTTGAAACATTACCACTTTCAAACAACAATGCAAGGGCATTTAACCGTTTTTTCTTTTCCACGGCATCGGAATGCGAATTGGATAAGAATTACAGGATATTGGTGCCTCAGACACTCAGAACTCATGCGGACCTTGAAAAAGATATCAGCATCATCGGAGTGGGGACAAGGGTTGAAGTATGGAACAAGGACAAGTGGGAAAAATATGCCCAGGATGACAGTCTCAGCCCGGACAGCATTGCAGAAACAATGGCAATGCTGGGCATATAATACCGGCTGACCGGAGGAACTGCGAATGAATTTTAATCACAAGCCGGTTCTGTTGAATGAGTGCATAGAAAGCCTGAATATCAAAAGCAATGGCATTTACCTGGATGGAACTCTTGGCGGAGCCGGCCATTCCCTTGAGATTATTAAAAGATTGGACAAGGGTACTTTAGTGGGAATCGATCAGGATGATGAGGCGCTGGAAGCTTCCGCTAACAGGCTTCGTGAGGCAAAAGGAAATGCCGGACTGGTGTTAATCAAGGGGAATTTCCGAAATATGGCCCAATTACTCAGACAACATGGTGTACAGCGTGTAGACGGAATTCTGCTGGATATTGGAGTATCGTCGCACCAGTTGGACGAAGCAGACAGGGGTTTCAGTTATCAACAGGATGCACCACTTGACATGAGAATGGACAGAAACGGGAGTCTGGATGCGGCGACCATTGTAAATACATACGATGAAAAGGAAATAAAAGAAATCATCCGGGATTATGGGGAAGAAAACTGGGCTGCAAGAATTGCTTCATTCATTATAAAAGCAAGGAATGAGGAAAGAATTGAAACCACAGGACAGCTGGTGGATATCATCAAAGCAGCGATCCCGGCTCAAGCAAGACGGGAAGGACCTCATCCCGCTAAACGGACCTTTCAGGCACTCAGGATCGCCGTCAATGATGAGCTGGGAGCATTGAAAGAAGCGCTAGATGGTGCGGTAGAAATATTAAGCATGGGTGGAAGATTGAGTGTCATCACCTTTCACTCACTGGAAGACCGGATTGTTAAGAATGAGTTTGCGAAAAGAGAAAGACCTTGCACCTGTCCACCCTCATTCCCGGTGTGTATATGCAACAAAAAGCCGGAATTGAAGGTGTTAACAAAAAAACCGGTGCTGCCTTCGGAAGAGGAATTGGCTGAAAATCCGAG
>JAEZLF010000157.1 GCA_023435925.1 Bacillota bacterium
TCCGAACCGGTACAGGCCTCGAAACACTCCAACATACTGTCTGTCTTCCCGTTCGCCTCAAATATCCTGCCTAGTCCAAGCAGCTCATAACCACCGTCTGTCTGGGACATCGGACTTTGCAGCATGGTTGAAAGCCGTACCAGCAGGGATACCATGGACAAAATATCCAGTTCGTTATGCCGTATGACTCTTTTGATATCTCCGGCATCCCGATCATCGAGATATTTAAAATATACTGCCGGTATTTGTGCGCCTGGAATATCATCACTTCGATATTCATCCAGAACATTTTCCTCCAGTGATGAAAGTCTGCAATTCTCCAGCTTCAATCCCCATACCTTTCTGGACGGATATAAAAGATCCAGATGAGGCAGTTCTCTGAAAGCAGGTTTGAGTCTGTTAGAAATAAACCGGCTCTGAAGCAGGTTGATATCAAAGGATTTACCGTTAAATGTCACAAAGCCTTTACGCTTTGAAAAAAGCTGCTGCAGCTCATAGAGCATCGCCGCTTCTTCATCATAGTCCCGCATGAAGTATTGTCTGACCAGATAAGTTCCCTCTTCAAAGAAGCCAACACCCACCAGAAAGGCTACCGTCCCCGCGCCTCCGGATAAGCCGGTAGTCTCTGTATCCAGAAACATCAGATCGCCTGCACCCAGTCCTCCCCAATTACCGCCATCCAGAGAGGCAAGAATGTCCTCGGCCACATCCAAAGCCTCTCCAAGACAGCTGCCGCCATGAGTATGCTCTAAAGGATATCTGTTTTCAATGACATAGCAGCTTCCGTCATCATTGGTAACGATCCTGCCCGGTACCAGTTTGTCAACCTCGCAGTGGTGAGGATGCGCCGGCCCGGCCTGGCTTTTCCCTATTCCTTCTTTATAAAGACCCAATTTACTTCTCAGATCCATTTTGACCTCCAGGTTCCCGATATGACGGTTCAACCTTCACATCGGACACATAAAAGCACTGCACACAATTCTGCGGTAACTCTACTATTTGTCAGCATTAGCGTTCCCAGCTTTAGCTGCCCTTTTTAGTAATCTCCATCAGCCATTCAGCTGGCCCCGCCAATGATCTCCATCAGCTTCATTGTCAGTTCCTTGGGATTCCCATTTCCCGTAAACTCGTTCAGCGGGCCAACACAGGACGGGCACCCGGATTCGCAATTACACCGTTTCACCATATCGGCCGCAGTCTCAAAAAGTTCTCCATGCAGCTCATATAGCTTATCGCTGAAGCCCACTCCTCCGGGATAGCTGTCATAAACATATACGGTAGGCCTCTGGGTGAAGGTGGAACGCACCTGGTGCACCACCCGGATATCCCCGGGATCACACATCAGATAAATGGGAGCCGCATTGGCCAGCACATTCGAGATGCCAAGGAGACCGTTTTGCACATCGGTTTGTGACATTCCCGGTATTCCCTCCGGCAGGCTCACCCAGTAAGCTGTTGTGTGCATCTCCAGCTCCGGCAGTGTCACCGGTCCGGAGCCGATATTTTCATGAGTATGGAGCTTGATTTTTTTAAACATGGTAACCAGCGAGCTGACAGACACCTCTCCGCTGCTTCTGAGCACAGGCCTTTGGGTATCCTCCCGGAACACGTCGATGACCTTCAGGTCCACAGCCAGATTTGCATCGGTATAATAGTCCACATTCACCCTTCGTACATACGCCTTCTTGTCGTCAAAATCCAGCTTCTCCACCTGATACTGCACGCCCTCATGCATGTATATGGCCTCTTCGTGGAGCAGCATCGGCGCGCTGAACCGGTCGGTCTCCCCAATAACAGCATGCTTTGGATCGGAGATGTCAATGATAATAAAGTTCTCATTCGATGCACTGCGCAGACTGATCTCATCTGCCGGAAACACGTCGGACATCCAGTGCCAGCGCTTCCCGACATGTCGCACCAATCTGGCCTCTTCCATAAAAGACAGTATTTCTGCTGTCGTCTCCACGCCAAATTTCTCTCCATCCTCAAAAGGCAGCTCAAAAGCAGCACATTTCATATGGTTGTAGAGAATAACCAGATTGTCCGGATTAATCAGCCCATTCTCAGGGCTTTTCCCGAAAAAGTAGTCCGGATTGCTGATAATATACTGATCCAGCGGACTGCTGTTGGCCACGAGGATCGTAACCGAAACACCGTTTCTGCGCCCCGCACGGCCTGCCTGCTGCCAGGTGCTCGCTATCGTGCCGGGATATCCGCAGATGACGCAGGCCTCCAGTGCACCGATATCGATCCCCAGCTCCAATGCGTTGGTGGATACCACTCCGGTAATGCTTCCTTCCCTCAGGCCTTTCTCTATTTCACGCCTCAGATTAGGCAAATATCCGCCCCGGTAACCGCGTACCCGCCTGTCGCCGTCCTTGCTGCCATGGTAAATGTCCCTGAGGTATGTGACCAACACCTCCACATTCAGCCTGCTGCGGGTAAATACAATGGTCTGGATTCCGTTTCGTATCAGCGACTCTGCAAGCCTTTCCGCTTCCAGCAGGCTGCTCCTTCTGATGCCCAGCTCTTTGTTTACCAGAGGCGGGTTGTAAAAGATAATGTGTTTATTGCAGGTGGGTGCACCGTTATTATCGATTAGCCTTACCTCGGTTCCTGTGATCCTGGAAGCCAGCTCCGCCGGATTGGCAATGGTAGCAGAGCAGCAGATAAATTGTGGCTTCGATCCGTAAAAATCGCAAATCCTCTTCAGCCTTCTGATCGTGTTGGCCAGATGGCTTCCAAATACGCCCCTGTAATGGTGCACTTCATCTATCACAATGTATTTCAGATTTTCAAAAAGCTTGGTCCATTTTGTATGATGGGGCAATATTCCGCTGTGAAGCATGTCCGGATTGGTCACAACGATATGTCCGGCCTGACGGATCGCCTTTCTCGCCGATTGTGGAGTGTCCCCGTCATAGGTAAAGGTTTTGACATCCACTCCGGCTTCAGTAATCAGCTCGTGAAGCTCAGAGGTCTGATCCTGTGACAATGCTTTGGTAGGAAACAGGAAGAGTGCCCGGGATGCTTCATCCTCTAAAATGCTGTTCAGCACCGGTATGTTGTAACACATGGTCTTGCCCGACGCCGTAGGTGTAACGACCACAACACTGTTACCTTCATGAACCGCCCGAATAGCATCGGCCTGATGAGAATAGAGCCGGCGCACTCCTCTTCTTTCAAGCGCGGCTTTGATACGGTCATCGATGAAATCCGGAAACTCGTCATAAATGGCTTCCCGAGCCGGCAGCTCCACCCATGAGGTAACATTTTGCGTTATTTTTTCAGAAGCTTTGAAATAGTCCAGCATTTGCTCCAGATTCATAACAGCCTCCCGAACATATATTCTGTTATTATTCTAGTATAAAACAGAGGCAATGTAAAGAAGACTCACTGCAGTTCATGAACCAATTCAACCATTTCGTCCTGCGAAACCGCTTTAAATATCCTGTCTTTAAACTGTGCCGAATTCTTATGCCCCTTGATGTACCAGGCAATATGCTTTCGCATCTCACACACGCCGGTATGTTCACCTTTCAGCGATACCAGCATGTTCAAATGACGCAGGATTATTTCTTTCTTAACCTCCATGGAAGGCTCCGGCAATAGCTCCCCTGTTTTCAGGTAATGCCTGATCCTGTTGAAAATCCACGGGTTTCCTTGGGCGCCCCGCCCTACCATTACCGCATCGCAGCCGGTCAGCTCCAGCATCCTTGCGGCATCCTCCGGTTTGTATACATCACCGTTTCCGATAACCGGTATGCTTACGGATTCCTTCACGCTTTTTATGATTCCCCAGTCGGCTTTCCCGCTGTAAAACTGCTCACGGGTCCTTCCATGCAACGCTATAGCTGCAGCACCGTTTTTTTCCGCCAGTTGGGCTATCTCGACGGCATTGAGATGCTCCTCATCCCAGCCCTTGCGTATTTTTACTGTTACAGGCTTATGTGAAACCGATACAACTGCCCGGATGATCTCTCCGGCCAGCTCAGGCTTCAGCATCAGCGCACTGCCCTCCCCGTTCTTTGTGATCTTGGGGGTGGGGCAACCCATGTTAATATCGAGTATCGCCGCATCGGAAGCATTCAACTTTTCCGCCGAATGGGCAAGTATTTCAGGCTCCGAACCGAAAATCTGAACAGCCGCAGGCTTTTCCGCTTCACTGAGATCCGCAAGCTTCCAGCTTTTCTCGTCTTTATAAAACATGCCCTTTGCGCTAATCATTTCCGAGTAAACCAACCCGCAGCCCTGCTCTCTGCAGAGTATTCTGAAAGGCATATCAGTAACACCTGCCATGGGTGCAAGAAAAATATTGTTTTCTAAATTGACTGATCCTATTTTCATCTATATCCACCAATTGTAATTTCTATTAAGTACTTTTACATATGAACTGTATCAACTGTTATTCTATCACAAGTGATTGATTGGAATCCATATTCTGAATACTATTCGGAATCTATTAAGTTATAATCATAATTCCTATTAACAAACAAGCACCCCGATAATTATTATCGAAGTGCTTGTTTGGCTGGATACTATCTCCAAATCAATTGCATTTTAAAACCCGTCTAATTCTACGGGTTTTAAATACGGGCTTCCGTTGCTGTAAATACTATTTCGAATGCTTCCTATCATTCTATGTACAACTTTACGAATAGCAGTTCTGCCAAGCAGGCCCTGCGGGCTTATCCGTTAAAGGCATGCGATATCTTCAAGAACGTCATATAAGCTTATTGGAGTGACCGAATTTCTTACAAGCAGATTCAAAACTTCTTTTGTTCCGGCAAGGTTACTGGAGAAATCTTCTACAAACCTTGCTTCACTGCATTTATCCTGCGTTTTTTTAACAATTCCGACACCATAGGTTTTTGTTCCTTTCAATTCTTCTTCCATAGTAATCTCGCTCTCCAGCACATAATACTGAAGCTCCATGGGATAAAAAGTACCCGTCTCCTCGCATTGCTCCAACAAAAGCGTATTTTCCAAATGCATGTCTGTCATTCTTCCACCCCCATAAAACATTTCTTATTTATACTCCAAATCCGTTTCGGAAACCATCTCATTCGTCTTTTTGGATTCGCCGGCAAAGTAAGCATTCTCTGCAACGAGTTCAATCGTATAATGCTTTTTTCCTTCCGCATCCTCCCAGTTTCTGGACTGAAGCCGGCCTTGAACGGATATTGCGCCTCCCTTGCCGAAGTTTCCCGCAACAAACTTCGCCAGGCCATTCCAAGCAACTACCGGTATGAAATCTGCTTTCCTTTCATTGTTGTCGTCGCTAAAATCCCTTTCTACAGCCAGTGAAAAATTAACCACCGGTGTTTGATTATCACCTACCTGTTTTAACTCCGGAATCTTGGTTAACCTCCCTGTAATTACCGCATTGTTTAACATTTTATCCCCTCTTTTCCCCAGAAAAAAATACTGCCGGTTGCACTACTGGCTCCATATAGCATAAAGTGCCCAGATAATAGCTATATTTCAACGCCTCAGTATCATTCCAGATATTTATTTTTTAGGTATTGCCGCCTATTAATTAGTCCAGAGTACTATGTGTCAATAGTCTGTAATACTCATATTATAGGCAGTGGATATTTATGTCAAATATTTTTATGTATTTTTTTGCCAACCATTGTAAAGCATTGTTGAAATGAAAATTTCTTTATTTCAATAAGTTTATTCGCATCTTTAACAAATCTTATTGTAAGTTTTCTTGATAAAACAGTGGGATTCCAGCCATGTTTCTGCGCTATATCACTGACCCTCAGGCTGCAGGACAGATTCTGTTCAATATCGTTCAGAATGTCGGTGAATTTTAACACATCTGTGTCGGGAATCTGGTAAGAATGTTCAAGAAACTCCGATAAAACACTTGTTATTTCACCTTTAAAATACAGCAGGTTTTTGGGGCTGTGGGTTTCATTGGCCTGTATAAGCCTGGTTATATCTCCGGTCGGATACGGCATACTGTGAACACAGTTGATGGATGAATAGATATCGTATCCGGGAACTGCTTCCACACTTACCTCAACATACAGTTTATGTATATACGTGTTGCACCAGCAGCTGTAAAGAGTATTGGTGGGACTCAATAAAGCTGCTTATGGCTGACAGGATCGTCTGTCATGACGGTCCGTCAACAATGACGGTAAGTATACTTAACCAGCCTGAAAATAACCGGTACTGTGCACATATTCTATCCTATATACCGGTAAGAAAGTCTGAAACCATCGACATCATAGAAGAGCGGACAAAGCTTTACAATATTACACTAAACTTCAACCTGCCTGTTGAAGTAAAGCAGGCAATGTTGGTTCCAGAGGGTACCCAGCTTAAGCTGACAAGCAATTCTGTTACGATACCGGTGATAGACGGCTACACGATTTTGGAGCTGGATTATTAGAAATGGAGCCCTGGACGTGAGATGGAACGGCCCTGGGCTCTTTGCTATTTACTGTGTGATATTATCCTGAATAAACGCTTTTCCGTCCCACTTAAAAATTTCTTCGATAGTTTTCCCTTTTGCATTATCGTAATACTCTGTTGTAAAAGAAGTATCGTCAACCTTTGTAAGTTTTGTAGAGTAATATCCCGTCGTATCGCTTATGAACAGTGAAGTATGGTCTTTGACCGGCAATTCCTCAATTTTTCCGTCACTTCTTAATGTAAACAGCTTATAGGTATTGCCATTGCTTGATGCATACTGTCCAATGGTGAAATCCATATCCCCATCATTGTTATAATCATCAAAATGAATTTGAAAAGTGGTATGAAATATCAGCGGCTCGGTATATACCCCACTCAATTCTGTGCTTGCAATCGTATTACCCAGTTCATCCGCTAATTCCATTATAAAGCTTCCTTCCCATAACGTGCCCATGTACGCTCCCGGGTTCCAATCCTCTTTATACGTTCCCCTGACCATTTTGAGCCTTAAATATTGATGTTTTCCATTGATGATAAATAAGTCATTATTAGATATAGTCATCGGAGATTGGACCAGTATATCTGAGGAATTTTCCTCCGTTCGGACTGA
>JAEZLF010000180.1 GCA_023435925.1 Bacillota bacterium
ATAGCTGCTCTGGTGCTGATCATAGGAGCTTCAGGCTCACTGGAGTTTTTCGCGGTGGGCAAGTACAAGGTTCTGTATACTGCCGATCAAAAAAGCTATGTCATTTCACTGATCAATGCTGCGGCCATAGCGGTCAATGCAGTCATCATACTCATTCTTGCCAGCTTGCATGTAGACATTGTCATTGTACAGCTTCTGGCATTGTCGGGCTTTTTCATACGCTCGGCTCTTTACATAGTGTACGGTAGAATAAAGTATAAGGAAATCAATTTCAAAGTACCTCCTAAAAACGAAGCACTTGACAAACGCTGGGATTCTCTGATACTTCAGATACTGGGTGTCGTGACGACTGCTACACCTGTTGTGGTGACTTCACTGCTTCTGGGGTTCAGCGAGGCCAGTGTGTTTGTGGTCTACAACATGGTCTTTGCAAGTGTCCTTGCGCTTCTGACGACCTTTGGCGGGGGACTCAGCGCCATGTTTGGCGAGCTGCTGGTGAGAAATGAGCTGGGAATACTGCAAAAGGCTTATCAGCAATATGAGTTTTTGTACTACGGGCTTTTGACCTGGGGGTATGCCTGTGCCGCTGTCCTTATCATGCCGTTCATTGAGATTTATACTGCCGGCTTTACCGATGCGGATTATATACGGCCTGTCACAGCAGCATTGTTTGTTGCCGTCGGAATACTCTACAACATCAAGGCACCCCAGGGGATGCTTGTCATATCGGCAGGCCTTTATAAGGAAACAAAGCTGCCCACGTTAATCCAGGCTGTGATCAATGTTGTCTTTTCTGTAGGACTTGCACCATTTTTTGGTATCGCCGGCGTGCTCATCGGTTCTATACTTTCAAACCTGTACAGAGATATTGACTTGATTTTATACATACCAAAAGCAGTTACAAAGCTGAAGCCTGTGATGACCATCCGGCGGGTATTGAGGCTTGTTTTCCTGTTTGCTGTTACGGTGGTTCCTGTTCTCTGTTTTTTTGACCTGAAACCCGGTAATTTGTTTCAGTGGACGCTATATGCAATTCCGGTGGCAATATGGGCTTTTGTGGTAATTACCGGCGGGAATATTATCATGGAGAGAGAGACCGCCTATGCTATTTTACAAAGGGGAAAGGCCCTGTTAAAACGGTAGAGATCCTTCGGCTCAGCTTCGGAGTTACATTTTTACGTAAGATACCGTAAGGAAATATATTTGTAAATGTATGGGGAGGAACTGGCAATGCTTCTATATAAATATCATAATCAATTTCGAAATCCATATGGGAGAAGGTGCAGACGATGAAAGCGGGACTGATAACATTTCACTATGCACACCATTACGGCGCCCAGCTTCAGGCGTATGCACTGATGAAATCTGTTTCGAAGGCAGGTGCAGATTGTGAAATAATTCATTACATACGAGCTGACACCATAGAGGGCAGCGGACTTTTTAAAAAGGGAATGTCGGCAGGCTCGCTGCTGTCCAATGCCAATACACTGATAAACTATGGAAAATTGAAAAAAAGACATGATAGGTTTAACAGCTTTGTCAATCATGAAATGAAGCTCTCAGAACGGTTCTATGGCTCTTATGAGGAACTCCGGAGGGAGCCGCCTTCATATGATGTCTATGTTTGCGGCAGTGATCAGATATGGAATCCGCTGATTTACAGGGAGCAAACCTTTGATCCGGCGTTTTTTGCAGAGTTTGCAGCCCAAGGGAAAAAGATTGCATATGCCCCCAGCTTTGGTATTACAACGATATCGGAGGACAAACGGGAAGAGCTGAAGAAATATCTGGCGAAGTTTGAAGCCCTCTCTGTCAGGGAGAAGCAGGGAGAGAAAATCATCCGTGAAATATCTGGAAGAGATGCGGTCACGGTATTAGATCCAACACTTTTGCTAACCGAGGATGAATGGAGTGAGCTGGCTTCGGAACCGGCTTATAGTCAGCCATACCTTTTGTGTTATTTTATCACCGACGGCAGGAAATACTCGGAATATGTGAAAGCATTATCTGAACAATATCATTTGCCGGTAGTTTCGCTGTGCGGTTCCAGAAGAGTCGTACCGCAAACAAAACATAAGGTGCTTGATGCGGGACCTGGAGAGTTTATTAGTCTGTTCAGGCATGCCGGGCTTGTTTGTACGGATTCCTTTCATGGAACTGTCTTTTCGGTGAATTTTAAGAAGGATTTTTATAGCTTTGAATCGGCGCAGAAGTCGGAGAAATCAGTCAATTCACGGCTCTATAATATACTGGATAAGCTGGATCTGGTTTCAAGACTTTATTCAGTTTCCAACGACATAAGCGAATTTAAGAGCAAACTTTCTGACAAGCTGGGAATAATCGACTATGTGGCTGTAGATCAGTTGCTTCAACAGGAACGAGTATTCTCATGCCGGTATCTGAAGGAAGCACTAGGAGTGTAGAGGTAGTAATGAAAATCAAACGAAAAATAGTAATACATCATTATATTGTCAATATTTTTGTAACGATCCTGCTGTCTGCCGGATTATCCGGTATCGGCGTTATTCTGTCCGATGTGGCGGACATGGTTAATCTGCGAAGATATCTGGAATCTCCGCTTTTATTTGCCCTCAACACCATACCGCTCACATTACTGATGCTTTTGCTGTACCATTTGACTTCCAGACAATGGGCTTCATTTTGTTTCGGAGGCGGATTTTTTCTGCTGATGCAGATTGTTAACCGTTTCAAAATGGTGCTCAGAGAGGAACCTTTTACCTTGGCGGATGTATTACTGGGGGTGGAAGCGGCAAAGGTTATAAAGCTCAGTGAACTGCCCTTTGGTCCGGTTGTGATCGCCAGCTGTATAGCGTGGGCTTTGGTCAGTCTATTTCTATTCCTGTTTGTACGTTCAAAGCCATTGGGCAAGATCGTTAAAATTGCAGGAATTTTCATGTCCATTGCACTTTTTACTCTATCCTTTATAGGCATTTACAAAGACACCAAACTGTATGACAGCTTTAAAATACGGGGTTCGATCTATTCCCGTGTAAATCAGTTCAAATCACGGGGATTTATGTATTCATTTCTTGTCAGAGCCGGCAGCTATAAGTCTTTGAAGCCGGAAGGCTACTCAAAGCCGGAGGTGGAGCAGCTTCTTCGGCAGTATGAAGGCCGGCCCGGCAACACGGAGGAAAAGCTGCCCCATATTATTGCTGTGATGGGGGAGGCCTTTTATGATATGGACCGTATCCCCGGAATAGAGTTTAACGAAGGATATGATCCACTGCTCCATTTCAACCGTATCAAAAAACAGGCTTATTCCGGCAGGATTGTAACCAATATTTTTGGCGGTGGGACTGCAAATACGGAGTTCGCATTTCTAACCGGTCACTCTATGCCAATCATGCCGGATATGACAAGCCCATATTCCTCCTACCTTCGCAGGGATACCTTCTCGCTGGCAAGAGTGCTGGAGGGGAAGGGGTATTCATCGATTGCATTTCATCCAGGAGATTCCTGGTTCTACAACAGAGTCAATGTATACAAATTCTTCGGTTTTGACAATATTTTCTTTAAGAACGATATGGATCAGGAGAAGGTTACCTTGAACTATGGCTATATTTCTGACATGGACACCTATGGCTTTTTATTGGACCAATTCAAAAAGCATCTGTCTGAAAAACCAGGCAGCCCATTGTTTGAGTTTGTGGTAACCATTGACAACCATGGACCCTATTCCAAAGAGGATTTGGGAAACGCTGGAATCCTGAAAAGAAAAGACAACATGAACTCAGAAGAGTATAATATTCTTAACAACTATTTGAACGGTGTTTCCAGATGTGATCAGGCGCTAGGATATTTGACTGATTCTATCGGCAAAATGGACGAACCGGTGGTGCTTTTGCACTTCGCCGACCATCTGCCCTATCTGGGGGAGAATAATGTCGGGTATAAAGCATTGGGCTTTGATATTGATCAGGGGGGCAGTCTGGAGGCTTATCTGAACCAATATGAAACACCATACTTTATTTGGTCCAATCTGGCGGCTCAAACGCTATTGGCCAAAGACGGCAAATCCATACCGGTAGGTGAAGCAGAAGAAGTAAGCTCCAATTTTCTGGCCGTCGAGTTGTTGGAGTATATAGGGCTCAATGGCGGAGCGTACTTTAATTATCTGACGGAGCTCAAGGACGCATTACCGGTAATCACAAACCGGTTTTTGAAAGAGAAGACTTCCTATACGGAAAACGGTTCCGCACAAACCGCTGAGATGCTGGAGCAATATCGAAAGCTGCAATACTATATGCTTATGGAGAAAGAAGCAATAGGGGGATAATTGTATGTGGCAGTTGCCTTGGAAAACAAATCACCGATCAAAGCTGGATATTAAAGTTTTGCGAAAAAACGATATATCCCTGTTGATCCTTGATGAGCGGTGGAACAAGCTATTTGTCAATACTCCTAAAACACCGGGGATTGTACGCTGCGAGGAAAGACTAAAGGAACTGCTTAAGGAGGAAGCTCGTCTTACAACAGAGCAGAAGGAAATTGCACTGTCCAAAAAGCAGCACCTGGACAGAATCATGAAGCTTACAACCGATGCTTTTGAAAATAATAACGAAGATGCCAGAAAGGAAATGAAGCATTCTGAAAGTGAGATCAACAGGATAAACACCAGGGCAAAGGGAATTGAAGAGCAGCTTGACAATATGCCAAGAAGAATTAAGCAGGCCAACCTTGAGTTGCTGGAGGAAACAGTCAATGCGGTATATTTTCGAATCAGATCCGGCGCGAAAAGGGTTGAAGAGCTCGAAAAGCTGATTGAAGAAACAAGAGAAAAACTGAAGGAATATATTGATGAAAAAGAGTCCCTTTTGCAAAATGACACAGATACGTATACTTATTTTCATGACCTGCTTGGAGGAGAGGAACTGGAGAGGCTGGACGGGAGCTTTTTTAACAAATGAAGTGATGGATCTGAAAGAGGCGAAGAGACAGATATGAAGCTGGTGACACCCAGACAAATGAATATAATCGATGCTTGTACAATAAATGATTACGGAATACCTGGCATCCTCCTGATGGAAAATGCCGCTGCGGTGGTAGTTCCGGAAGCGGTTTCCATGATCGGAAGCGGCAGGGGCAAGAAGATTGTAATACTCGCAGGAAGAGGCAATAACGGAGGAGACGCCTTTGCTGTCGTACGGCTGCTCCATAGCAGGGGTTATGATGTGAAAGTGTATTTGACCGGGGTTAAGAAAGGTATATCCGGTGATGCACTGATCAATCTGTCTATTCTGGAGAGGCTGGGAATCGGGGTCGAAGAGCTTACAGATGAAGCGCTTGGAGATGGAGAGCTTAAGGATGGTGTGCTTACAGATAGAGAGCGTATAGATGAAACGAAGCTTGACTGCCTGAGAAATGAAATGGAGCAGTCGTGCCTTATTATAGACGGAATTTTTGGCACCGGCCTCAGCAGAGAGGTTGATGGCCTGGCCAGGCTTGTAATTGATGCGGCAAACAAATCAGGAAAGCCTATATTGGCAATTGATATACCCTCCGGGGTCGATGGAACGAATGGGTCTGTCAAAGGAAGTTGTATCAGAGCAGATGCGACTGTGACCTTTTGCCTGCCTAAAACAGGGCTGGTTCAGAATCCCGGTTGTGAATACACGGGCAGGCTAATCACAGCCAATATTGGAATACCGCGCTGTGTGATAGAGAAGCAGGAAATTCTCACGGAGCTGATGGATGAGGAGCGAGTCAGAGAGCTGGTTCCCACAAGAATAGCCAATAGTAATAAAGGCGATTACGGCAGAGTGATGCTGGTCACAGGTTCTACCGGTATGACCGGTTCAGGATGCCTTGCGTCAATGGCAGCACTGCGTTCGGGAGCAGGCCTTGTTTATGCGGGAGTGCCCCGAAGTCTGATGCATATTTATGGAGCGGCGCTTACAGAACCGATCATGCTGCCTCTGGAGGATGGCGGAAGCGGATGCCTTGCTGTGGAGTGCGGGGAGCAGATCCTGGAGCACATGAAGAGGATGGATGTAGCTGCAATAGGACCGGGATTGACTGTATCTGCCAGCATAACCCGGCTCATTGAAAAGATTATTTCCGAAAGCACCATTCCTCTTGTGCTAGATGCGGATGCACTCAATGCCATCTCCGGTAACACAAGTATTCTGAAGAAGCTTTCCGTTGACGCAATTGTTACGCCTCATCCGGGTGAGATGTCACGGCTGACCGGACTTCATATCAATGACATTCAATCAGACAGGATCGGAACAGCGAGAAATTTCGCAGAGGAATTCGGTGTAACCGTTGTGCTTAAAGGCAGCAGAACGGTCACAGCACTGCCTGACGGACGGGTTTTCATCAATCCCACAGGAAATGCAGGTATGGCTTCCGCAGGAACAGGTGATGTCCTAACGGGTATTATTGCAGGTCTGCTTGCTCAGGGAGCCGGCACTGAAGATGCCGCTGCTGCAGGAGTATTTCTGCATGGACTGGCGGGGGATGCTGCCGCAGCGGAAATGGGTATGCACGGTATGGTAGCGGGAGATGTGATAAAGTATCTGCCGCAAACGATAAAAAATGTCATCAGTCCATCGGAAATCATACTATAACGATTTCCAAATTCGGAGGACATAATGGAGGGTAAAGGACGCCATGGAATATAAGCTGAACAGAGCATGGGCTGAAATTGATCTGGATGCCATTGCTCATAATGTACGTGAAATCAAGGAACTGATTGGAAAAAGAACTGAAATGATGGGAGTCGTTAAGGCAGATGCATACGGCCACGGCGTGTTGGAGGTCGTCAGAACCCTTTTGGATAATGGCGTTACACAATTGGCTGTTTCTATGCTGGACGAAGCGATTCAGATTCGGAAAATGGGGATATGTGTACCAATTCTGATATTGAGCTATACCGATCCTGTACGGGCGGATGAAATTGTTCTCAATGATGTAACACAGACTGTTTTCAGTCATGATCTGGCTCAGGCACTGTCAGCAGCTGCAGTAAAGCTCGGTAAAAATGCAAAGGTTCATGTGAAGGTGGATACCGGAATGACCCGGGTAGGATTTATGCCCGGCTACAGCGCAGTGAAGAATATAATGGAAATCGGAAAGCTGCCCGGTCTGATCATAGAGGGACTATTTACCCATTTTGCTTCCGCCGATGAATATGAGAAAGACTACACAGAGCTGCAGTTTGAACGGTTTATGAGCGTTTGCAGCGAGCTTGGCAGAGCGGGCATTCATATCCCGGTAAAGCATGCATGCAACAGTGCCGGTATTATTCAATATCCCGAAATGCATCTGGACCTGGTGCGTCCCGGTGTTATTCTTTACGGACTGTATCCTTCGGATCAGGTGGATAGAGAGAAATTACGGCTCAAACCGGCTATGACGCTGAAGGCCAATGTCATACTGGTAAATGATGTTGAACCGGGTACCTGCATCAGTTATGGAAGAACCTTCCGAACATCAAGGCCAAGCAAGATTGCGACAATACCAATCGGATATGCTGACGGATATACCAGACTTTTGTCAAATAAAGGCCGGATGCTGATCAATGGAGAATTTGCGCCTATCGTCGGAAGGGTGTGCATGGATCAGTGTATGATCGATGTAACAGATCTGGAACATGAGGTACATGTAGGGGATGAAGTGGTCATATTCGGCAGTCAGGGAGAGGCCTGTATCAGTGTGGATGAGATTGCGGCAGATATCGGCACCATCAATTATGAGCTGGTATGCATCATAGGGAAAAGGATACCCCGTGTGTACCTGAAAGAAGGCGAGATATGCAGTGTATTGAACTATCTGATATAACGAGGCGAAGATGTCCCCCACCTCTTGACTCTTTTCACTCACTACGCTCACGAAAAAGTCTTGGTGGCGGGTACCGATTTGGTTTACAAGCGGTGAGTATATCTCCCACCCGTAACAGAATTTTAATTTGATTATGAATATACATCACTATATAATAATATATATACTATGTATCATGCAGATTATTTCTGCAGCTTATTTATAGGCATAATTTTAACACTATCATGCAAAAATAAAAACATTCGCTGTTTAGCTCGCTGCTATGGTGTTATGACTAATTTAGCCTTCTCTTTATGATTTGCACCAAAAATGTTGCAAAATGGGGGTTTTCATTTTGGCAGAGTTAAAGAAAATACTGATAAGCCTTCCTGACAATCTTTTAAAAGAAATAGATCATATCGTCTCTGTTGAGAAAACCAACAGGAGTGAGTTTGTCAGGGAAGCAATGAAGTTATATCTACGCGAAAAGAGAAAGATTCAGATGAGAGACAGGATGAAGAAGGGTTATCAGGAGATGGCCGACATTAATATCAGACTGGCAGAATTATGCATGGATGCGGATTGCGACCAACAGCAAAAATATGAAGAGCGCCTTGGGGAGTTGGAATAAACGTGATTATTAAACGTGGTGAAATTTATTACGCCGATTTAAGCCCGGTGATAGGTTCTGAACAGGGCGGAGTCAGACCGGTTCTGATTGTTCAGAATGACATCGGAAACAAATACAGCCCTACAGTGATTGCAGCCGCCATTACATCCCAGATCAATAAGGCGAAGCTGCCCACTCACATTGAAATCAGTGCGCAGGAATACGGGCTGCAAAAGGATTCGGTTATACTGCTTGAGCAGATCAGAACCATTGACAAAAAGAGGCTGAGAGAAAAAATCGGGCATATGGATGACGAGCTGATGGACAAAGTAAATGAAGCACTGAGTATCAGCTTTGGCCTGGCAGATATTTAATAGATGCCGGAGCGTTTGTAAAAAAAGGACGATTGGTCGTAAAACAAATTGTACATATAAAAGACAAGCTCTATCGATGAATTTCACTGCCCTTTTATTCTCGCCGACAGGACGCGCAGCATGAATCTGGGCAAATCCAGCATGCGTTTGGCGCGCCGCGGCTCCTTCCACAGCCTGAACAGCCATTCAAGTCCGTTTCTTCTGAAAAAGTCAGGCGCCAGTTGAGCTGTACCTGCAAGGATATTAATGGTACCACCAACACCCATACACACTTTGACTTGTAATCTGTCCAGATGGCTGAAAATCCATTTTTCCTGCTTCGGGGCTCCCAGTGCAACCAGCATGATATCAGCGTTGGATGCATTGATCTCATCGACGATTCCATTATCCTCCTCTTGTGTAAAATAACCATTGCGGCATCCTGCAATGACGATGCCAGGATATTCTGTCATGAGATTTACCGCAGCCTTTTCAGCAACGCCGGGTTCAGCCCCAAACAGAAAACACCGTATTCCTTTTGATGAATATGTACGGAATATTTCCCGGACAAGATCAACACCGGACACTTTCTCAGCAACACGGCGGCCAAGCAGCCTGGAGGCAAGTACAACACCAGCACCATCTGCAGTAAGCATATCCGCCTGCGATAATATGTTCTTCAGCTCGGGATCCCGCTGAGCAGCCATCATAATTTCAGCATTGGGAGTATATATTGTATGTATATGGCCTTCTTTGATGAAAAGGCCGATTCTTGTAACGGCTTGGCTCATGGTGAGATCGTCTACAGGAATACCAAGTATATCAACGGTTTTTCTCATGGAAATACTCCTTGAAGTTCATTGAAATTTTTTACAATAAATGTTTTCGGATCCTTACAAATCCTGCACTGCAAAATTACTGCTTCAGATAGAGTTTATTGAAGCAGTACGGATTTGTCAATAATGTTTTGCATACATAAATGCGGTTCATTTATTGGTAAGCTGGTAATAATATATATATTGGAACATTTTGCATACACTATAAGGCATAACTCATTTTACATTTGAAAAGAAATAAGGTATTATTTATTTGTTATGAATATGGGATCAGGGAGTGTTAGCATTGCAAAATAACAGCATTTTGAGCGCTAAGGATATAAAAAGAATACACTTTACAGGCATTGGCGGAATCAGCATGAGCGGACTTGCCGAAATACTGGCCGGCCAGGGCTATATCGTCACAGGCTCGGACATGAAGGCATCCTCCATCACGCAAAAGCTGGAGAAAATGGGTATAAAGATAACCATTGGCCATATGGCTGAAAATGTAACCGGTGCAGATCTTGTAGTATATACTGCTGCTGTAAACAGCAGTAATCCAGAGTTGATCGCAGCTGCCCAGATCGGTACGCCATGTATTGACAGAGCGACACTGCTTGGGGAGCTGATGAAGGGATATCCGGGAAGCATTGCTGTTTCGGGTACACACGGAAAGACAACTACGACTTCGATGATTTCGCTGATTATGCTGGAGGAAGGTCTGGATCCGACGATCCATATCGGGGGCGAACTGGATGCAATCGGGGGAACAACCAGAGTTGGCGACAGTGATTATTTCATTGCGGAGGCTTGCGAATATACAGGAAGTTTCCTGAAGCTGCACCCCTATCTGGCGGTTATTTTAAATATAGAATTTGATCATGCTGATTATTTCAAGGATTTCCAACATATAAAAAATACTTTTCTTAAATTCGCAAAGCTGGTTCCTGAGAACGGATATCTGCTTGTGTACGGAGATGACCCGGCTGCTGTCGAAATCATGGAGCAGGTGCCATGTAATAAAGAAACCTTTGGTCTCGGAGGAGAAGGATACACCTGGAGTGCCGCGGACATTACCTTTGATGATACGGGGTGCGCAGCATACACGTTGCTTCACCACAATGAGCCAATAGCTGAAATAAGACTTAGGGTACCCGGTATCCATAATATAGTCAACTCGCTTGCAGCAATTGCAGCATGCAGTATCATGGGCTGCAGTATGGACTCTATTATAAAGGCTCTACAGAAATTCGGGGGAACTCACAGACGTTTTGAACTGAAGGGAATAAGTGATGGGATTACTGTTATTGATGATTATGCCCACCACCCCACAGAAGTTGCGGCAACGCTGAAAGCGGCAAAAAATTGCAAGCATTCGCGTATCTGGTGTGTTTTCCAACCACATACCTATACCAGAACCAAATCCCTGATGGGGGAGTTTTCACTGGCCTTTGAAAATGCAGATATCATTATTGTCACAGATATCTATGCGGCACGTGAGACGGACACCGGAGAGGTCAACTCGGGTACTCTTGCGGATAAAATCAGCAGTAACGGAAAGCAAACCCTATACATCAAAGATTTTGAAGATATCGTTGCCTATCTGGACAAGAATGCATGCTCCGGCGACCTGATCATTACAATGGGTGCCGGAGACATCTACAAGGTTGGGGAAATGCTTCTGGAAGCCAGAAAGGCGCTGGCAGTGAGCTGATGTTTCCCCGGCACGAAAATAATTAACTTCCTTGGTCAGGTGGAGTTCAGTCTCCACCTGATTGCCTGAGCGAAGCGAATTGACGTATTTTATTTTTTAACAGTTGTCATTGCAAAACGGATTTCACCTTCTGCTGCGATTTTATCATCGACGGTTGCTTTCACACTTGCTTTCACTACTCCCATTTTTGATGAGAGGATTTGGACCTCCAGACGCAGCGTATCTCCCGGCACAACCTGCTTCTTGAATTTCATTCCATCAATGCTTGCAAAAACGCCAAGCTTTGCGTCGCCATCCCCACCTGCGGCATCCGCATTTGCTGCAATGCCCGCGGTCTGCGCAAGGGCTTCTACGATAAGTACGCCGGGCATAATGGGATAGCCCGGGAAATGCCCCTGAAAGAAAGGCTCATTGACGGTAACGTTTTTGATTCCTACCGCTCTTTTACCAGGTTCAAGCTCAATGATTTTGTCAACAAGCAGGAAAGGATATCTGTGGGGGATTATTTTCTGAATTTCTACATTTGTAAGCATATATACACCTCATTTGAATGATATTGTACCCGGAAGGCCTATCCTTGTGATTAAGGCTTCGCCGGTTTACTCCAGTGCTTTACAGTCCTTTATGATTTCAGGCAGTATGGTATCGATAATATACCTGGCACTTACCAGATCGGATTCTAACAGCTTTTCCAGGATGGAATGATATTTATCCACAAAGGGTACAAGGTTGTTCAGTCGGACTTCACCGATACATTCCATGATCGCATCGAAGTGGTCCGCACACCGGAGGATTTTTCCTTCAATAGTATCGTCTTTTCCGTCCAGCAGGATATCCCGGTATATGGCTTTATAAGGTTCTTCCATGCTTACCAGAAGCTTCTCTTCTGCAATCTCTTTTTCAAGCAGGCTGAGCATATCTCTGAGTTGTTCGTTTTTGTGCTTGACTGTACTGATGATATCACCCGTCAGTGCTTCCACCACATCATGGTTCAGTAGTTTTTTAAAGAGCTTGTTCCAGTCGATGGTGTTGCCGTTTTGTTCCTCTATGATAGCCATCATTTGTCCCACCTGCGCGACAAAAAACGAATGCTCGCTTACGGTTGTTCTTTGATGCATAAAATCAGTAGACCAGCGTCCCATATTATTCAATTTTCGCACGGTTAACAAATAGTTGTATAAACTCATAAACGCCCCCCCTCTGACCTTATCCCTGCTCTGCTGTCAGTTCCGGAATTTGTTTTTCATGTTTTATTATAACAGAGATAAGGGTATAAACAAAGGGTATACGTATCAATTTGCACTTGATGCTTTTTGCGAAAAATGCAATAATGATTGTACTGTAAAAAAGCTGGAAAACATGTTGGTGAATTCATATTGGAGAATATATGGGAACACTGCGATACATTAAGGACCTTTTAATAAAGAATAAGTTCAGATACCTGCTTGGTGTTATTTTTCTGCTTTGCGTAGATACGCTCCAGCTGGTGCTGCCCAAAATTTTGGGAGATGTCACAAATGATATGGAAAACGGTATCCTTACTCGTGAAAATCTGGTGAAATATACGCTCATTGTTGTACTGATTGCAGCAGGTGTCGCTGTATTCAGATTCCTGTTCAGATATGCCCTTTATGGTGTCTCGAGATCTATCGAACTATCCTTCCGAAACCGTTTTTATGCACATCTGCAAAAGCTGTCGGTCAATTATTTTAATGCTCATAAAACCGGTGATCTTATGGCTCATATGACCAATGACATGAATAACGTTACAATGGCTACCGGTCAGGGCATCATTTTTGCCATTGACAGCCTTTTAATCCCGATTGCGGCATTGGTAATGATGTGGAACACTGCGGGCTTCAGACTAACCGCAGCATGTTTTTCGCCGCTGCTGCTGCTGGTTGTTGCCGTAGTATTCTTCATGAAGGCTATGCAATCCAGGGTACAGAAACAGCAGGAGGCTTTTTCGAATCTGACAGAAACAGCTCGGGAAAACTTCTCAGGTATTCGAGTGGTGAAAGCGTTTGTACAGGAACAATGGGAGATCGAAAAATTTAAAAAAGCAAATGCGATCAATAGAGATGCGAATTTGAAATTTGTCAGGCTGATGAGTATGATGTTCCCCAGTGTAATGGCGATCTCTGCCCTATCCTTTGTTATAGCTCTCTGGTATGGCGGAATTCTGGTCATAGAGGGATCGCTTACCCTGGGTGGCTTTGTTGCCTTCAACAGCTATCTTGGGATGCTGATATGGCCTATCACAGCGGTTGGCTGGGTCGCAAACATGTTCCAGAGGGGTTCCGTATCACTACAGAGGATCAACACTATTATGGACGAAAAACCTGAAATTGCAGATCCGGCTGTACCTCCTGCAGCTGCTCATGCAGCATCTGCAAAATCAACCCTTGCAGCAAATCCAGCAGCTGCCGGATCTGCAGCAGAAGAAGCAGCCACACCTGCAGTATTTCCTGAAGAAACTCCCTCACCCGCAGCAGCCGCTGCAGAAAACTCCGCAGCTGTATCATCACCCGGTAAAGGTTCCATTGAATTCCGTGATCTGACCTTCACCTATCCCGGATCCGTTAAACCGGTATTGGAGAATATCAGCATCAAAATTGAGCAAGGCAAGACGCTCGCGGTGGTTGGCCGGACAGGAAGCGGGAAAACAACGCTGATTCATATGATTCCCCGTCTTTTATCCGTACCGGAAGGAACACTGTTCATCAATGGTCTGGATATTAATCAGATTCCGCTGTCCGAACTTAGAAGCAGCATTGGATGTGTACCGCAGGATACATTTCTATTTTCCGCAACAATAAGCGAGAACATTGATTTTTTCAGGGGCTTTAGTAAGGAACAGATAGAGAGCGCCGCTAAAACAGCCAGAATTTATGATAACATTTGTGAATTCCCAAATCAGTTCGAAACCATGGTCGGAGAGCGAGGCGTAACGCTTTCGGGAGGACAGAAGCAGCGCGTGGCAATAGCCAGGGCAGTGATTGGCTCGCCATCCATTCTGATACTGGACGATTGTATGTCAGCAGTGGATGCCAATACGGAGGAAGAAATCCTGCGGGATCTGAAGGTTATCATGAAGCAGCGTACAAGTATTATTGTTTCCCACAGGATATCCGCTGTAAAGGATGCAGATGAGATTATTGTGCTTGATGGCGGCAGAATTGTTGAACGAGGTACGCATATATCCCTGCTTGAACAGGAAGGGTACTATCACGAATTGTACACAAGACAGCTCCTGGCAGAGCAGATCGAGGAGGCTGATTAGTATGGCGGATGAAATCAATAGCTTTCAGGAGGAAGAACTGGAAGCCAAAGCATATGATTCGAGGCTGATGAAGCGGCTTTTAAGGTTTGCCGCCCGATACTGGGGCTATTTCGCCCTGGCCGTGGTTTTACTGATTGCCTCAACGGCTGTGGATCTTGTCAGGCCGTATCTGATGGGAATCACTATTGATGAATTCATAAAAATGGGAGATGCCCGCTCTCTGAACAAAATGGGTTTCTACTTTGTACTGCTTGTTGCAGCAGGTTTCATCTTTAACCTGTTGCAGATCTATGTACTCAGTTATACAGGACAGGAGATTATTTACAACATACGCCAGCAGATTTTCACACACCTGCAGAAGATGCCGCTGGCCTATTTTGACAAAAATCCGATAGGCAGACTGGTTACCCGTGTTACAAATGATACGGAGACCTTGAACGAAATGTACACGAATGTACTCGTTACATTGTTGAAGGATTTTGCCATTCTCACCGGCACGGTTATTATTATGTTCCGCATGAATCGGATGCTGACTCTTGTCACTCTGGCCGTTATGCCCGTTGTCGTAGTGCTTACAGTGTTTTTCCGGCACAAAATCAGGATTGTATACCGGAATGTGAGAGTAACACTGGCAAAGATCAACTCAGCTATTTCCGAAAACATTTCAGGAATGCGTATTATACAGATGTTCAACCGTGAGAAGGAAAATTACGAGAAATTCAATGAAACAGGAAAGGAATACTATAAGGCTGCTATGAGCGAGGTGGTAACCTTTGGTCTTTTCCGGCCTGTTATTGAAATGCTGGCATCCTTCGCTATAGCACTGCTGATTTGGTTCGGTGGTGGTGATGTAATTGAAGGCAGGCTCAAATTCGGCATATTATACGCCTTTGTCAACTATGTTTCACTGCTGTTCCAGCCGATAAACGATCTGGCTGAGAAGTACAATATATTGCAATCCTCCATGGCGGCATCTGAAAGGATTTTTATGATACTGGATGCGCCTGTGGAAGAAGATACCGGTACATGGCAGAAACCGGATGAGGGTGCAGCTGTCGGAGATATTGAATTTAAAAATGTCTGGTTTGCTTATCACGAAAATGATTGGGTTTTACGCGACGTCAGCTTTAAGGTGCCGGTGGGATCAACCGTTGCAATTGTCGGTGCAACCGGTGCGGGAAAGACATCTGTCATAAATCTTCTGAGTAGATTCTATGAGATACAGAAGGGAGAAATCCTGATTGACGGAATCAACATCCGGGAGATGAAGAAGGATGATCTCAGAAGATCCATCGGAGTTGTTCTTCAGGATGTTTTTCTATTCAGTGGTAAATTAAAGGATAATATCCGTCTGAATGAAGTTCATATCAGTGATGAAAAAATTGAAGAGGCGGCCAGATATGTAAACGCAGACAGTTTTATCAGCAATCTGCCCAGCGGCTACAATGAGGAGGTCATGGAGCGCGGCTCTACCTTATCCTCCGGACAGAGGCAGCTTTTGGCATTTGCCCGGGCGCTGGCATTTGATCCGGCGATACTGGTTTTGGATGAAGCGACTTCCAACATTGATACAGAGACAGAACTGCTCATACAGGACGCCCTTGCCAAGTTGACCCGCAATCGCACAACGATTGTTATAGCCCATAGATTATCCACCATTCAGCATGCTGACAATATTATTGTACTGCATAAGGGAAAGGTCAGAGAATCTGGAAACCATCAGGAGTTGCTGACGAAGAAGGGCATGTATTATTCTCTTTATAAGCTGCAATACTTGCAGAAAGCCCATCAATAATGCGTTTGCGCAAACCGGTCATATTACACAGAGTATTCTCCGAAAATGTGAACATTATGTAAACATTATTCGAATTGTATTGTAAAATGGCATAAAAGATATCATCATATAAGTATATTAAGCAAACGTGTTATAAAATATTACAATAAGGGGTCTTTTTTATGTTTGGAAAATCGAAAAAAGCAGAAAACAGGTATATCATCGCGGTTAAGAACTACAATGAAACGATGAAGGCACTGAAGGAAGGGACAATATCATTTCCTTACGACAGAAGTATGTAT
>JAEZLF010000241.1 GCA_023435925.1 Bacillota bacterium
GGCGGCAGGCAAATGGGGCCTTGGTTATCTGCATTTGCCTATGGAACAACCTATTTTTCCGCGGTTATTTTTATCGGATATGCCGGCAAAATCGGGTGGGGCTTTGGAATTTCCTCCACATTTATAGGAATTGGTAATGCGATAGTCGGCAGTCTTCTTGCATGGCTGGTTCTGGCCAGAAAGACCAGAAAAATGAACCATGATCTGAATGTATATACAATGCCTGAGTTTTTTGAGAAAAGATACGATAGCAAAGCTATGAAAATCGTCACAGCGCTGATCATATTTATTTTCCTTGTACCTTATTCGGCATCTGTTTACCAGGGGCTTGGATATCTTTTCGAAAGAACCTTCGGAGTTCCATTTATATATTGTATGGCAGCAATGGCATTTCTGACGGCGATTTATCTTATGCTGGGCGGTTATGTTGCAACAGCTCTCAACGATTTTGTTCAGGGAATTGTCATGCTGATCGGTGTTGGGTTCATGATTTATTTTATCCTCTCTAATCCAGCTGTAGGCGGCCTTTCAAATGGAATCAAAAAACTGTCTGAAATACCTGAAGCAGGACCGGGACTGGTCAGCTTATTCAGTGCCAATCCGCTGAATCTATTGGGATTGATTATTCTTACTAGTCTTGGAAGCTGGGGGCTTCCTCAGATGGTCCATAAGTTCTATGCTATTAAAAGTGATGATGCAGTGAAAAAAGGAACGATCATATCCACCGTTTTTGCATTATTCATTGCCGGCGGTGCTTATTTTGTTGGCGGCTTTGGCAGGCTGTTTCTGGATAATACAATGCCCCTTGGAGCAAATGGAAAACCCAATGCAGATATGGTAATGCCGATGGTGCTGGAAAAGGCACTCCCGGAAGCTCTGATCGGCATCATCATCATTCTGGTGCTTTCCGCTTCCATGTCTACACTATCTTCATTGGTGCTTGTATCCAGCTCCGCCATTTCAATGGACTTGGTAAAGGGTGCACTTTTCCCGAATATGAAGAAAGAATCTGAAATGCTGCTTATGAGAATTCTGTGTGCAGTATTCGTTTTACTTTCGTTTATGGTAGCAGTCACACCTAATTCAATACTAAGCCTCATGTCCTTCTCCTGGGGAACCGTTGCAGGTGCATTTCTTGCACCCTTCCTATATGGGCTGTACTGGAAGGGAACGACAAAAGCCGGTGCCTGGGCTGGTTTTATCACCGGTTTTTCTGTAGCGATAGTAGGAGCTATTATCTATAAAATGGATGCTGGTAAGGCACCTAACATAGGTGCAATAGCTATGCTGTTGTCTTTGGTGGCAGTACCGGCAGTGAGTCTGATCTCCGCTAAGTTTCCAAAAAAGCATGTGGAGAATATCTTTCATGAAGACTCCGGCGTCAAGGTCGAGGCGGAAGCATAAGTATTTAATTTACAAAATGAGAATTAGAGTTTAAAATAGAATAAATTGATTGTAACCCGGTAAGTCTGAAAGGATTTACCGGGATACTATAATATTATATAGATCTGAGGAGAAATATATGAAGAAACTAATGCTTGGCAATGAGGCTGTAGCCAGAGGTGCATATGAAGCAGGGGTTCGTGTTGCTTCTGCGTATCCTGGAACGCCCAGCACTGAAATCACAGAAAATATTGCAAAATTTGATGAAATATATAGCGAATGGTCACCCAATGAGAAGGTTGCAATGGAAGTTGCAATCGGTGCTTCCATTGCAGGAGCCAGATCCATATGTGCAATGAAGCATGTTGGATTAAATGTTGCTGCGGATCCTCTATTTACCGTTTCCTATACAGGAGTGAACGGAGGGCTTGTCATAATGGTGGCTGATGACCCCGGTATGCACAGCTCACAGAATGAACAGGACTCCAGGTACTATGCACGTTCCTCCAAGGTACCGATGCTGGAGCCGTCCAATAGCCAGGAATGCAAGGAATTTGTCAAAGAAGCCTTTGATATCAGTGAAAAATATGATTGTCCTGTCATCGTCAGACTCACTACACGTGTAGCACATTCTCAAAGTATTGTAGAGATTGTGGATCGGGCAGAAACAGAACTCAGACCTTATACGAAGAATCCGGGGAAATATGTGATGATGCCTGCGATGGCAAAAATGCGGCATATTGAGGTGGAGAAACGGATGTCCGGGTTAAAGGCTCTGTCTGAGGAAACACCGTTAAATCAAGTCGAGTGGGGAAGCAGAGATATTGGAATCATCACCTCCGGTATTTCCTACCAGTATGCGAGAGAGGCTTTTGGAGATGTATCTTATCTCAAACTAGGTATGGTATATCCTCTTCCGGATCAGTTAATAAAAGATTTTGCACAACAGGTTGGTAAACTGTATATTATAGAAGAACTGGAACCTTTTTTTGAAGAACATGTGAAGGCACTCGGAGTTACAGCAACCGGAAAGGAACTCTTACCTGTTATTGGTGAGTATTCGGCAACTCTGCTAAAGGAAAGAATTTTTGGCATAGCTCCTGGGAAGACACATGAAATAGATAATCTGTCACCGGCAAGACCTCCGGTCATGTGTCCCGGCTGTCCCCATAGAGGCATGTTCCATGTGCTGAAGAAACTGAAGCTGACTGTCAGCGGAGATATTGGCTGTTATACACTGGGAGCACTTTCACCGACAGAAACCATGGATACATGTGTTTGTATGGGCGCCAGCATTGGTGTATCCCACGGTATGGAAAAGGCAAGAGGCATTGAATTCGGTAAAAAAACAGTTGCGATACTCGGCGATTCAACATTTATTCACTCAGGTATTACCGGATTGATTGACATTGTTTATAATAAAGGATGCTCTACCGTCATCATCCTCGATAATTCAATCACAGGAATGACGGGTCACCAGCATAATCCAACTACCGGCTATACTATTAAAGGGGAGCCCACACGCCAAGTGAATCTGGAACTGCTTGCAAAAGCTGTTGGAATTGACAGGGTCAGAGTGGCTGATCCCTTTGACATTAAAGAATTTGAGAGAATTGTTGCAGAAGAGACACAGGTAGAAGAGCCCTCCGTTATTATCTCACAAAGGCCCTGTGCACTTTTGAAGAGTATCCGATATGAAGGCCCGCAAAAGATTACCGATAAATGCAAAAAGTGCAGAATGTGTCTGAAAATCGGTTGCCCGGCCATCGTTGATAAGGGTGACCGGATTGAGATCAACGGAGCACTCTGCGTAGGCTGCAGGCTTTGCACCAAGGTATGTAATTTTAATGCCATTGAAAAGGCTGGTGAAAATAATGGATAGTTTGAATATAATGATTGTAGGTGTAGGTGGTCAAGGTACATTGCTGGCCAGCCGAGTGCTTGGAAATGTAGCAATGCGCAACGGGTATGATGTAAAAGTATCCGAGGTCCATGGTATGGCCCAAAGAGGCGGCAGTGTTGTCACCTATGTGAAGATGGGGGATAAAGTCTATTCTCCTCTGGTTGAAAAGGGTGAAGCCGATATCATTCTTGCTTTTGAAAAGCTTGAGGCCTTCCGATGGATTGATTATCTGAAAAAAGGCGGAACTTTGGTTGTCAATGATCAGGAAATCAACCCTATGCCAGTTATTACCGGAAAGGCAAAATATCCTGAAGATATACTGGCAAAATTGAGAGAGGGCGGTATTAAGGTACAGTCTATTGATGCACTGCAAATCGCGAAACAATGCGGAAATATCAAAGCCGTAAATATAGTACTGATTGGCCTGATGGCCATGTCTACGAGAATTGATAAAGAAGTCTGGCTCAAGGCGCTGGAGGAAGTTATACCGCCTAAGCTGCTGGAGGTTAATATGAAAGCATTTCATGCCGGATATAGCGAGGCGTAAGCTTTACTTGCGACCAGCATCGTTGAAACGCAGCTATAGCACAAAATTACTTAAATACCTTTGGTAATTTGTGTTTTGGTAAGAGAGCGCACGAAATTTCGAGTATCATGATATGTTGTTTGATTTTTGGCCTGTTTGCTTTTGCGTGGGGCGGGATAGTGCCCGCAATCCCTGAAAGCTATTCTCGCGGGAGGATAGATAGGCTTATTATAAAGTCAAGGGAGGAGTTATAAATGAATTACTGGAACCAATCACGCGAATGTATGCCAAGGGAGGACATGTACAGGCTGCAGAGTGAGCGTCTAGTAAAAACTGTAAAGAGAGTCTATTATAACGTTCCTTTTTACAGAGAAAAAATGCAGAAGAAGGGTTTGGAGCCGGGTGATATTCAAACACTGGAGGATTTAAACAAGCTTCCGTTCACGTACAAGCAGGACCTGAGGGACACCTATCCTTTCGGCCTGTTTGCTGTTCCCACCAGTGAAATCATCAGAATCCATGCATCCTCAGGCACTACAGGAAGGCAGACTGTTGTCGGCTATACCAGAAAAGATATTGATATCTGGGCTGAGGTTATGGCAAGGACACTGGCCGGTGCAGGTGCTGACAGAGATTCTATTATTCAGATCGCATATGGTTACGGTTTGTTTACCGGCGGGCTTGGCGCACATTATGGTGCAGAGCGTATCGGTGCTTCCGTTGTACCGGCTTCAAGTGGAAATACCAAAAGACAACTGCAGATCATGAAAGATTTCGGGACGACCTTGTTAGCCTGTACTCCGTCCTATGCCCTTTTTATGGCGGAGGAACTGGAAGAGGCAGGAATCAAAAAGAGCGATCTAAAGCTGAAATCGGGTGTTTTCGGAGCTGAGCCCTGGTCCGCCGCAATGCGCAATGAGATCGAGGAACGGCTGGGGATACTGGCCATTGATATTTATGGTCTCAGTGAAGTCATGGGTCCCGGTGTTGCTACAGAATGTCCCTGCAAATCCGGTCTCCATATACAGGAGGATCATTTCGTTCCGGAAATTATCGATCCGGAAACAGAAGAAGTTCTGCCGCCGGGTTCAAAGGGAGAGCTGGTATTCACTACTATTACAAAAGAAGGACTCCCGTTGTTGCGTTACAGAACTCGTGACATCTCCTCGTTGGATTATGAAAAATGTGATTGTGGAAGAACTCTTGTCAGAATGAGTAAGGTGACAGGACGTACTGACGATATGTTGATCATACGTGGTGTCAATGTTTTCCCATCTCAGATCGAAAGCGTATTGCTGGAATTAGGTGAAACGGCTCCGCACTATATGCTGATTGTTGACAGAGTCAATAATCTGGATGTGATGGAAATATGGGTTGAGATGACCCAGCAAATGTTCTCTGATGAAGTAAAACGCATTGAAGATATTGAGAAAACGATCCGTAAAGAGGTTGAAAACACTCTTGGCCTGAGTGCAAAGGTAAAGCTGGTTGAACCAAAAACCATTGAAAGAAGCGAAGGAAAGGCGAAGAGAGTTATTGACAAACGTAAACTCATTTAGAATATAGAAAATACAGAGAGGAATATATTCATATCGAGGAGGTAAGTATCATGTTTGTGAAACAGATATCCGTTTTCCTTGAAAACAAATCGGGAAGGCTCGCAGATGTGACAAGGACACTTGGCGAAAATGACATAGACATCAGCGCACTATCCATTGCAGATACTACGGATTTTGGAATCCTTCGTTTAATTGTCAATAAACCTGAAAGAGCAGAGGAAATCTTAAAAGAACACGGCTTTACAGTCAGCGGAACAAGTGTGATCGCAATCGGTGTACAGGATAAGCCGGGAGGTTTGGCTGTTGCACTGAAGGTACTGGATGAAGAGAAAATCGGCATTGAATACATGTACGCTTTTGTCAGCAAGACTGCAGATGAAGCATTGGTCATACTGAGACTTGATGATCCTGAAAAGGCGACAGCCGTACTGAAGGAGAAAGGTATCAGTGTTCTTTCTGCATCCCAGGTATACAAGCTGTAGAGAGAGGTCAGTGTCTTCTGAAGAAGTAAATAAATCACACAGAGTATTCGGAAAGCTGTATGTGTAATGCACACGTTATGACGCCGCTGTTCAGAACGAAATTTTTCGTTTAGGCGATAATTTGCTTCGCAGATTACGCTTAGCAGAAAAATTTCGTTTCCTCAGCGGCGTTTCAACGAGGCAGTAGATGTGGGGGACTCGTTATAGCTTTCCGAATACGTATTTGGTAAAGAAATAATTAAACCTTCCCATGTTCTGTTTGCTCTCATTCAAAAAACTGGTATAAAAATCGCAGAGCAGCTCTTTTTCTTTTTCACTGATTTCTTGAAGACTATAACGAGCTTTCACAAAAATTTCAGTAATAACTTTAAATTTAACCGGGTCGAATAACAGCAAGGAATCGATACGTTCAGAATACTGAAATGGCGTTTCTCCAGGTTCTAAAGGAATCCCCTGCAATTTCAGCACCGAAATATAATACTCGTAAAGGTCCAGTATACAGTCTTTAGCAGGTAGATTCAGCAGTTTGTAAAGCCTATATCTGCTTCTTAGCATGTTGGATAGCAGCAATAGGGATATCAGCAACAGAATTGCCCCAATGAAAGCCACTATCATATATATTTCAGAGAAATTTTCCTGCGATTCAGCACCGTCATATGCAAAACCGGTGCCTTCACCCGCATACATTCTCATCATTTCCATATAATCTTCATATGCAGACGCATAGCCCTCTGCATATAGGGGACTTGAGATTTCAGTGGAATAGAAATTGGTGCGGAAGGGCGAAGTAGGCTCAAACGGCAACCATCCATAGCCCTCAAAGTAAATCTCCACCCAGGCATGCGCCTGCATATTGGTAACCAAATAGGTTGTCCTGTTGTCTTTTGTGGGCTCGGGTGGGAGCATATAACCTTCGACATATCTGGCAGGCAATCCGGCACATCTGGCAAGAATCGTCATGGCTGATGCATAATAGGAGCAGTAGCCTTCCTTCAGGTCAAAAAGAAAATAGTCAACAAAATCTCTGTTTCTGGGAGTGGAGCGGACGTCGAGATTATATGGATAATTGGATGCAAGGTACTGCTCGATGGCTTTTGCTTTGTCATAGTTGTTCGATTTTGATGCGACAAGAGAAGCAGACAGATCCTTGATCCTTTGAGGAATATCTTGCGGTATCTGCAGATATTCATTGTATATTTGCGCACTGCTTTCCTCCAGTTCCGTAAATTCCTCATCCTTGTAAAGGCCTTTTCTGCTCTTTCGCATCGTTTCGGCAAATTCTTCTGTGCCGATTTTGGGGTTATACATCTTCAGTGTATATTTAAAGCCTTTTGATTGACGAATAGAACCAGATAGATCTCCCGTATGGTTGATCAAACCTGTAAAACTATCCTTTCCGGGGCTGAACTGTGTTGTTTTTAAAGGAATAAATAAGGATTTCGTCTTTAAATTCATGAATGTCACAGATACTTCATTCACATCGAAATACTCTTCCAGAAAATCCTCTTTCCCGGTCAATAACTTCATCCCCTGCAGCATTTCCTCCGTATCTTTATAAACCGCACTAAAATCCTGTTCGATAACCGTATTTCCGGGTATGCTGTTTATCCAGGAAGAACCGGTGTAATGATCTTTTGTTATACCCTTCAGATAAATGTTTTGATTGGTAGATACTCTGAGTACATACGTCCTATCAAGCTTGACCCTCCCGCCTAAAATATTATTCCTGTCACCAAAACCGGAGGAATTGGTGAGTGAAAAATAGTCAAACGCTTCATAATCAAAATTTCTACTAAAATAATTATACGCCGACACAATTTTCTGATCCAGCCATTTCCATTCAATCGGTTTATCACTTGCATGCATGGTAAAGGCTAGAATGATTATGAACACACATACCGGAAGTCCCCAAATCATAGCCATTCCCGATTTGACATAGTCATGCTCAGTTTTTCTCCCTTTCAAAATGGAAATGTGTTTCATATAAGCCATGAAGGTTACAAGAAGGTATAAATAGAATGGAATCATGCTGGAAAAGATTCTATAGGACCACTGAACAGTGAAAAGACCCATTCCGGCAGCTAATAACACATAAAATGAAAATCTTCTGATCATAAAGATATATGAAAAAGCTGACATTAATAGGCTCAGTACCATAACAGTAATGGTTTGGTATAATGGATCGGGAACTCCGGGATACTGAATAAAATCACCCAGCCAGTAAAAGTATCCGTCCAGAAAGAACAGAACATCCTTTATGCCGATACGAAAGGCAATATACAGTACTCCTGCCGATAAGGCGGAAACCAGTATTATGATGGTTGCGACAGTGGTCTTTCTGTTAAGGAAGCATCCAATGAGTGCTGTTACACAAAGTATGACAAGCAGTAATAATTTCATTGGATGATACGTCAGACACAGGGAAGAGGTCAGAGCATATACCAGGCTGAAGCTTGTAACAAATGCCAATAAAATGTCCGGAATTTTACCTGTCATGTTCTTAATCGTCATGGTTTCACCGACCTCCTAGCATTCAAGAATTTCCTTGATATTGTCGCTAATATTGATTTTATAGCTGTTCACACCAATTTCGGGCAGGAAGGATAAAATGTTTTGGGCCTCCATATTTTGTTCGCCTGTTATCTCTTCAGGTGATGTATAGACAAGGCTGACATCGGAACCGGTATTGCTTGTCTTATAAATCTGGTTATACAAATCGTAATCCAGATTTGAGGTAAATAGAATAATGTTTGTTTTTATTAAAGTACTGCCTGAATAAATTTCAAGCAGGTCTTTCATCGGTATGGTTTCATTGAATTTAACCTTTGCCATCATTTCAAAAATGTCATTGAACATCAAATGATTCTTTGCCTGCAGATTTGTCAGCTTTCCACTGTAAAACACCAGATTGACCGGTATCCAGTTGTAAAGACAAAAATACAGCACAGCAACAATGGACTCTATCACTTTATCTTCAAGAATGATGTTCTCACCATTTGTGTAAGGGTTTTTATGAAGATCGAGCAGCATTAATGTGCTGGTCTCTGAAGTACTTTGAAATTTCTTCACCATGATATCACGGGATTTGGCGGTTAGCTTCCAATGAATTCTTTTGAGACTGTCTCCGTACGAGTATTTTCTCACATCACTGATTGTCGTCATGTCTTCATTCCTGTTATTCAGCATCGAATGGGACTCCGACATGAAGTCCGTTTTTAGAAGGAATTTTTCTAGATAAACAATCCGCGGATAAACGGTTACATATTTGGGTTCGAATACATTGTATTTAAAAGAAAAAAGGCCGAAGAAATCCTCAATTTCCACAGAATGAATTCCAATTTCATAGCTGCCCCTGTAGTTACACTGAAGCTCAATTGTATAGTTCTTTCCGCTATATGGCCGGAGAGAAAAGTTTTTTACCTGAAACTGATTCTCAAAGATGGTTTTCGCACCATGAAAGGATACTCTTATATAAGGATATATAAAGAAGTCTTCATTATTGATACTGAATATAAAATGAACCTTATCGCCCTTTGTGACGAATTTTTTGTCAAGCTCCTGACCGTACTTAAAGCGCAGAAGTATAATGAAGGTATAGACCAGTGATATTATTGGCAGGAGGATTATGGAATAAAGCAGCATATAAGGCACCTTGCCGCCGTTGAAATATGCAAATACCAGTGCCGCAGCAAAGAGGCACAGATAAAGAATTCTACTTTGTTTCATGAGGACTCACCACCGGAACATTTATTCTTCCTACAATGGAGTTCAATATTTCCTCAGGGTTAATTTTCTTCAGTTTTGCTTCCTGCTTCAGCATGAGTCTGTGAGAAAGCACAGGAATAACCATTTTTTTAATATCATCCGGAAGGACGTAATCCCTTTCATTATAATAAGCCCATGCCTGGGAAGCTCTGAAAAGGGATAGGGAACCTCTGGGACTGGAGCCCAGTGTCACATCCTGATGCTTTCTTGTCTGGCTGACAATTTCTACGATATAATTGCTGAGGGTGCGGTCCAGATGAACATTTTTGATTTCCTCCTGCAAACTGATGATGTCACTGCTTTCTGCCACAGGCAGTAGTTTTTCGAGGGGACTGGTGTATTGGAACTTGGAGAGGATATAGCTTTCCTCTGCATTTGTGGGATAACCGATGGAAATCTTCATAAGAAACCGGTCAATTTGCGCCTCGGGAAGGGGATAGGTTCCAAGGTACTCAACAGGGTTCTGGGTTGCCAGTACCATAAAGGGCTTTGGTACCTTATATGTCACACCGTCAACAGTAACCTGATTTTCCTCCATGACCTCAAGAAGACTTGCCTGTGTTTTAGGGGAAGTTCGGTTGATTTCATCGGCGAGAATAATCTGACTCATGATAGCTCCCGGCCGGTATTCAAACTCGCAGGTCTTCTGGTTGTATATAGAAAAGCCGGTGATATCGGATGGCAGTACATCCGGTGTGAATTGAATCCTTCGGAAGCTGGCGTTGACAGACTTTGCCAGAGCTGATACAAGGCTGGTCTTGCCGACTCCGGGTACGTCTTCAATTAGAACATGTCCATTGCAAATGAGAGAGATTACCGCAAGCTCTATGGCATAGCGCTTTCCCACGATGACGTTTTCAACATTGTCAATGATGTTTCTCAGAATCCTCACAGAATCATTCATAATCTGTATCCCTCTATTCATTAAATTCTTAATTTAATATTACTGTAAAAGGCAGTTAGAAAGAAGTAGGTTTTTTAAGGTCAATTGGCGTCTTTTTTTATTTTTTATTATCGCTGTGTTTACATTGGAAAGAAGCTATTGATATAATAGGAGAGATGGTTTGTTGATAATCGAAGGAGATGAAGATCGATATGAAGGCTGAGATTTTGGCTGTTGGAACAGAGTTACTTATGGGGCAGATTGCCAATACTAATGCACAATATATTTCCTCAAGACTGCCCAGTGTGGGCATTGGCGTGTATTATCACGATGTGGTGGGAGACAATCCGGAAAGACTGAAAAAATGTCTTGAACTGGCTCTTTCACGGTCCGATGTCATCATTTTGACTGGGGGTCTGGGACCGACGCAGGATGATTTGACGAAAGAAACAGTGGCAGCCTTTGTGAATAGAAAACTAGTGCTGGACCAGGAGAGCCTGGACAAGATGCAGGCATTTTTTATAGCACGTAACAGGACGATGACTCACAATAATATCAAACAGGCCTATTTACCTGAGAATAGTATCATTATACGCAATAAAAACGGTACAGCTCCGGGGTGTATCATAGAAGAAGGTGATCAAGTCATTATCATGCTTCCCGGTCCGCCGTCGGAAATGAGACCGATGTTTGACGAGACGGTTATACCCTATTTTGCAGCCAAATCAGAGTTCAGGCTGGAATCCAGATTTTTAAGGGTTTTTGGAATCGGCGAATCCTTATTGGAGGATATGCTGCTGGACCTGATTGATACACAAACAAATCCGACCATTGCACCTTATGCAAAAGATGGAGAAGTTACACTGCGGATCACTGCAAAGTATGATAAGAATGTTTTAACGGAAGACATTATTACCCCTGTCGAGAATGAAATCCGGCACAGATTGGGCGATGCCGTATATAGCAATGAAAACCTGAATCTGGATGAGGTAGCAGTAAAGCTGCTTCTGAAAAGCGGAAAAACACTTGCAGTCGCAGAATCCTGCACAGGTGGAATGCTTGCAGCCAAGCTTACTGAGAATCCCGGAATATCTGCTGTATTTGACAGGTGTATTGTGACCTACAGCAATCGTTCCAAGGTAGAAGAGCTGGGGGTGAAGCAGGAAACTCTTGATCAATACGGCGCTGTCAGCGAACAGACAGCAGGAGAGATGGCGGAAGGAATCAGAAGGGTATCCTCTGCAGATATCGGGATGTCTGTTACCGGTATTGCCGGCCCGGACGGAGGAACTCCGGAAAAACCAGTCGGCACCATTTATATTGCACTATCTCATGAAAGCGGTACAGAAGTTAAGAAACTTGAATTGTGGGGTAACAGAAGCAGAATCAGAAAAGTAACCTGCCTGTATGCCTTTGATATGTTAAGAAAATATTTATCCGCTCAAATTGGATAAAAATCCAGGGAGGCTGTGATTTGAGCAATCTGAAAAGTAGCAGAATGGCTACTGCAGCAGTTGTTGTGATGTCTTCCATGGTGTTAAGCAGGTTTACCGGTTTTATCAGGGAAACCATGCTTTCGTGGAAGGTGGGCCTTAGCTGGGTCCAAGATGCGTATGTTGCCGCATTCACTGTTCCTGATCTGATGTATATGCTGCTGGTAGGTGGGACAATATCCGCAGCACTTGTACCTTTTTTATCGGGCAGCATTGAAAAGGGAGAGGAAGCAGAGGGGTGGAAAGCTGCGAGTTCATTCATTAATACAGTCTTTATCGGGATGATTCTGATTTGTGTACTTGGTATTCTGTTTGCACCTCAGATCATACCCGTTGTAGCTCCGGGATTTTCACAACAGAGCACGCAAACAAGAGAGCTGGCGGTCATTCTTATGCGGATATTGTTTCCGTCGGTTTCTTTTATCATGCTGGCCGGTATCTGCAACGGTGTCCTGAATTCAAACAGGAAATTTGCTGCCGCGGCATTTGGACCATCCTTTTATAATATCGGATGCGGGCTCAGTATCTATCTTTTTGCCGATACAAATCCGGAAAGCATGATAAAGGTTGCGATTGGGGTAGCTGTCAGCGCCATGCTCTACTTTCTGATGCAGCTAATCTTTGTTTTTCCGGATATCAGACGATACAAACCGGTGATAGACTTCAAAGATACGGGGTTTCACATGCTTTTCCTGCAAGCGGTTCCCTCTCTGTTGTCTTCTTCTGTTACACAGCTCAATGTCATCATTTCCACAGCTTTTGTCAGCCTATCAACGATTGAAGGCAGTCTGGCTGCATTCAGAAATGCAAATACGACCTGGCAGCTTCCTTATGGCATTTTTGCCATGGGCATCGGCACGGCAATGCTGCCATCCTTGTCTGGAAAATACGCAACTGGAGAATATGAGGACTACAAGAAGCTGATGATGAAATCTCTGACTTCTGTTCTTTTTCTCTCTGTTCCGTCTGCCCTGGCTTTTATCCTTTTGAGAGAGCCGTTAGTACGGGCGATTTTTATATGGGGAGGGAGGTTTAACGAGGAGAATGTATCCCTTGTTGCCACAATACTGGCTTTTTTTTCAGCAGCGATGATCAGCCAATCCATTGTCGCCATACTGAACCGTGCATTTTATGCGAGGCTCGATACAAAGACACCTCTTATGACAGGGATTGGTTCAATACTGATGAACCTCTGCCTGGGGTTGATATTCCACTGCTTTACGGATCTTGGAGCTGCAGGGATGGCTTTGTCTTATTCCATTATAAGCACGGTAAATTCTATAGTATTAATGATTCTTTTGCATATCAAAATGAATGGTATCCATGCCGCTAAGCTGATAGAATTTTTCAGATGTGCAGTTCCATCGGTATTGACCATGGGTGTCGCTTTGGTTATACTTGAGCTATTGCCGGTCCGGCTTGATACGAAAATATCCCAGTTGGCGTATCTCGCCTTGGAGATCATGACGGGAGCATCCGTATATATAATAATGATGCTTGTGATGAAGTCGGAGGAAGCTTTGTATTTTTACGGTGTGTTAAAACAGCGGTTTAATAGAAAAAAACCATTGAATAACGCATAAGTACGTGGATTAAGAAACTTATTAAAAACAAATGTAAAATTATGTTATTTTATTGTTGACTCTTTCTTGGAAATGATATATAATTTTATTAAGAACAAACGTTCGTTATTTACACAAGGAGGTCTGCTGGAGATGATAGAGAAAAAAAAGGCGCTGGAGATGGCACTGGGTCAGATTGAGAAACAGTTTGGAAAAGGTGCAGTGATGAAGCTGGGCGAGAATGCACATATGAACGTAGAAGTAATCCCTACAGGATCCATCGGTCTTGATATTGCATTAGGTGTCGGCGGAGTGCCGAGAGGAAGGATAGTTGAAATTTACGGGCCGGAATCTTCGGGTAAAACTACCGTTGCACTGCATATTATAGCCGAAGCGCAGAAAGCTGGGGGAGATGCTGCATTCATCGATGCCGAGCATGCACTTGACCCCAATTATGCGAAAAAGCTCGGTGTTGACATAGACAATCTCATCGTTTCACAGCCTGATACAGGAGAGCAAGCGCTGGAAATTGCTGAAGCACTCGTAAGAAGTGGTGCCATTGATGTTATCGTTGTAGACTCCGTAGCTGCTCTTGTACCAAAAGCTGAAATCGATGGCGAAATGGGTGACTCTCATGTAGGCCTGCAGGCCAGGCTGATGTCCCAAGCCCTGAGAAAGCTGGCAGGCGTTGTCAGCAAATCCAAGACAACAGCTATATTCATCAACCAGCTGAGAGAAAAAGTTGGGATCATGTTTGGAAATCCCGAGGTCACTCCGGGTGGAAGAGCTCTTAAGTTCTATTCCACGGTACGGCTTGATGTCAGAAGGGTAGAGACACTCAAGCAGGGCACTGAAATGATCGGAAACAGAACGAGAGTAAAGGTTGTAAAAAATAAAATTGCACCTCCATTTAAAGAAGCTGAGTTTGATATTATGTACGGTGAAGGAATATCGAAGGAAGGCAGTATACTGGATGTCGGTGTCAATCTTGATATTGTGAATAAAAGCGGTTCATGGTTCTCCTACAACGGTCAGAGAATCGGTCAGGGAAGAGACAACGTAAAGAATTTTCTGAAGGAGAATCCTGACATAGCAAAGGAAATAGACAAGAAGATCAGAGAGAACTATAGTCAGGCTTTTGCTAACAGTCCCGGTTCGCCTGTAGCAGATCTTGATGACGATGAAATCGGTAGTGAGATAGATATTGAATAAACAGGATTTTAGATATAGCAGGTACTGGAAATATACGGTTATTGGGTAAGTTTATTGACCGGTTTATGCTTGTGAGGTGGTGAAGTATTGGAAATTACATCCGTAGAAAAAAGTAAGAAAAATAAGAACCGTTTATCGGTATATGTTGATGGAAAATTTTCATTCACCATCTCAGAGGAGGACTATATCTCTTTAAACCTTTATGAGAATCCTTCCCTTACAGAAGAAACCCTTGATTACATTAAAAACACCTTGAATTTTCGGGATGCCAAGTCCATTGCAGTCAGATATCTTTCGCTGAAGCTTCGTACTGAAAAAGAGGTAAGATCAAAGCTTCATGATGAAGGATATGACGAGGAGTGTATAGAGCATGTGATTGAAGAGCTGAAAGCAATTGGATATATTAATAATAAGTTGTATGCACAAAAATATGTTTTTGACAGAAGTAAGCTGAAACCACTGTCCAAGAAACTGATGAAACAGGAGCTTCTGTCCAGGGGAATCTCAGAGGATATTGCCGATGAGGTACTGAATGATTGGAAAGTGGAGGATTCTGTCGTTGCTGAAAGTCTGCTGAAGAAAAAATTTGGCAAATATGACATGAAAGACGAAAAAATATATAAAAAAGCAACAATGTTCTTGCTTCACAGGGGTTTCTCATATGATTTAACCAGAGAAGCCCTTCGAAACGTTATAAAGGATTCGGAGTAGAGACACAGGTACCACAGATTATCATGCGAAACCTGTATGAACTTCGCAGAGGTTCTGTTCTATAGCTCCAATAATACGATACATTAGGGAAATGGAATATGACAAAATGATAGGAGTTGTACAGATTGGATAAGAATATCGGGCTTGTATCACTGGGATGCCCAAAAAATCTGGTAGACAGCGAGTTGATGCTGGGAGCCCTTAAAGGTCATGGGTATAAGATCGTTACGGACAGTGATCAGGCTCAAATTATTATAGTAAACACCTGCGGGTTTATAGAAAGTGCTAAGCAGGAATCCATTAATACCATTATTGAAATGGCAAAATATAAGAAGCGCAACTGTGAACTGCTTATCGTTACCGGCTGCCTGGCTCAAAGATACCGGCAGATGATACTGGACGAAATACCTGAAGTGGATGCCGTCCTTGGTACAGGTAGTTACTCAGAGATTGCAGAAGTAATCAATCATGCTTATGAAGGCACTCATCCTGCCTTATATGGCGACCTTGAAGGCACAAAATACCTGGAAGGAGATCGTGTACTGTCAACAGGAAATGGGTATGCTTATCTTAAAATTGCGGAAGGCTGTGACAATTGCTGTACCTATTGCATTATTCCTTCTTTGCGGGGACGCTTTCGAAGCAGAAAGATTGAAGATATTTTACATGAAGCGCAGAAGCTTGCTGCTGCAGGCATAAAAGAGGTTGTCCTTGTGGCTCAGGATACGACAAGGTACGGTCTTGACATCTATGGTACAAAGCAATTGACAGAGTTGATCCGAAAACTAAGCATGCTTGACGGTATAGAATGGATCCGTCTTCTATACTGTTACCCCGAAGAAATTGACGAACAGCTGATTCAGGAGATTGCCTCAAATAATAAGGTGTGTAAATATCTGGATATTCCCATTCAACATGCCAGTGATCCTGTTCTAAAAAGAATGGGACGAAGAGGGAAGAGCAGTGATACAGCCATGCTTCTTGATAAGCTTCGCAAGCAGATACCGGATATCGTGCTCAGAACCACTCTGATTGTGGGTTTTCCCGGAGAATCAGAAGAAGATTTTGAAATTTTGTATGAGTTCGTAAAAAAATATAGATTTGACAGGTTAGGCGTATTTATGTATTCTAAAGAAGAAGATACACCGGCTGCAAAAATGAAAGAACAAATACCGTCAGGAACAAAAAAGAAACGTCATACCAAGTTGATGAAGCTCCAGTCGCAGATATCTGCCGAATTGAATGCAGAACGGCTTGGCAGGACCTATCAGGTATTGGTTGAAGGTGTTTCGGAGGATGGCATATTCTATTTTGGAAGAAGCTATGCAGAGGCTCCCGATATAGACGGTTTGATTTATTTTACAAGCAAAGAACCACTAGAAATAGGTCAAATGGTTCATGTAGAGATATTAAACAGTGAAGATTACGATTTAACAGGAGAGGTCATATATGAATCTGCCCAATAAGATTACACTTTCGAGAATTTTCTTTATTCCTGTACTGATGGTCTTTATCATACCAATACCGGATTTAATTATAAATGCCGGGTTTTTGCAGTTTATCAAACCACAGATGGAAGCTGTCAACCATTTTATATCCGCTTATGGTGGTTATATTGCAGCAGGCATATTTATCATTGCGTCCAGCACGGATGCAGTCGATGGATATATCGCCAGAAAGCACAAATTAGTCACGAACTTCGGCAAATTCCTTGACCCTATCGCGGACAAGCTTCTGGTCACGGCCGCACTGATGGCACTTGTTCAAAGCGGTGATATCAATGCTTGGGCAGCCATGCTTATCATTGCCAGAGAGTTTATTGTAACCGGATTACGATTGGTTGCCGCCGGTGAAGGGATTGTAATATCTGCCAGCAAGCTGGGTAAATTGAAAACGGTGATGCAGGATATTGCTATTGTTGCCGCATTGCTTAAGAATTTTCCTATCAGCTTGTTTTCGGATTTTCAGTTCGATGATTATGCCATGCTGCTTGCAGTCATCATAACGATATACTCCCTTTATGACTATATCAAAAAGAATGCAAAGGTTATTAATTCAGATATCTGATCAATCTTGTGCCCTGCAAAGTAATCTGCAGGGCTTTTTTTTGTGACTACTGAAGGGGAGTACTACAGTAGGTGTCTGGAAACACAACCGGTATAAATTGTGCTGACGGTATCTGAATAATCACTTTTTTTTAATAATTTCTCGGAAATAGTTGCATACTTCATAAAAGTGTACTATACTTTTATCATTAGGACATAGTAGCAGGTAATAATTATTAATTTGCTGAAATAAAAAAAATGATTGCGGGTGGTGTAAATGGAATGAGCAGGTCATCCCTAGTAAAGAGAGAGCGGCAGCAGATACTGTCTGATAAGATTAAGCAGAATCCTTTTCTTACAGATGAAGAGTTGTCAGAATTATTTGCAGTCAGTGTTCCGACAATTCGTCTGGACAGACTTGAAATGGGAATACCGGAGCTCAGAGAGAGAATTAAGAATGTTGCGGAGCAAAATCATAGTAAAGTTAAATCTCTTCAAAGTAAAGAAATCATTGGAGAGCTCATTGACATCAGTTTAGGTAAAAGCGGGGTGTCTATATTTGAAACAGACCGGACCATGTCATTTGAAAAGACAAAGATCATCAGAGGCCACTTCATTTATTCATTGGCAGAATCTCTGGCCATTGCAGTAATTGATGCAGATGTCGCGCTAGTGGGCGTTGCAAACATTAAATATAAGACGCCTGTATATGCCGGAAGTAAGTTAATTGCAAAGGCCGAAGTGAAACGTGTCAGAGGAAGCAACTATATTGTATGGGTGAAAATTTACGAAAAACAAGTTGAAGTATTTCGTGGGAAATTCATTCTGGTTTCCCTTGAAAAATAGCAGCAAACATAGTATTTTAATTATATTAGTAATTACATCATAAAATATAGAATTGATTCGGGAGTGACATGATTTGAAGATATTAATTGATGCCATGGGTGGAGACAATGCACCTCACGCTATAGTAAACGGAAGTATAGATGCGATCAAGAGCCAGGAAGGTTTTGATGTTGCTCTGATTGGAGATTGTGATCAGATCAACAAAATACTTGAAAAGCGCAAATTTTGCAGTCCAAGGCTTGAGGTTATCCATGCAAAAGAAGTTATAACGAATGAAGATGTTCCGACCCGAGCAATCAGAAGCAAGAAAAATTCATCCATGGTTGTCGGTTTTAACTTATTGAAAGAGAAAAAAGGGGATGTGCTGCTGTCTGCCGGTAATACCGGTGCTTTACTGACAGGTGCGCTATTCATTCTTGGAAGACTTAAGGGTGTTGACAGACCGGCATTGGGTGCAATGATACCAACGAAAGGCGGGAAATGTCTTTTAATTGATGCCGGACTTAATTCCAGTTGTAAACCTATAAATTATGCTCAGTTTGGTATTTTCGGTTCCATATATATGAAATACCATTTCAATATGGAAAACCCTAAGGTAGGCCTAGTGAATATGGGAACCGAGGCCAAAAAAGGTACGGAAGTGTTGAAACAGGCTTATGAATTATTATCCTCAACAGATATTAATTTTATTGGAAACATTGAGGGTAAGGATATTCCTTTAGGCAATGTAGATGTTGCTGTCTGTGATGGTTACGTAGGAAATGTGATGCTGAAATTTCTCGAAGGAACCGGTAAATTCTTCGGATCATTTATGAAGAATATGTTTAAGCGTACGATTTTTTCCAAGCTTTCTGTTCTTTTCGTAATGAAGGATATGCTGAAGTTCAAGAAAATGATGGATCCTTCAGAGGATGGTGGAGCACCGATTTTAGGTGTTGATGGTATTGTAATTAAAAGCCACGGCAATTCAGATGATAAAACAATTAAAAATGTTATTCTGAAAGCTGTTAATCTTGCAAAAAGCTCTGTATTTGACCATATAAAGGACAGCGTTGAAAAGATGGAGGTAAGTGATGGCGATAGACGGGAAAAAGAGCGTAAGCGTTGGCATTTTAGGAATAGGAAGTTACGTCCCAGAAAAAATATTGAACAACTCAGACCTTGAA
>JAEZLF010000017.1 GCA_023435925.1 Bacillota bacterium
TGTGCGATCGTATCATCCACTGCCTTACCGGCCTTTACCATGATAATCATTTTCCTTGGCTTTTCAAGAGAATTAACAAATTCCTCCAGCGTGTAAGTGCCAACGACATTTTTCCCTGTGGTCTCAGCCAGCATTTCATCCGTCTTTTCTCTTGAGCGGTTGAACACGGAAACAGAAAATCCTCTGCTTTCAATATTTAAAGCCAGATTTTTCCCCATAACCGCAAGTCCTATTACACCAATATTCTGCTTACCCATTTCCTCAATCCTCCTGCATCATTAATCATTTATTATTTTTAGCTCTGCATTTGATTTCTTCGGGCTTAAACTGCAAATACCCTGCTATTCCCTAAACTCCCTAAATGCCCTACACTCCAGAAAATGCTGAGAAACCGCCGTCAACCGGTATGATAACACCTGTGACAAACTTTGATGCATCGGAGCAAAGCCAAATAAGAGTTCCTACCAGATCCTCAGGCTGACCCAGTCTGCCCATCGGCGTATGTTCTATTATGGTTTTCCCTCTTTGCGTAAATTCGCCTGTCTCCTGTGAAGTCAAAAGGAACCGGTTCTGATCAGTCAGGAAGAATCCCGGAGCAATGGCATTGACTCTGATCTTGTCGCCATACTGCTTTGCCAGATCTGTCGAGAGCCATTGGGTGAAATTGCTGACAGCTGCCTTTGCTGCCGAATAGCCCGGAATACGGGTCAGAGGTCTAAAAGCATTCATGGATGAAATGTTGATGATGACTCCGCCCTCCTGGTTCTTAACCATTTCGCGTCCAAAGACCTGCGCAGGAAGTATTGCTCCGCCCATCAGGTTCAGACTGATAACCTTTTCAAGATATTCGCCCTGCAGATCAAAGAAAGAGGTTTCATCCGAGGTCGATGCGGCTTTCATGTTTCCGCCGACAGCATTAACAAGTATGTCGACTCTTCCGAAGTCATTTAAAATGGCGGCTGATACGGATTTTATTTCATCAAGCTCCATTGCATTAAGCTTATAACCCTTTGCCTTGACACCGCTTGTATCCATATCATTTATAACTGCTTGTGCCTTTTCCTCAAAAAGGTCGCAGACAGCCAGATTTGCGCCTGCTTTAACAAGACCTGCTGCCATAGTTGCGCCGAGGACTCCGCCTCCTCCAAGTAAAACCGCATTTTTCCCTTTCAGACTAAATAGATCCATTGTCTTGCTCCTTTCATATTTGCATGCTATTGTTACATTCTACTCAATATACTGTTATTATACCTTAATTAATTACAACAATCCTTGTTATAATTGCTTGATATTGTGTAAATATTGCTGTATAATTTTTTCGAGGTGGTCATATGAGAAGTCTTGAACAGGCTTTTACGCCAAGACAATATATGAAGAGCACAGATTTTGAATTTTTCCATTATAAAGATGAGCCAACTCTGGAAATAGGCTCTCACAATCACGATTTTTATGAGATTTACTTCTTTATTTCAGGTAAGGTCGATTATATTGTAGAAGGAAAATCATACCACTTAAAACCGGGCGATATCTTTCTGATCAATGATAAAGAGCTCCATAAGCCACAAGTGGAGCATGGCTGCATCTACGAGAGAGTTGTCATATGGGTAAAGCCGGAGTTTATCAGCAGACACAGCACGGAAGAGACAAACCTTTTGAAGTGTTTTGATTCTACCTCGAGAAATAAGCACAATTTACTTCGTCCAAGCACCAGCATGCTCAATTATATAAGAAATATCATTTCACGATTAAATACGGTATGCATTTCTGACAGCTTTGGGAACGATATTCTGAGAAACATTTATCTTGTGGAATTGCTCACCTATTTGAATATTGCTTATCTGGACACCTATAAGGAAAATGTACAGGATGATATCATATATAATCAAAAGGTCAATGAAGTGATTCGCTACATCAATGATAATCTAAGTGAGGATCTCTCACTGGAAGTGTTATCAAAAAAGTTTTATACCAGCAAATATCATCTGCTGAGAGAATTTAAGAAATACACTGGTTACACCCCTCACAGCTATGCATTGCAAAAAAGGCTGATAAACGCCAAGGCCCAGTTGCGGGATGGATGCCGTATCTCAGATATCTACCAGTCCTGCGGCTTTGGAGACTACTCCAATTTTTCCAGATCATTTCAAAAGGTATTCCACATGACGCCGAAGCAATTTCGCGAAAGCGAACAGCAATCAGGTGGCTGATGGCACAAGGGTGAAACAAGGGGACGGTTCTGCCGTTCCACCCCATGTTTCACCCAAGCTTAATTTCAAACTTATCAAACCATACCTTTTCGATAAACTGCTCGGAAGAGAAGAAGGTCTTTCTGAATATAGCCAGCTCCCGGGTATTCTTCTTCAGCCAAAGGGGGACAGGAATCTCCAGCTCCGCACAAAGGTCAATAAGGCTCTTCTCCAATTTCTCCCTGAAATCATGTTCCTCATCATTATCAGCAGCCACTGCCTCTTTGACCTGCTTTGTCTGTACATACAGCTTTCCGGTTAGTGTCAAATGAATTCACCTTTCTTTCATCCTTTGCAGCAAGATTGCATACCATTTAGTCATGCTCAATCAACGTTTCGGCCGGCGGAACCGCACCCGCAGCCGTAACGGCGCAAGCCGCAATGGCTGTCCTATTTCCCCAGCTTATATTCAATGGAGTCCACCAAAGCCTTCCAACTGGCGTCAATGATGTCGGTGGACACTCCGATGGTGGTCCAGACCTCGTCGCCGTCCGTAGACTCTATCAAAACCCTAACCTTCGCTGCTGTTGCAGAGGTCGAATCAAGAACTCTTACCTTGTAGTCCGTAAGCTTCATTTCCGAAATACTGGGATAAAACCTCACCAATGCTTTTCTGACTGCATTATCCAGGGCATTGACCGGGCCATCTCCTTCTGCTGCAGTAATTTCCTCCTGATCGTCGACTCTGACCTTGATCATGGCCGATGAGTTGCGTTCATTGGCAGCAGCCGGTTCATTGACAATCACCTTGAAATCCTTGAGCTCGAAGAAAGGGTGGTATTTTCCCAGCACCTTCATAATAATCAGTTCAAAGGAACTCTCAGCGCCTTCATATTGATACCCCTCATATTCCATTTCCTTCAGCTTCTTGAGAATTCTGCGGGTTTCATTGGAATCCTTGGTGATGGACGGATCCACCTTTCTGACAAGCTCCAGAACAGCACTTCTGCCTGCAACCTCCGACATGAGGAAGGTACGCTCATTTCCAACCGCCTCAGGATTAATCATCTCATAGGCAGTCGCATTCTTTGCCACCGCGTCCGCATGCATTCCCGCTTTATGGGCAAAAGCGGCTTTTCCCACATAGGGTGCCCGTTCATCATGGATCACATTGGCAATCTCGCTGATGGATCTGGCCACAGCCGTCATTTCACACATGCTGTCTTCCGGTATGCAGCTGTAACCCATCTGAAGCTGCAGATTTGGTATGATCGTACAAAGATTGGCATTGCCGCACCTTTCACCAAAGCCGTTTATGGTCCCCTGTACTTGCGTGGCACCTGCCTGTACGGCCATTATAGTACCTGCAACCGCCATGCCGTTATCATTATGGCAATGTATCCCTATGGGAATGTCAAACAGCTTGACAATGTCCTGTGTCAGATTATATATGGCCATCGGCAAAAAGCCTCCCTTTGTGTCACAAAGGCAAAGGCTGGCAGCACCCGCAGCCGCAGCAGCTCTCAATGTACTGATAGCATAATCAGGATTTGCCGCATATCCGTCAAAAAAATGCTCGGCATCATAGACAACTTCCTTACCCATGCTCTTAAAATAATGGACTGTATCAACAATCATTCTGATATTCTCATCCAGAGTGGTTTTTAAAATGTCCGTCACCTGAAAGTCCCAGGACTTCCCGAATATTACCACTGCATCTGTTCCCGCCTTTAGCAGTGATTTGACATTGGCATCCTCTTCAACCGCAACGCCTACTCTCCTCGTGCTGCCAAAAGCAATGATCTTCGCATGATCCAGCTTCATCCGGCCCGCTCTTTCAAAGAACTCCAGATCCTTTGGATTGGATCCCGGGTTCCCCGCTTCAATGTAGGCAACACCCAGAGAATCAAGTTTTTTCACAATCTTCAGTTTGTCTTCAACGGTATAGGATATGCCCTGGGCCTGTGCTCCATCTCTTAATGTGGAATCCAATACAATGATTTTTTTCATACAGTCTCCTTCCCGATTGATTCATCCTTACCCTGTTCACCGATAATCCTGTTAATTGCATTGATATACGCTTTCACGCTTGCTTCTATAATATCAGTGCTTACACCCCTGCCGACAAAAATCCGGTTGTCCTTTATGACCCTCACAGTAGCTTCTCCCTGTGCATCGGCGCCTTCCGTGACGCCTTTGAGGCTATAATCCTGCAGTTCCAGTTCAAACCCTACTGTTCTCTCAATAGCCTTGAAAGCCGCATTGATCGGGCCATCCCCTGTAGCTGCTTCCATCACAGGTACGCCGTTTTTCGAGAGGCTCACAGTGGCAGTTGCAATAACCTTATTGCCGCTGTTGATCTGATAGCTATTCAGTTTATATACTTCAGCTACCTCCGATACCTTTTCTTCTACCAGGGCCTCAATGTCCCTGTCGAGCACCGTTTTCTTCTTATCCGCCAGTATCTTGAACCTTTCGAAGGCCTTCGATACCTCATCCGGCGATAGATTATAGCCCATTTCCTTCAGCCGCTCGTCAAATGCATGCCTGCCTGAGAGCTTCCCTAGTACCATCCGATTCTGTGAAAGACCGATGGACTCTGGCGTCATGATTTCATACGTACTCTTCTCAGACAGAACACCATGCTGATGAATACCCGATTCATGGGCAAACGCGTTCGCTCCGACGATGGCTTTATTCGGCTGTACATTGATACCGCTCAGGCTGCTGACCAGCTTACTGGTTCTGTATATCTGTTTTGTATCAATACGATGAGTTACATCGCCATAATAATCTCTCCTGGTATGAATCCCCATGATCATTTCTTCAATGGAAGCATTGCCGGCACGCTCACCAAGGCCGTTAACTGTGCACTCCAGCTGAGTCGCTCCATTTTTCATCGCAGCAAGCGAGTTCGCAACCGCCAACCCCAGGTCATTGTGACAATGAACGCTGATATCCGCCTTTTCAATACCCGGTACATTCTCCCGAATTCCTTTGATCAGCAGCCCAAATTCCTCCGGAGAAGAATAGCCGACGGTATCCGGGATATTAACAACAGTAGCTCCCGCTTTAATGACCTCTTCTACAATTCTGTAGAGAAAGCCTGTTCTCGATCTGCTGGCATCCTCCGCTGAAAATTCAACATCAGAACAGTATTTCTTCGCATATTTCACCATAGCAACGGCTCTTTCAAGCACTTCCTCTTCGGTCATTTTAAGCTTGTATTTCATATGAATATCCGATGTGGCGATAAACGTATGGATTCTGGGACTCTCCGCATTACACACCGCCTCCCAGGCCCTGTCAATATCCTTCTCCACTGCCCGGCTCAGGCTGGCTATCGTGACACCCTTTACATTCTCTGCTACAGTCTTTACGGCCAGAAAATCCCCGGGCGATGATATGGCAAAGCCCGCTTCAATAACATCTACACCGAGACGCACTAACTGACGCGCTATTTCAAGCTTTTCCTGTATATTCAAACTGACCCCAGGGGTCTGTTCACCATCTCTGAGTGTTGTATCAAAAATCTTAATTCTCGATGCCATATGAAATACCTCCTTCAATGCAATTTCATATTCATAAGTATCCGGCGTTAACCATCCCGCCTTTTATCTCTCTATTTTTTTAGTGTATAGGAAATTTTGGTTTTCCGTTTCCTATACATGGGGTTTGAAAGGGGCTGAACAAGCTACTGAAAGCTTCCTGTTGAAATGCTTTCTGCTTAGTGTATCGTTTACTTTTTCAGCCAGCTCATCATCTTTCTCAGCTCTGAACCAACCTTCTCCAGCTGATGTTCTGATTCAACCAACCTGGTGGCCAGGAACTCCGCTCTGCCGCCCGCCTTGTTTTCCATGATCCATCTGGATGCAAAGGTGCCGTTCTGTATTTCGCTGAGGACCTTTTTCATTTCCTTCCTGGTTTCATCGGTAATGATTCTCTTGCCGACCATGTAATCACCATATTCTGCCGTATCACTGACCGAATATCTCATATAGGCATATCCGCCCTGGTTGATCAGGTCAACGATAAGCTTCATCTCATGGATGCATTCAAAATAGGCAATCTCAGGCTGATAACCTGCCTGCACCAACGTCTCAAAGCCTGCCTTCATCAACTCCGTTACACCGCCGCAGAGAACAGCCTGCTCTCCAAAAAGGTCGGTTTCCGTTTCTTCTCTAAATGTTGTCTCAAGAATACCGGCTCTTCCCGCACCAATCCCGGAAGCATATGCAAGTGCGTATTCCTTTGCTTTTCCGGAAGCATCCTGATAAATTGCGATCAACGACGGAACGCCTCTGCCTTCGCAATACTGGCTTCTTACCGTATGACCGGGGCCTTTTGGAGCAATCATGATAACATCCACATTCTTGGGAGGCCTAATCTGATTGAAATGGATATTGAATCCGTGTGCAAATGCAAGCACGTCTCCATCCTTCAGATAGGGTTCAATACTCTGATAATACATGTCGGCCTGAGTCTGGTCAGGGGTGAGTATCATTATGACATCTCCGGCTTTTGCCGCTTCTGCGGTATCAAGCACCTTCAGTCCGTCCTCCTCGACCTGCTTCCTTCTTTGAGATCCCGGTGCAAGTCCTACCACCACATTCACACCACTGTCCCTGAGATTCTGGGCATGGGCATGCCCCTGGCTTCCATAACCGATAACCGCTATTGTCTTACCCTTCAGAAGATCCAGGTTACAATCACTGTCATAATACATCTTTGCCATTTATTTCACTCCTCTTCATTATTGTTTACTTTTATAATTCGATTGCCTCTTTCGATAGCAATAGTGCCGGTTCTGACAATTTCCTTTATTCCGAACTGCTTGAGCATATCCTCCAGAGCTCCTACTTTATCCGCACCACCGGATATTTCAATCGTAAGGGTGGATTTGGACACATCCACGATGTTTGCTCTGAATATCCCTACAATCTGAATAATTTCAGACCGGGTTGATGCAGTAGCCGCAACTTTGATCAGAGCCAGCTCACGGCTCACCGATTCTGATTTCTCCAGCTTCTTAAGCTTTATAATATCAATAAGCTTGTTCAACTGCTTACTGACCTGTTCTACCGTGTATTCATCTCCGTCCACTACAATGGTCATTCTCGAAACGTCCGGGTTCTCAGTAACTCCCACCGCAAGGCTATCAATATTGAACCCTCTTCTGCTGAACAGGCCCGCAACTCTTGAAAGTACACCGGCATGGTTTTCAACCAATACCGACAGTGTATGCTTAGCCATATGATTCCTCCCTTTCTGATCGATTACTCCGCTTCCGGGCTTACCTCTATATATAAATATGCTAAAGTGTGGGTTCCATGGGGTCTACCGCGCATTCCAGCAAATAAGGTCCATCCGCTGCCGCCATGCGTTCAAGAGCAGCCCCTATTTGAGAATTTTCACTGATCTTCTCTCCTCTAAAACCATAAGCGGCCGCCAGCATCACAAAATCCGGATTGGTGTCGAGGCACACCTGAGAATAACGGCCGTTATGTCTGTTCAGCTGCAATTCCCTCACCATACCCAGACGGCAATTGTTAAACAGTATGACTTTAACGCCAATGTCGGATTGCCTCATCGTTCCAAGCTCCTGCATAGACATCTGGAAGCTTCCATCACCGCTGATTACAATCACAGGCGCCCCGGGATTTCCCACCTTGGCCCCGACTGCTGACGGCAGTCCGTATCCCATCGTCCCTAATCCGCCTGAGGTAATAAAGGTTCTTGGCTTGCGTATTTTACAGTGATTAGCGGCCCATATCTGATTTTGTCCAACCTCTGTTGCGATAACGGTCTCCGGGGGAAAGAACTCTGAAATCCTGGAGAGCATATACTTTGGATTGACAAAACCCATTCTGCTTTCCTGCTCATAATGGATTGCTTTCAGCTGCTTCTGTTTCACCAATGTCTCTGTCCACTCCGTACTGCCGTGTTCCTTTAGAAGTGCCAGCAAATCCTTGAGAATTAATTTCACGTCACCCACTACAGGAATCGTTGCATCAATGTTCTTTCCTATTTCTGCAGGGTCTATGTCAATATGAATGATTTTTGCCTTTTTCTCCAGCGAGCTCGCAGCTCCCATGGCTCTGTCCCCGACTCTGGCTCCCAGAATGATCACCACATCTGCGTGGTGCAGTGCATAATTGGCCGTGTAGCTCCCATGGGTGCCTACCATTCCAAAATGTAATGGGTGTTCGGAAGGGATAGACCCTACCCCCATCAACGTTGTCGTAACAGGTATGCTGCACTTTTCCGCCAGCTCAGTCAACTCCTCGGAGGCATTTGCGGATAATATACCTCCGCCGGCACATATGACCGGCGCCTTTGCGCTGTCAATTGCGGAAGCCGCCTTTTTGATCTGCATCGGATGGCCCCTGTATGTGGGCTTATAGCCCTTTATATCTATACTTTCAGGATATATAAAGTCTAATGTGCTGTTCTGTACATCTACAGGCACATCAATTACAACAGGTCCCGGGCGGCCTGTAGCCGCAATATGAAATGCTTCCTTGATAATCCTGGGCAGCTCTTCAACTTTTTTTACAAGATAATTATGCTTACAGAAAGGTGCCGTAGCTCCGGTAATATCCGCCTCCTGAAAAGCATCCGTTCCAATCATTTCACTTGCAACCTGACCTGTAAAGGCTACAATCGGTATGCTATCCATAAAGGCATTGGCAATTCCGGTTATGAGATTCGTTGCACCCGGTCCTGAGGTAGCGACACAAACACCGACCCGTCCCGTCACCCGTGCATATCCATTGGCCGCGTGTGCGGCGCCTTGCTCATGACGCGTGAGTATGTGGCGGATACTTCCATCCAGTAATGCATCATAAAAGGGAGAGATTGCAGCACCGGGATAGCCGAAAATCGTATCGACTTTTTCTAACTCAAGTGCTCTTAATATGGCCTGGGCCCCGGTGATTTTCATCAATATCCCTCCTGCTATCCTTAATAAATATAAGTCTCGGGGGTATCGAACCCCTCCCGCCTTTTTGCTGTAGCTCTTCGGCCAACGCCACTAATAAAAAACCCCTCGTCAACTGCATCACTGCAGGGACGAAGGGAATAATCCAACGTGGTACCACCCTGATTTGACAAGCCTCCCGGCTTATCCTCGGCAAGTACTAATGTACTTAACTGTAACGTAGTCAACGTCATCACCTAAATCTTACGATATCAATGATGAAGCTCCGGAATGAGTTATCCACAAATCCTATGCACCGGTTCACACCCTTTCCCGGCTCTCTGAAGCACTCAGACATGTCTTGTTTCCTTCATTGCACTAGCCTTAAAAATTAATTGTATAATATCATACCAGCATGGTAAGGTAGTGTCAAGAAGTTTTATTCATTAATGTTGCTTTATTTGAAGCCAATTTTTATTCTTTTTTGCTATAACGCCTCGGTTCAGAATGAAATTTTTCATTTAGGCGATAATTTACGCCGCAAATTACGCTTAGTAAGAAAATTTCATTTCCCAAGCGGCGTTATAAAATAATCCTATCTTTTGTGTTCCCTTCAATTTTTCCTATTCCATAACCGTAGCAAAAGGATTGGTGCATGCTTGCAACAATTATTGCCATCAGGAATTCTCTTTCTTCCCTGTTCAAACCTCTATCCATTGTTTCAACAAAATCTCTCGCTTTATCCGCCGCTATAAGCTTGATCGCTTCCCTGGTACCGGCCAGATCCCCGTTGAGCTTATCCCTGGCCTGTTTTAAATATCTTTTAATCGTTCTTTCAAAATCCATGCTATTTCTGCTGCCATTTATCATTATGAGCACCTCCCTGCATATTGAAACCATGTCAATCATCTGCACCACTTCATTGAAGTTGATAGTTCACATCAAGTTTTTCCAATATATGCAGTAAAATATACATGTTACATCAGTAAAATCCACATTTCCGGTATTACTCCGTTTCATACAGAGCAGATCGCCGGCTTACCTTGTAATAAGGCCATCCTTGCTCTTTGGAACAAGAATTACCTGGGATGTTACCCATTCATCGGTTCCATGCATAAGGTGAGTTAAAGCAACAGTGTCGCCGGGTGATTTTGAGTAAATATACGTCCTTAGCTGAAGCATGGTATTGATGTCGGTACCGTCGACCTGCCTGATGATGCAGCCCTCACGGATACCGGCACTGTATGCCGGGCCGTTGGTATCTACATATGCAACGTAAACTCCGTTTTGGACATTGGCTTCACCGTCTATATAAGGAATTACATTTTTATCATATGCAAAAATGCCAAGGTAAGGTTCTGTAAACGAACCTGTATGAACGAGCTTATCGATAATTGGCTTTGTGATGTTGATGGGTATTGCAAAGCCCATCGCTTCAGCGCTGGAAACCTTTACTGTATTGATTCCGATAACCTCTCCGTTTGAGTTTAGCAAAGGTCCGCCGCTATTTCCCGGATTAATGCTGGCATCTGTCTGTATCAAATCCTCCATATAATTCGGACCTGATTCTGTATCAATCCGAATGGTTCTGTTAAGCGCACTGATAATCCCGGAGGTAACGGTCCTTTGAAATTCAAGTCCCAGAGGGTTCCCGATGGCAATTGCAGGCTCTCCCACCTCCAGCCTGGAAGCATCTCCCAGAGCCAGCGGTGTCAGTCCTGTAAGATGAACCTTGACCGCAGCCAGATCCAGCACCGGGTCGGCCCATACCACCTCGCCGTCAACATATCTCCCGTCCGCAAGGGAAACTACTATCCTTTTACTTTTTCCGCCGGCTACATGATTGTTTGTCAGTATGTAACCGTCCGAACTGACGATCACTCCGGAACCTACACCAACCTCCGTTCCGTCATTCTGGTCAAAAATCCTTTCCTGTCGCACCCTTTCTACAGTTATTCCCACAACTCCGGCGGTGGCTTTTTTAGCAACAGTCTGGGCAACCGGTGTAACTCCAA
>JAEZLF010000058.1 GCA_023435925.1 Bacillota bacterium
GATAATGACAAAATGGTTCGGGCTTTAGGTATGGATAGCGATGTTACTACCATTGTCGGCCTTGCCTTGTCCAATGGACTGGTTGCTTTGTCAGGCGCTCTTATAGCACAATATCAAGCCTTTGCCGATATCAGTATGGGCATAGGGATGGTTGTCATCGGCTTGGCTTCTGTCATTATCGGGGAAGTCATATTCGGTACAAAATCCCTTCTTAGAAGACTTATCGCCGTCATTCTGGGTGCAGTACTGTACAGGTTCATTCTGGCTATTGCACTGCGACTTGGCATGCCGCCCACTGACCTGAAGCTGATTTCGGCAGTGATTGTTGCTGTTGCATTATCCATGGGAATCATCCGTGATAAGGTGGTATCCCTGACCGGCAGGCAGGACAGCATGGCAAAGGCGAAAGGGGGTAACGACAGTGCTGAAAATTGAAAACCTGACGAAGATTTTTAACAAGGGCAGTGTAAATGAAAAGGTTGCCCTGCGAGACATCAGCATGACCGTTGGAGAAGGCGAATTTGTAACAGTAATCGGCGGAAATGGCGCAGGTAAGTCCACCTTGCTCAACTGTATCTCCGGTGTCTTTCAAATAGATGAAGGAAAAATTTATCTGGATCAGTCTAATATATCAAAGACTCCTGAATATAAACGTTCCGCCTTTATCGGCAGGGTATTTCAGGATCCACTTATGGGAACTGCCTTTGACATGACGATAGAAGAAAATCTGGCAATCGCCTATTCCAGAGGTAAAGCCAGAGGATTGACACTGGGCATCACGAAGGTTGAAGCCGCTTTATTCAGAGAACGGCTGGCCTTGCTGAACCTGGGCCTGGAAAACAGGATTAAAGAGAAAGTCGGCAGACTTTCAGGCGGCCAGCGTCAGGCACTGACCCTACTGATGGCAACCATTGTCAAGCCGAAGCTGCTGCTGCTGGATGAGCACACCGCTGCACTGGACCCCTCCATCGCAGCAAAGGTCCTGAAGATGACTGACGAAGTTGTGAAGGAGAACAACCTCTGTACCCTGATGATCACCCACAACATGAAAGCCGCGCTCGAACATGGGACCCGCACTATCATGATGCATGATGGAAGGATCATGATGGATATTCAAGGCAGTGAGCGGGAAGGTGTCACAGTGGATTGGCTAATAGATCAATTCAGCCGCAAAAGCGGTACAACCCTCGATAGCGACAGAATGCTCCTGGGTTGAGCTGTATTTTGTGCAACCCGATAAAATTCCCCTTATTGACTTAGGGATAGGCTTACGGTAACATTTTTATATAGACTGATTCCCTGTTCTGTTGCGTATGCTGACTGCAGCGGGGAAACTTTAATTACAGAGGTGAATGATGAGCAGGATGGGTTCTGAAATATGCAGGCTTAGAAAAGAAGCGGGAATGACGCAAAAGCAGCTTGCAAAACTGATCGGTGTTACGGAACGTTTTATAGATGAGGTTGAGAATGGTAAAAAGGTACTGAACAGTGATCTTATCGTACGGGTATCCAAGGCTTTGCGCCAGGAAGCAGGGAAGCTTGATCTGTATGATGAGGAGGAGGTCAGCAGGAGGCCGGAGCCTGACCGGAGCATAAAAAAGGTGATTGAAAAACCGGTGCAGGCTATATGGACAGATGCATTAGCAGGGGTGATTATGTCTGTTCCGGTATATGACTACTCGATGGCGGCGGAGATTGATTCAAAGAAGCTGCCGATTATTGCAAATAAGGTAGAGGGCTTTCCAAAGGATAAGGTATTTTATCTGGTAGTCGAAGATCACGACATGTCGGGCTTCAGACTGGCCAAAGGCGACCTGGTCCTGGTGTGCAGTATTCAGGAGATTGAGAAGGAAGGATTCTATTTTATTGAGCAGGACGGGAAAAGATTATTAAGGCAGATAAAGAAACTGGATCAGGACAAGCTGCTTTTAGTCGGGAATAGCGGAAGCCTGTCCACTAAAACCGTATCCAGGAAGGATATAAAGGTGATTGGAAGGCTTATTCGGCTTGAGATCATGCTGTAGTTTCCTTCTGACGAAGATCAGACATGAGGCACAATACACAAAAATTGCCGGGACACATTTGCCAAAACAGAAAAAAGCCTTGAGAAGGCTTTTTTCTGTTTTGGGTGTGTTTACTTTATAGGGGTACGAGTTATGGATTTGGTTTGATTAAGTATACCTTTTCAACTGCATTTCCTGCAACATATTTATTATTGCTATATACTGCGGTTACACTGAAGTAATACTTATTGTCGTAAGTCAAAGTCGTGAAATCTCCGCTTGTATATGGCTTTGTTACATCGATTGCAACGGATGTTGTATTCTTATCAAGGGCTGTATTGTAAAAGCCATTGGCAGGATATGCAGGATTTGCATTGTTTTGAGATATGACTACCCGGTACTCAACCAATTGGGGTGATTCGATTTTGTTCCATTTTACTACCAGCGTGTTATTTTCGTAATCTGCGGATACAACAGGTGCCGGGAATAGTGCCGGGTTATCATCACCGGTGTACTGGCGCTGAATGGTATTTCCGACGATAGATCTGTCTGTATAGACAGCAGTTACAGTGAAGTAGTAAGAATCGCCTTTGATGAAATATCCTCCAAAATCACCATCTGTATATGCCGTTGAGTTATCGATGATAGCGTAGTTCTTTGCCCTGTCTGTGATTGTATACAAATAACCGTTTTCAGGGTAGCTTGGTGAAGAATCATTCTTTGAGGCAACCACTCGGTAGCCGACGAAATTAGCTGAATTGATCTGATTCCATCTGAGAATGAGCTTCCCGTTTTCTACGTCTGCTTTGACTACCGGCATGACATATAATTCCGGGTTTTCGACACCGTTATACTGTACCTGGACTACATTTCCAGCAACATTTTTGTCTGTGTAGACAGCGGTTACACTGATATAGTACTTTTCACCCTTTGTAAGATAGCTTCCGAAATCACTTGTGCCGTTATATGCGGTGCTGTTGTCAATGATAGCGTAGGTTTTATTTTTGTCTGTTATATTATAGAGGTAACCATTGTCCGGATAAACCGGGGTTGAGTCATTTTTGGATACGACGACTTTGTATCCTGTTAGCTTGTCGGATTCAATCTTGCTCCACCTGAGAACCAGAATACCGTTTTCAACTGTGGTGTAAACAACCGGCGCTATATACGGATCTGGTGAAGCATTTCCCGGGTATGTTTTGTGAACCGTATTACCGGCTATTAATTTATCTGTATAAATAGCAGTTACACTAATATAATATTTCTGACCCTTTGTGAGGTAGCTTCCGAAATCACTGGTACCACTATATGCGGTACTATTATCGATAACAGCGGAGGTCTGATTTTTGTCCGTAATATAATATAAGTAGCCATTATCGGGATAGGCGGGGGTAGAGTCGTTTTTGGATACGACAACGGCATATCCGGCTAATTTGGATGAGCTGATTTTATTCCAATTGACAACCAGCTTGTTGTCTGAGGTCGTTACTGATACAAGGGGCTTAACATAATCACCGTTGTTATCTTCATAGGGAACCTTATCTTCTTCATAGGGCACCTTTTCATCATTGATCTTGAAGGCTCTGTAAAGAAGTGTGGCAGCCTGTGCCCTGGTCAAGTTGCCCTGAGAGTCGAAGACCAGTTTTCCGTCTTTTGTATCACCTGTCATGAGACCGTATTTTACAGAAAGTGCTACATATTTCTTAAGGCTTGGTGTAATCTGGTTTGCATCTGCAAACTGGCTGAGTATACTCTCGTCTGCTGCTTCATTTTGATAACCTAATGCCTTAACGAGCGCTACGGCCATATCTTCTCTGACAGCATTCTCCGATGGTCTGAAATAGTTGCCGGATGTAGTTTTATAGTAGGTAAGATAATTCTTTGATGATTCGACGAACTGATATTCCCAGGCCTTTTTTGTAACATCTGCAAAAGTCGGCGTATCTGGGGAATATAGCTTCAGATCAAGAGTATTGACCATCATTTTTGCAAATTGCGCTCTTGTTACTGTCCCGTTTGGGTTAAATGAATCATTGCCTACACCATCAATAATGTTGTTTTCATACATCCACATGATGTAGTCATATGCCCAGTGCCCTTGCTTAACATCCTTGAAGCTTTTAGCAATCGTGCTGATGATGCTTCCCTTATTATTTTTACTATTGTTCTTTGCAGCAAAAGACGGAACCGCAAAAGAAAATATCAGCATGATACTAATAAATAGTGATATAAGTCCTTTCAGGTTTTTTTTCATAACAAAATCCTCCTTCGGTATTTTTATGTAATATTCATTCGTTTCCTCAGGAGGACATTTTTAGGGTATTTTTTATGTGTAATAGAATTGTAATATTTATTTCTGGTTATGAGTCAATCAAAATCACTCTTGCAGGCGCAGCCTCCGTACCGATGATCTTCAGTGGAAGAGCAATCATTTGGTAGCTGCCTTCATCGATATCTGCAAGCATTAGTCCTTCCAGGATAATGATTCCGTTGCCTAATAAAATAGTATGGGTCGCATGTCCCGGCTGGGATCGTTCAATCCCAAGGGAATCAATTCCTACCCCTTTAATTTTGAGTTCATGCAAATATTCGGCCCCTGATTCATCCACAAATACAAATTCCGGATCAAAGCCATCGAAAAAAGAATTGCGTGTTTTTAATAATATAAATGAGCCGGACTGTATTTTCTTTCTTTTCAGGTCTTCCGAAGTAATTCTGTCATGAACATCTGTGAAATCATAAACGCAGCAATCCGTTACCAGCTTCGTAATATCCAGCTTGTCTATCGTTGAGCCTCCTTTGATCATATGAAGAGGCGCATCGATGTGGGTACCGGAGTGCATACCGATCTTTATCATGGATTCATAGACATAACCGGAATTGTATTCATGGGTTACAGTGATTTCAGGTCTTTTTTCCATCCTGTTGTTGTAGACGGGCATATTCTGATGAACAGGCATTGATATATCATATATTTTCACAGTAATTCCTCCCAAGAGCTTGATTTATTATAGGCATAGCGATACCACCTGTTAAAATAAGATGGTAATTCCTATATTTATTATATTAGATGTCAAATAATAAAACAAGAACACAGTTAAATCAGGCTGGCACACCATTAAATCAGGCTGCGGTCTCAGCGTCCCGGTGCGGCAGTACGGAAACCCATTTAGTCCGGGCAATGAGAATCGTTGTTATAATAGCCGCCACATAATTAGAGAAGAGGTTTCCCCAGAAAACCGAATAGAAGCCGAGAAAACCTTCTGTTGCCAAAATAAAGAGGTAGCGCAGCAGCCATATTCTCAGCACGCTGGCAAACAGCGTGACTCTAGTGCGGCCAAGGCCGATGAACGCACCCTGTTGAACCATACCGACACCAAAACCGATGACAGAATAAGTATAGATGTGAAGTGCATTATTCGCTACCTCAAGTACCTGTGTATTGCGCGTGAAGAGTACTGTCAGTGAAGATGACAGCGGCACGACGATGGCAATCAGGACGGCAGCTGTGACAGCGCTGATAATGCAGCCTGTAATACAAGAAGCACGAGCTTTTTTGCCTTGTCCCGCACCAACATTCATACTTACCATTGTAGTGACGGAGGAACTGAAGGAAGAGGGTACAATAAAGCATACCGAGGTGATATTGCCCGCAATACCCTGCCCATTCATCACGATGGGCCCGTATTTTTCTATCTCACTGTTGATCAGAAAGAATCCGAAATTCAGTATTAGTGTTGATAAAGCAGAGGGAATCCCGATCCGGAACAGGTCTTTTATAATTGCAATATCAAATTTAAAGCCCTGCAGCTGCAGCCTTTCTGTGGTTTTTTTGAAAAATAGCTCATAAAACATCCATATACTAATCAGCAAATTAGCCAGTAACGTTGCCATAACCGAGCCTACTACGCCCCAACGGAATATAGCGATAAACATTGCGTTAAATACGACCTTCATCAGAAGCATCAGCGACATTCGGATAAATGCAGATTCCGGCTTGCCGCTTGCGTTTTTTATGGCGTTATAAATGGATTCCAGAAAGGAGAAGGGCAAAACCAGAGAGTTCAGTGCCAGATATACAAACACATCGTGTGATATCGCCTCGTTGACATTTTTTGAAACAGGGAATGAAACAGCCACCAAAACAGGAGCAATGACAAACCCGAGCAAAAATGAAAAAATGAAAATCTGTGTGGATACCTTCCTGGCCTCATCAAATTCACCCCTGCCGTTAGCCTGGCCTATAATGGCCATTGCCGCCACGCTGAGACCTTGTGCGAGGGCTGCCATCATATTGATAATCGGTCCCGAGTAGGTAATTGCACTCGCTGATTCCGTTCCGGCAAAATTATTGATAAAGAGCCCATCAACAACCGGGATGGCAGATTGAACAAGACCCATCATGAGGGCGGGAATTGACAATAACAAAATGGTTGGTGTTATCGACCCGTTCAGAATTAAATTTCGTCTTTCTTCAGAACTCTGATGTAAAAATTTCAACTCCACGCTTACCAGACCAGCTTTCTACAAGTGATTTCATATTATTAACAATCCGCTGCTGCTAAAACGTTTCTTTGATATACAGGTACTTAGTCTGGGAAAGGTCAATGTCGACACTGACGATTTTCCTATCCCTGGCTTCTTTTTTAAATACTCGTATAACAGGGCTTTCCGGGAGATATTTGTTTTGCTCTATGACAACACCCTTGTGGTTGGTATTGAGCACAACACCGGTTCCTATTGGATAGAGACTAAGGTGTTGAAAAAACTTTTCTATAACGGCGGAATCAAAATGTTTCCCAGTCAGGCGCGTGATTTCTTTGTATACCAGATCAGGTGGCAATTTCTTTTTGTATATACGGTCATTCGACATTGCATCGTAGACATCTGCGACAGCAACAATTCTAGAAAATAATGGTATTTCATCTCCAACCAGTTGTTTGTTGTAGCCTGAACCATCATATTTTTCATGGTGATAGAGTGCGATCGCGGCGGCTTCCTCTGATACGTTGGAATCTAGTAAAATTTCATAACCGTACTCCGTATGTTTCCTAATTTCATCGAACTCAGCATCTGTCAGCTTTGTAGGCTTCTTCAGTATGTCCTCCGATATCACAACCTTGCCGACATCATGCATGATCGCTCCTGTTCCGAGAGTGCATAACATCTGTCTGTCTACATTCAGATCGATGCCAAGGATTAAGGAAAGAACGCATACATTCAGAGAATGTTCATATGTATAATTATCAATGGATCTTAATCTTGAGAGTGTAAGAGCTATATCACGTTTGGCTAGCAATTGTTCAATGATGTCCTCAACAATGGGACTGATATTTCCAATTTGAAGCTTTCCCATGGAATTAAATCGAAGCATGGTCTTCTTTATTTGTTTATGAGCATGAATTTTGGTATTTTGACAAATGACATCATCGATCAGCAGATCTCTCTGAAAATTTGTGATGGCTTCCACGGTTTCGTGTTCGCTGTCATTGACATAAACATCCTTGACACCTGTATTCTCCAGTCGCCAAATAACATTGCTACTGGATACAGTACCTTTTGGGAGAAGCATAACACCATTTTGATTATGAATATCTTTCGCAATAATGTGTCCTGGCTTTAATTCTTCGACCAAAGTCCTTTGCATCTTTCTCACCATTCAGTTTTTCTTTAGTATGTTTATTCAATCAAAGACGCCAATAAATCCTAAAAAGCGCTCATTACAACTATAATATTACTTTATTAAGAATATTTCAAGAAAATCGCATATATTTGCTGTATACATTATTATTACGTTCGTGTTACTTTACGATTACTATATTGTTATTGCTATGGTTTGTGAAAGCTGATAAAATGTATCTGGCAATAGGTACCATACAAAATTGAACAACGTCACAGGCTCCCATGCACGTTGTTCAAACGCCACGTTTAGGCGTGGCGCACGAAGTGTAGCGAAGGGCGAATTCATTTTGCCCGGAGCGAGGGGGTATGGGGGCTTGCCCCCATTGGGAATTGAATGCTTTAAGATTGGTGGAGTGAAACAGGTTGAGGATATTTAACAGAATACGGGTACATACACCGGACAAAGTAACAAAGTGGATGGATTTGTTTAAGACAACAAAAACGTATGATGCACTCCATGGATTTTTTAAGGAATACTGGCTGTTATGCTTTTTTATCACACTTATTGCATACTTTGAGCTTCTATACCGTCTCTGGATTTTTAAGAACCTCAGTCTAGACTATCTGTTCCCTTTTATATTTTCCTTTTCAGCCGGTACTGCGATCTACCTGCTTATCAATCTTCTTCCCGAGAAAACGTTTGGAATTGCCGCAATATTAATAACCTTTCTCCTGAGTATAGGCTATGGCATCCAACTGATTTACACCTGTATATTCCAAACTCCGCTTTCATTGGTTTCGCTTGGCGGAGCCGGTGATGCGCTGCAGTTCCAGGAGATCATTATTGAGGCAATTATAAAGAATTTTCCAGCTGTCATCCTGCTGTTTGTACCGCTGATCCTGATATTGATTAAGAAAAATAGATTTACATTTACCCCCAAAAAGCCAAAGACATTATTATTTATTCTGCTTTTTTGCATCGCCAGCTATTCTTTGGGTATCATCTGCGTCAACTTAACAGATGACAGTCCTTCATCTCAGTATACGTTATATTACAAGGCCTCATCACCTGAGCTTTCTGCGAATAAGCTTGGAATTCTGACAACCATGCGTCTGGACCTGGGGCGGCTTATCGATACCAGAATGAAAGGAAATGGTATCGATATGGCTTATGACGGAGAAGATGATGACAGCGCAAACGTACCCGGCAGCAGCACTGTTGTGACAGAAGCTCCCAATCCCAATGATCCTGATAGTATTGCTCTTCCCGATACAGAAGATAAATCTCCGGCTGAGGAGCTTCCCGAAACCGGTGAAGCAAATGAAGAAACAGCCGCTGTCGCTCCGATCAAGCCATATAATGTGATGGACATTGATTTTGAGACACTGCTTGCCAGTGGGGAGGCTGATAATGATTATGCAATGCACAAGTATTTTTCAACCGTGCAACCGACAGCTACCAATCAATATACGGGGATGTTCAAGGATCATAACCTGATTATGCTGACAGCGGAAGGGTTTTCCCCTTATGTCATAAGTCCGGAGTTAACCCCGACGCTTTACCAGATGGCAAATGAAGGCTTTGTTTTCAATAACTTTTACAATCCGGTATGGTGGGTCAGTACCTCAGACGGGGAGTATGTCGCCTGTACCGGCCTGATACCCAAGAGTGGCGTCTGGAGTATGGCTTATTCCGGCAAAAACTACATGCCCTTTGCAATGGGCAACCAATTCAAAAAGCTTGGGTATATCACAAAGGCTTACCATAATCACACGTATACCTATTATAAGCGTAACATTTCCCATCCCAACCTGGGGTATGACTATAAAGGGGTCGGCAACGGTCTGAATGTTAAAAAAACATGGCCGGAGTCAGATCTGGAGATGATCGATGTCACAGCAGGGGAATATATCGGGCAGCAACCGTTCCATGCCTATTATATGACAGTCAGCGGCCATATGAACTATAGCTTCGGTGGAAATCAGATGGCACGTAAGAATAAGGAATATGTGGAAGATCTCCCTTATTCGGATACTTCCAAAGCATATATTGCCTGCAACCTCGAGCTGGAGTTTGCTTTGGCATCTCTGGTTGAAAAACTGGAGGCGGCGGGAGTCGCCGAAAATACTGTCATTGCTCTCAGTGCGGATCACTATCCCTATGGACTGCCGAAAGAAAACATTGATGAGCTTGCCGGTCATGAGGTCGAGAAAAATTTTGAGCTATATAAAAGCACCTTTATTCTGTGGAAAAAGGGGATGGAGCCGATTATTGTTGACAAGCCCTGTGCCAGCCTGGATATTATACCGACGCTGTCAAACCTCTTTGGTCTGGAATATGATTCACGACTGCTGATGGGAAGCGATATTCTTTCAGATGCACCCACATTGGTGATATTCTCAAACCGAAGCTGGATTACCGACCGGGCATCTTATAATTCTGCGGCCAACAAAGTTACCTTCTATGATGGAACAACGGAAGATAAGGAGTATGTAAAGACAATTAACAGAATCGTAGCCGATAAATTTACATACTCAACGAAAATTCTTGAAACGGATTACTACAAAAAGGTCATACCTTAAATGTAATCTTCTTATCTGGCTTAAGTAGTAATTCGTCAGAAATTTAGTACATTTTGTCATGAAATGATATCAGCTTTGCCCTCTTACTTATATAATTGAGAAAAAGAATAGAAAGGGGGCATCTGGTTTCAAGCAAATCAATAATATGGCTTGTAACCGGGCGAATATGGCTGAATACTTGTCACCGGGAGTATATGTTGAAGAGTTCGAGCAAGGCGGAAGACCAATAGAGGGTGTCAGCACCAGTACTGCAGGTTTTGTCGGAATGACCGAACGAGGAGCAGTAAAGGGCGTTCCTGAACTGGTAACCAGTTTTGCTGATTTCAAGAGAAAATTTGGCGGTTATCTGTCAAAAGCTGAATACAAGGATTATTCATACCTCCCGATTAGCGTTGAGCACTTCTTCATTAATGGAGGAGCAAGGTGCTTTATCATGAGAGTTGCGCCCAGCGATGCAAAATGCGCCAGCAATCTTGATGAAAGCGGGAAACCCACCAATTGCCTGAGCATAAAGGCGAAAAATCCTGGTGTTTGGGGCAACAAGATTAAAATTGAGATTTGTGATTCCTCAAAAGCAAAGACTCAGATTCTTGACATCAGAGAAGATGAACTAACAGGCAAGAGGTATATTGTTAAGAGTACTGTTGGATTCAACGAAGGCGATGTCGTAGAATTCACAGACGGGAAAGACACAGTGCTCAACAAGATCAAAAAGGTACAGGACAATTTCCTCCAATTCGAGGAGGAGTTTGACATCGAAGTGATTGACCAGAAGTTACTTCCGACCAAAACCATCTACACCTGTGAATTCAGTCTGATCGTCACCTTTGATGAAATTATTGAGACATATGAGAATCTGTCCTTTAACGAAAAGGCTCCCAACTATGTTGAAAAGAGAACGGCTAAATCAGAATTGATTTCCATATCCCATGTACAGGACAAGGCAGACGGAATAAAGACTCCAATCAGCCAGATCACAAACGGCGCTACTCTTTCCGGACCTTTCGTCGTAGCTCTTTCAGGTGGAGCCAACGGTGATATCAGTGCAGTAGATGCTTCCGTATATATCGGCTCAGACAATGGCCCCGGCAACCGAAGCGGCATACAGGCCTTCCTGGAAAACAGCCAGGTAAGCATCATGGCTGTTCCCGGTATTACGGATCCCAACGTACAGCTTACATTAGTAGCACATTGTGAGAATCTTGGAAGCAGGTTTGCAGTACTTGATATTCCAAGGGACAAGATCAAGGTGGATGATGTGGCCAATCACCGGTTCATTATCGACAGCAACTATGCGGCTATGTACCATCCGTGGCTTGAAGTGTTCGATCCTCTGGATAAAAAGAGCACGTTTATACCACCGGCTGCTTCCGTAGCGGGCATCTATGCCAGAACAGACATTACCAGAGGTGTTCAGAAGGCGCCGGCCAATGAAGTGGTTCGCGGCTGCACCGGACTGGATTGCCTGTATAATAAGGGCGAGCAGGACATATTGAACCCTCAGGGCGTGAATCTGATCAGGGTATTCCCGGGTCAGGGGATAAGGGTATGGGGCGCCAGGACTTGTTCATCAGCTACCAACTGGAAATATATTAACGTCAGGAGACTTTTCATATTCATTGAAGAGTCTATCAAAGCCAACACCAACTGGGCAGTCTTTGAACCCAATGATGATTTGCTTTGGACAAGAGTAAAGCGTTCCATTGATGTATTCCTGACAAATCTCTGGAGAAGCGGAGCTTTAACAGGCGGTACTGCGGAAGAAGCATTCTTTGTAGATATCGGCAGGACTACCATGTCTCAGGATGATATCGACAATGGAAGACTGATTTGCGTAATAGGTGTTGCTCCGGTCAAACCTGCTGAATTTATCATCTTCAGGATAACTCAGAAGGTCAATCAGTCGGAGGGATAGTGTAAAAGCTGTCACTTCGCAGCACGGAATGTCAAATGAAATGATTCGATTAGGAGGATGATTGTATGCCGTATCCGTATAAAAAGTACAGATTCCGCCTGGAAATCGACGGGATTGACCAGGCTGGTTTTTCAGAAGTTAGCGGTTTTGACGCAAACGTGGATATCATTGAGTACAGAGAGGGCGATTCGCCTGTAACATCTCCTGTAAAGCTTCCCGGATTGACCAAGTATGGAAATGTAACTATGAAATGGGGAGTTACTGATTCTCTCAGTCTGTATGATTGGATCAAGGGAATTTCAGAGGGAACCATTGAAAGAAAGACCGTTACCATTACCGTACTTGATGATGCAGGGGATTCCAAAGCATCCTGGCAGTTGCTTAACGCATGGCCAACCAAGTACACAGCTCCTGACTTTAATGCAAGTGCATCGGAAATTGCGCTTGAAAGTCTTGAACTGGCTCACGAAGGTATGACACGTACAGCATAATAAATTGTTTACAGCTATCCAGTTTTGCACTGACAGGTTGCAGGGCTGGATAGCTGTATAAACACGATGATTTTGATGAGTTCAGAGGGGATGAAATATGACTTTTGAAACAGAATACACGTTTGAGCTTCCGAGAGGCTATGTGGATGATACCGGAACCCTCCATAGGAGCGGAATCATGCGGCTGGCAACAGCAGCAGATGAGATTCTGCCCATGAAGGATCCGAGAGTGCAGCAAAATCCAGGCTATCTCACCATTATTCTTTTAGCCAGGGTCATAACAAAGCTGGGCGATTTGAGGGCTATTGACACAAAGGTAATTGAAAAAATGTTCACCGCTGATCTGGCCTTTCTGCAGGATATGTACCAGCGAATCAACCAGGTGGAAGCACCCGTAATGAGGGTATCGTGTCCCAAATGCGGTCATGGGTTTGATACAGAAATAAATTTTACGTAAAGGGCATAAAGGTTTATCCTGAGGAACAGTTATACAAGGAAATGGCCTTTATTGCCTACTATTTTCATTGGGGCTTCGGCGAGGTAATGAATCTTACCCATCGGGACAGGAGAAACTGGTGCGGTGAGATATCATCAATCAACAGCCAGTTGAATCATGCCCCTAAAAATATATTTGACGGATTTTAACAGTGTGATATAACGTTCATAGCATGGATGACTTGGAGGTTTTTTATGGCAGGTAGCGATGCTGCTCGGCCAATCAGCAGCAATCGGTTTTTCGTTTTGCTGGGGCCGCTGAAGATGAGTTTTTCCAACATTAAAAACATTTCCACCGAGGTTGAGGTAGAAGCACTAAAAGAGGGCGGGGTCAATGACCATGTCCATATTTTGCGTAAGCCTTCTTCATCCATACAAAAACTGGTTTTTGAGCGTGGGGTTTGTCAGGGTAATATTCTTTCTATGGTTTCTGCCTTTTCTGTTGGTACGAATCTGCTGCTTCCCGGTACCATATTGGTCAATAATGCCAAGGGAATGCCGGTGAATGCGTTCATCTTTACCAGCGGTATTGTTTTAAAATGGAAGGTATCCGATCTGAATGCCTCCGAAAGTAAGGTGTTGATTGAAACCTTTGAAGTGGCGCATACAGGAATCAAGCAGATACCGGTTGGCATTGTGGGAAACCTGATAGATCTTGCAAGTGGTGATGCGAGTGGCATTGGTTTTTAACAGACGCAAAAATAACAACTCTATAGGAATCATTGATCAGGGCTTTTGCAGCAGGATACTGTCCGCTCATGTTTTTACACAGGACAATGATGCAGGCCGTGTTTTTCTTGCGTTCCTGCAGCTGACTCCGGCAGGCGAGCCAGATGGAAAAGACAGAAGCTCTGCAGTAGAGATGATTAATTATAATATGAATCTGCTGCTTCATATCAGCGTTGGTTCTAAAGATGTCAGAGCATCTGCAATAAAGCTGATTAACAGAGCTGCCGCACCTGTGAGCCTGTTGGCGGAAAGAGAAGCCGACAGTAGGCTGATGGGGAAAGATAGCAGTTTAAAAGCCCAAGTATCAGAAAGAGCAGAAGCTGGAATTGCTGAAGGAAGGCGGCTTGCGGAAAAGCTGGCGACAGAAGCAGCACAAGTGACACAAGTGGTGTCGGGAGCACAAGCGGTACAAGCAGTAAGACCGGTAGAAGCAACACAAGGGGTTAGAACGATAGAAGCAGTACAAGCAGCACAAGCGACACAAGTGGTGCCGGGAGCACAAGCTGTACAAGCAGTAAGACCGGTAGAAGCAGCACAAGGGGTTAGCACGGTAGAAGCAGTACAAGCAGCACAAGCAGCACAAGGGGCAAGACTGACTGGAGTGGCAAAGACAACGGATTTGACAGAATTGCTAAATGCAGCAAAAGCATCAGATACGGCAAGAGCCTCGGAAACATCTGAAGCTGCAGAAGCGTTGAAAAAAGATAAAGCTGCATACGAAGCAGAAAATGTTGCAGCCGGAGAAAGAACAGGGAAAACGAAAAAAGTTAGAAAAAGGGATGACCGTGCAGATACAGGGGAGATGACCAGTAATGGTGTAACTGCTGAATATGCTGCCGGATCAGATGAAATACAAACAGAGCCGGGAATTGGTTTAAAAAGGGA
>JAEZLF010000213.1 GCA_023435925.1 Bacillota bacterium
AGTTTCTGTGTGCGAACAAGATTGAAATCGATGTTGAAGTCCAAGAGGGCTCACCTCGCAAAAGGGTTATATAGTATTATATACCCTCTGCAACGACTTTAGTAATGAAGCCAACCTCTATTTTTCATTTCCAATGGGGGCAAGCCCCCATACCCCCTCGCTGCGGGCAAAATGAATTCGCCCTTCGCTACACTTCGTGCGCCACGCTTGAACGTGGCGTTTGAACAACGTCGGCTGGTCGCAGGCAAAGCCTGCTGCTCGCCCATGCATCCTGAGTGGGGGATTGTAACCCGCCACTGACAGCTTTTTCAATCGGTTACCCCCACCTGTTCAAAAAGGGACATTCCTCATCCCAAGAGCCCTGCTACTTGTAGAGGTGTATCCCTTCACCTCAGAGGGGGATTGTGACGTTGTTCAATGATTATCCCATGGCCTTCAGTAAGACAATGGTCAGAATATAAAGCAGCAGCATCAGAACATAAATCACCAGCACCAATATAATTGGCCAATGTGATAATATTGCTCTGACGTCCCGCCCAACATTTGCAATGGGTGGCACAATTACTGCCCTGCCTTCAGTGACTTTCTTAAACAGCATGATGAGAAACACTGTAATAATCAAACACACGGATCCCAGGAGCAATATCTCTTTCAGATCGCTCCATGTAAGGGTAATGTATTCGGAATAGGGCTGATCTCTCCATATATACTGCAGTACCTCGGCAATCGTGTTATTGAGGAAATGTGCAAAGATGCCTGCAAATATCGAATCCGTCCTTACTACATAGTATCCGATAATGAGTCCGAGAAATACTGGGCCAAAGAAATTGGTGATATCAAAGTGAAAAATACCAAAATAAACCGATACGATGAAGACTGCTTTATATGTGCCGCGTTTTTCATATGCCCTGAGCAGTAAACCTCTGTGCATGATTTCTTCACAAATACCCGGCGCTGCACCAATGACAAGAATACCGACCGCCAATTCAGGCAAATTTTGCGGTATCGGGAAAGGAGTCGCCGGTATCTTCCCGATAAACTGCAGAAAATAAACCAGTACATTATTCAGCATAGCAGCCGTAAAATAGGCTGGAACCGATATCGCAGCAATTAATAACATTGGGAGGATACCGGGGTTTTTGAACCGGAAGGTTTCTCTTATATTAATCTTTTTTACAAAACAGTATATCAGTACAGGGCCAAGAATCATAACAAATTCATTGATCAAGACTATGGCATACATGTGATCATTGACTTTTTCCCCCATGAAAAGAGACAGTACTAATTGATATACGATAAATACGATCGTGAAAATAAAGAAAAACACATTTGCACCGGTTAAGGTCAGCTTTTTATTCATCATGTCATCCTTTCATGCAACCATTTTACCACGATAGACAATCTAGTATCCAACGCATTTTTGCCCAGTTTATAGGATCCGGTCTTCTGTAATGACCAGATCCATTGGGATATCATACAATCCGGCTGGTATTTTGTCAACAATCTGCAGGCTGTATGCCACACCGACTTTTATACTGCCAAACCTGGTTCCTGGAAGCAGTCTGTCATAATATCCTGCTCCATAACCCAACCTGTTCCGTTCAGGATCAAATGCAACGCCCGGAATGACAAGCAAATCAATTTCTGTCGGTTCGATTTTGCGCAAGGTCTCACTGTTCGGTTCGGGTATCCCTTTGTACCCTGTAATAATATCTCTCTCCAGACTGTTTATTTCATAGAGAGAAAGCATCCTGCTCCCATAAACCTCAACCTTAGGGAGCGCAATCCTTCTACCTTCCGTAATACAATTTTTTATAAATGCCTCTGTCCTAACTTCGTTTTTATAGTCCATATATACAAGTATCATTTTTGCATCTTTATACGATCTTAATGCACATAACTGCGAAAATATCCTCTTGCTCTTCTCTTCTGTTTCCTCTGCCGTAAGGCTGCTGCGCCTCTCCAATATTCTTTTGCGTATTTCTGCTTTTGTTTCCATCACGTATCACTCCATCCCTTATGGCCAAAAGGTTTCAAATCAAGTTAACGCATCCTCAATCGGTAGCCTGCTGCCTTAACCTCCCAGCAGCATTATTTTCAATGGCTGCAATATATATGTCGATATCAGAAATAACAGGATCAGTATACTCAGCGTGGTACAACAGGTTGCTGTATACAACACTTTTTGTCCAAAGCGTCCCTGCCGCACAAATATCGTATAAGTAAGTCTGGATAGCAAAAACAAAAAACCGGATACAAAGATCAGTCCCGTAATCACATAAGGTAAAAGTCCATACCATAAGAGCAAGCAAATACCTACCGCTGCAGTATATACCAAAAAGAGCTCGGCAGAGTTCTTCAGCACCCTTCGTTCGTTTGTACCATGGATTTTAAAATGTGCCGCCGGTACAAGGAAAAAAGGTATGGGCAATCCGAAAAACACACCGGTAAACAGCCTTGTTGTGTTGTTTGTCTCAATAACTCCCGTATATGATAACAACCCATCCAGAATCATCGGAAGCATAAGTACACACATCAAAACCGTCACCGTTATACCGGGTGGCTTTTGGGTATTTAGTCTTCTGAATAGCAACAAAAACAAAGCACCTGTAAAGATCCCGGTATATATCCCCATATCCCTCGCGCACACCGGTAATAGCATATTTCCGGCATATAGAGTTCTGGCAGGGAGCTGATGACAAATCAGAGAGCCTGTCAGATTGAAAAGCTCTTCCATGATGTTCATCATGCTTTAGTAAAGCATTTGGCTGCTCGACGAAATGGCAATCACCAATATGAAGCATCCGATACATGCGAACACAAACATGACTAGCGATGCAACCAGCAATGAAACGCCAAAGGACTTTCTGTCACTGTCGTCATCCGAATTCATAAAGACAATTGCAGCGATGATTCCTACAAGCTGTCCAAGACCGGGTATGATGGTGCATATAACGGTAAGGAACACCTTCATTCCATTACTTAACGGATATTTGCCATTGTTTTCAGGTTTTCTTTCCGGAATAGACCTGTAATTATTATAAGGTCTGGCTCCTGTGTCAGTGTTCTCAGCAACCCCCGGCCCATTTTGTGTACCGGGATTCATTGGTTTTGCAATATGATCTGTCATTAAAGGTCTTTCTGGTTCGTCCGGGTTCCCGGTCATGACCGGGTTCTGCATTATGTCTGGATTCCCGGTTATATCCGGTTTCTCAGGTGTTGCAGCATTTTGGGGTACTGCGGAGTTCTCCTGTGGATCTATGTGATTGATGTGATAACTACTGTCAACAGTCACTTCCAGAATACTGCCGCAGTACGGGCAACGCCCGGCACGCAGCGGGATACTTTCACCGCAGAAGCCGCAATTTTTTTGCGTATTATTATCAGAAGTCAAGAGCATACCTCCCAATTCCATTTCAATACATGGT
>JAEZLF010000221.1 GCA_023435925.1 Bacillota bacterium
CCATTTATAAGCTTGAAAAAGGGCAAACTGTGACGGTTATCGGTAAGCTGGGTGACTGGTATGCCATATACAATGCTGCCAATGGAATTGTCGGCGCTGTAGACGGCAGGTACATCGAATTTGGAGACGGAGCAAATGCAGCAGCTGCATCCAAGTCCGAAGATACTTCTGTGACTGTCAGTAAAAAGCCGGATGATAAGTCAAAGGACAAAGCTGCTCCGACAAAGGGTTCGACCCCGGCTGCAATCAATACCGAGCTTACTCAGGATGAGCAGAAGCTTCTTGAACTGGTAAACAAAGCGCGTTCTGCAGAAGGCCTTGAAGAGCTTTCCATAGATGAAAGCCTGATGAAGGTGGCAAGAACAAAGGCAAAAGACATGATTGACAATAATTATTTTTCACATCAATCCCCCACGTATGGTTCACCCTTTGATATGATGAGACAGTTTGACAATAGTTTCAAGTCTGCAGGCGAAAACATTGCCGGAAACAAGACCGTTGAAGGTGCGTTCAAAGCATGGATGGCTTCGGAAAGCCATAAAAATAACATACTTAATTCAGGTTTTAAGGTTACCGGTATTGGTATCGAAAACAGCAGCACCTACGGTAAAATTCTGGTGCAGCAGTTTATAGGAAGATAAGGCTCGGCCCCAAAATTTGTTTCCCTTCGTTTGTAGCTAAAAGCAATAAGCGGCTGTAGGACTTTCTCACGAAAGTAACAGCCGCTTTTACTTTGTCTGTGCTATTCATGTTTGTTTCGCTGCGGTGCGAATTGCCCGATATCAAAGCCCGCATCTACGTTAAACTCTCGGCCGTTTAAATAACTCAGTAACGTGTTCTGTCCGGAGAACCTGAAACGGAGCTTGCAGGCCCATAATGCCTGCTGCTTTAACCCAAAGAAACGGTTTATGGCATTGGTGCCGTATTTGCCGTCGCCTATCACAGGATGGCCGATGAAAGCCAGATGTGCCCTGATCTGATGAGTGCGCCCTGTTACAAGCTCAACCTCAAGCAGGCTGATGTCCATTTCGGGATTATACTTTATTACCTTATACCCGGTGATGATTTCAAGAGAACCTATTGTTTTTTGATTACTTACAAAGACACGGCTCTTGGAGGCATCTTTCCAAAGATAAGCTTTGAGAACGGCCTCCGGTTTTTCCATTTTTCCTTTTACCAGGCATTGATAATATTTGATAACTTCTCTGCTTTCCAGCTTATCCAGCATAATATCAAGACTTGCTTGATTTTTTGCGATGATCACAAGTCCGCCGGTATTGCGGTCCAATCTGTGGCAAAGTGCCGGCTGAAAATATGAGCCGCCTGCCATAGATTCATTTTTCCCTCTGACATATTCTCTTACCAGATCAATCAATGTGTTTTTCGACTGTCCGCGGTCCGGGTGAACCGGGATACCCTGCTCCTTGTTAACCAGAAGGATGTTGTCATCCTCATATACCACATGGAAAGCTTTATTTGAATCCATGCGGGTGTCTCCTGGGATTCCCGTGGCGTGGAGGAATTCATCTGCAATATAGATTTCCAGCTTGTCGCCGCGCTTAATTAAATAATCTCTGCCAACTCTGATTCCATTAACTTTTATGTCTTTCTTCCGAAAAGCTTTCTGAAGGTTGCCAAAGGATAGATCAGGGTATATTTCCTGTAGATATTTCTCTATTTTTATATTTGATTTCTTTTCGTCGACAATAATTGTCTGCATAACTTCTCCTATAAAGTAGTGTCGGGCATTTCCTATATATTATACATAAGTTTCTTTTCCAAACCAAATATTTTATGTTCCCTAATAAAGAATAATTTGGTACAATGGATATAAGCATGCGGACCGGCCGACAATTACCATGGAACCGGCTGTATGCTATACACTGAGTCCTCTATAAATTTCCTATATAGAGGAGCGGGGGATTATTATTGGGGTGAATTTGTGTATGCCTGGAGTACAAGCGGATATCGGCTTCCATGCAGGTATCAGCTTTCATGCAGCATAAAGGGAAGTCTCTTCTGCCTAACCCGTCAGCTAACCTCGTAAGTGAGATGGAGAGGAGAACTATATGTACCGAAAGAAAACAGCCCTTGCCATGGCAATTGCCACATCTGTTGTTATGGTATTCGGCTCGACTTTTGCTTCAGCATCATCAGCCGTGTTGAAGAAGGAGTCGCGGGGAAGTGAAGTCACAGCACTGCAAAATGATTTGAAACGGCTGGGGTACTTATCGGAAGAAGCAACAGGATATTTCGGAAATGCTACTGAAGCAGCAGTCAGAAAGGTTCAACAGGAGTACGGGTATGAAGCGGATGGAATAGCAGGACAAGTTACCCTTTCTCTGGTGGACAGGCTTAGAGGCAGGAGCAGTTCAACAGCAGCAAAGCCGACAGCATCAAAGACGACAGCATCAAAGACGACAGCGGCAACCGTTTCAAACACTTCAAAAACCGCAAATACTTCAAACGCTATTACTGCGAAGCTGTTGAAAGAAGGCGACGAAAACAGTTCTGTAAAAGCTTTGCAGCAGCAGCTTATCAAATTGGGGTATCTTGATACAAAAGCTACCGGGTTTTATGGCCCGGCGACTGTAAGTGCAGTGAAAAAGCTGCAAAAGAAATATGGTTATAAAGCAGATGGTATTACCGGAAGTGGAACACTGACACTGCTTAGTAAGCTTGCCAGCGGGAAGACAGAAAGTACGGCGTCAAAAGCAACAGCTTCCAAAGCGGCCAGTACCGAGGCCAAGACAGCAACTCCGGCTGCAACTGAAACGACTGCTACGGCTGCTGCAAATACGGATATTTCAACACCTGCTGCAGTGACTGCGGCAAATACAGATACTACTACACCGGCTGCAGTGTCGGCAGCAAATACGGATGCCGCAGCACCGGCTGCGGAGACTGCTGCAAAGACTACACAAACAGACTTTATGCCTAAATGGTATGGGGATGTGGAGAAGACTTTTGCAAGAGGCGATACCGCTACGGTATATGATATTGAGACCGGTCTGAGTTTTAAAATTAAAAGGACCTACGGTACAAATCATGCCGACTGTGAAACGCTTACTGCTAAAGACACAGCTATTATGAAGAAAATTTATAATGGCACCTGGAGCTGGGAGAGAAGAGCGATCATCGTTATGGTGGATGATTTAAAAATTGCAGCCTGTATGACAGGTCTGCCCCACGCGGGTACGGATAAATATGCAGCCAATAAAACAGTGGCTTCCAGAAGCGGCGGATATGGCCGGGGAACAAATCTGGACGCTGTTAAGAAAAACGATATGAACGGGGTCTTTGACATTCACTTCCTGGGCAGCAAGAACCATTATAACAACAAGGTGGATCCCAAGCACCAGGCAAAAATAAAAGAAGCGGCTAAATGGGCTGAAGAAAATTACAAGTAACAGGCTGCTTCGAAACAACAGATATTACAGGAACCGGATAGGTTCCTTTTTTTTGTGGTAAAATAATGAGGCACTAGTATTGCGACCAGCCCGGATGCATGGGCGAGCAGCAAACGAAGCTTGCGACCAGCCTCATAGAAACGCAGCTATAGCACAAAATTTCCTTTGGAAATTTCATGCTTTGGTTAGAAAATTATTCCGGGGTGAATGAATATGAAATTCCGACTTGGTTATGTGGCTATGACGCTGAACCTTGAAGACTGTTCTCCTTCAGGAATGCTTACTTATACTGCCTATGAGAAGCTGTCAAGTGAAGAGAGCAAACTGTTCAGACTTCGGAAGGTGGCAGATAAAAACCTTCTGAATACACTGAGAATTCTCAGATATAATAAGGCAATGGATATATCGGTTTACAGACTGACCTCAAAGCTGATACCTCTGGCTACACATCCAAATTTGCAGTTTTGGGACTATACACAGGATTTTTCTGACAAACTGAGTGAAATCGGAGAATTTGTAAAACAAAATGATTTCCGAATTAGTGCTCATCCGGACCATTTTACGTTGATCAATTCACCTTTGCCAAAAGTAACGGAGGACTCCCTCCGGGATCTCGACTATCATGTCAAGCTGTTTGAAGCAATGGGACTTGATAGCAGATACAAGCTTGTACTCCATATTGGCGGCGTGTATGGGAATAAAGCGGATTCCATGCAAAGGTTCTGCGATCAGTATAAAAAATTGCCTGATAGAATCCGCAGCAGGTTAATCATCGAAAATGATGACCGCTCCTACAATACCTATGAGGTGCTTGAGCTTTGTAGCAAGCTTGGTGTGCCCATGGTGCTGGATGTACACCACCACAACTGCCTGTGCGGTGAAGCCGGTCTTGAAGAACTTCTGCCTGCAATATTCAATACCTGGAATCAGGAATACTTTCCGCCGAAAATCCATTTTTCAAGTCCAAGAAGCAGCAGGGATTTCAGAAGTCATGCAGATATGATCGATTATGACAAGTTCATAAGCTTTTTGAAAATCGCGGCAAAGGTAAATAGAGATTTTGATGTGATGCTGGAGGCAAAGAGCAAGGATATCGCGCTGCTCAAGCTCTCCGATGAACTGGCCGCAAGCCAGTGCGTCCGGCAGCTTAGCAAGGGTGAATTTTTTATGGAATAATCTTTATATTTCTGCACAAAAACAAATTATTTCTAGGCTTACCAGCGATCCAATTAACAGATAAAACGAATACTCAGACATAATTTCCTTTAAAATGTAAATAATAAAAGCTGTAATAATTATATGCTGGGCCGAAAGGAGGGTTATGGATGGCTGACAAGAAGAATAAAGCTTGTAACGTGGATAAGAAGGGGAAACCTTCTATTTCGAACGATCAATTGGGAGAGAATGCAGGAGAAGGACGTTTCGAAAAGATAAATTGCAAAGACAACAAATGCCGCTAAAAAAGCCAATTATGGATATATGAAAGTAAGGGGGCAGTTTCCGAGAACCGGGAGCTACCCCCTGTTCTATAATTACTGGATCCGCATTTCCCCCTATGTTTTGTTTGGATGATGGTATGGACTGTGATAATCAGGTGTGGTAAAGTTTATGTATGTGAATATGAGGGAGAGGATCAAATGCTGGAGAGTTTAAAGCAAAGTGTTCTGGAAGCAAATCTGGAGTTGCCGGAGCGTGGGCTTGTCGTTTATACGTGGGGGAATGCAAGCGGAATCGATAGAGAAAAAGGTCTTGTCGTTATAAAGGCCAGTGGAGTGAAATATGAAGATATGACAACGGAGCATATGGTTGTTCTGGATCTTGACGGAAATATCATTGAAGGGAAATTTAAACCTTCATCAGATACCCCCACCCATCTGGCCCTGTATAAAGCTTTTTCAGGTATCGGAGGTATTGTACATACCCATTCCACCTGGGCTACTGTCTGGGCTCAGGCTCGCATGGGAATACCCTGTTACGGCACGACGCATGCAGACTATTTCTATGATGAAATACCCTGTACACGTCCAATGACAGCAAAGGAAATAAAAGGTGAGTATGAGCTGGAAACTGGGAATGTGATTATAGAAGCTTTCAAAGGAAAAGATCCGGTACATGTACCCGGGGTACTTGTGTCAAGTCACGGGCCGTTTACATGGGGGAAGGATGCCCACGATGCCGTACATAATAGTGTCGTTCTGGAACAGCTTTCGATGATGGCTTATGCAACCTGCACATTAAATAGCAGTATTGAGCCTGTTCCGAGGACGCTTCTGGACAAACATTTTTTAAGAAAGCATGGGAAGGGCGCCTATTATGGACAGGGTTGATTTATGAACAAGCTGCTGGAATCCATTGAACAAAATCCGGTGATTGCTGCTGTACGAGATGAAGAGGATATTACCGCCGCATTAGGTTCTCGGGTTTCTGCGGTATTCCTGCTGCATTGCGACATTTTTAATATAAAAGAGCGTGTAGAGGAAGTAAAACAAAGCGGCAAATCCGTATTTATTCATTTGGATCTTCTGGAGGGACTGGGGAAGGATCAGAGGGCGGTGGAATACATAGCCCGGGTAGTCAGGCCTGATGGAGTGATTAGTACCAAGACACCTCATATCAAGCATGCCAAAGAAGCCGGATTGTTTACGATACAAAGGTTTTTCCTGCTGGACAGCCAGTCTTTTGAGCAAACGATCCGAACGGCGAAGGTATCTATGCCGGACATGCTGGAAGTGATGCCGGCCGTTATGCCAAAGATTATTGAGAAAATATGCGGTCTTCTGGATATTCCCGTTATTGCCGGTGGTCTGATTGAAGGCAAGGAAGATATTATTGATATATTGAAAGCAGGAGCGGTAGGCGCATCCACAGGGCGCAGAGAACTGTGGAACCTGTAGAGGTCAGCAATGAATGAAGACTCAGATAAACATATAACGAGGCGAAGAGGGAGAGACAATGATTGATATATTAAGCAAAAGTATTGAGGAAATGCCAGGATTATCGTATGACTGTGATTGCGGGAGAAACCATTCGGTTGATATAAAGAAAATAGTTATCAGGAGCAATATTCTGCCGGTGCTGGCAGGTGAATTGGAATCCTATCGTAAGGGCAAGCTTCTTGTGGTAGCAGATGAAAATACCCACAAAGTTTTAGGAAAAGCTGTTGTGGAGCAGCTCGAACAGGATGGATTCAATCTGAAGGAGTTTGTTTTTGAAGGAAGCCATACCCTGGTACCGGATGAACGTTCTATCGGAAGATTGCTAATGGAGCTGGAGGAGGATACCACATTCGTTCTGGCGGTTGGCTCAGGAACCTTAAATGATCTGGCCAGAATCGTCAGCAGCAAGGTGAAGCTCCCATTCGCCATCATTGGCACGGCTCCGTCAATGGACGGATTCGCATCTGCGTCCTCGTCGCTCATTATTAACGGAATTAAGCAGACCTGTCAGGGTGTATATCCCACGTTCATTTTTGCGGATACCTCTATCATGAAAGATGCTCCGATGGATATGATCAGGGCGGGCTATGGAGATATTATCGGAAAATTAGCGGCAAAAGCGGATTGGGATCTGGCAACAGTTTTTGATGACGAATATTATTGCGATGCGACATCCCGACTGGTTCAAAACGGTGTTGCCAAGTGTATTGAAAGCGCGGAAGGCCTTGAGAAAAGGGATGAAGCGGCGATTAAAATGCTGGTTGAGGCATTAATTCTTACAGGTGTATCGATGGGACTCGTAAAATTTTCTCGTCCGGCCTCAGGTGCGGAGCATCTGATGTCCCATCATTGGGAAATGGATGCGGTTGCTGCAGGGCGTGAGCACCAGCTGCACGGAAATGCCGTAGGGACAGGAACGGTTATTTCTGCAATGCTGTACGAAATGACGGCAGAACAGCTTCCCGGAGTGCTTCCGGAGGGATTGAAATACCCTTCGTCGGTATATATTATCAGCCTGCTTAACAAGGTTGGCGGATGCACCAATCCCAAAGATCTCGGAATTGACCGGGAGCTTTTCAGGAATAGTGTTTTGCGTGCGAAGAGACTCAGAAGCAAATACACAATATTGAATTTGCTGGATGATAAGGGTAGGCTACAGGAGTTTGCGGACATATTGACCAGGAGGTTCTATGACTGAGACGACTAAAGATACCGGGCTACTGAAGGCAAAAAAGCTTTTTGTATTGGATATGGATGGTACATTTTACCTTGGGGAAAGACTGATCAACGGGTCGCTGGAATTCCTGGAAAAGTTAAAAGCTACAGGCAGGGAGTTTCTGTTTTTCACCAACAACTCTTCAAGGACAAGTGGATTTTATCAGAAAAAACTGGCGGGTATGGGGTGTAATGTTGATGAAAGTGCCATTGTTACCTCCGGCGATGTTACCGTGAAGTATCTCAGAGAAAATCACCCCGATGCGGGCGTTTATACAGTAGGTACGGAACTGCTGGTAGAGAGCTTCAGAAATGCAGGTATCCGGCTGACCGAAGATAACCCCGACATTGTAGTGCTGGGATTTGATACAACATTGACGTATGAAAAAATATCGAAAGCATGCACCTTTATTCGAAATGGTGCACGGTTTCTGGCAACCCACCTGGATCTGAACTGTCCTACCGAGGATGGCTTTATACCGGACTGCGGTGCCATGTGTGCCATGGTGGAGGCTTCTACCGGTGTTAAACCGAAATATCTTGGGAAACCTTTCAGAGAGACCGCGGATATGATCAAGCTGATTACAGGAAAGAAAGACAAAGAGCTGGCTTTTGTCGGTGACAGGCTGTATACGGATATCGCTGCAGGTGTGAACAACGGGATCACGGGGATACTGGTGCTGACAGGGGAAACGTCACTCAAGGACATTGAAAAATCGGATGTCAAACCGGACTATGTTTTTGATTCACTTGCAGCTCTTGGTGAAGCTCTTTGAGTCAATTCGCTTCGCGCAGGGGGTCAAGTGGAGACATTCATCGCCGACCTGTAGAGTTCAGCGTCTTCTGAAGATACTGATAAACGATGGGGTCTGAAAAACAGGTCATTAGCAATAGACCGGGGAAAATGGACCGGAAGTAAAGAACTGAAAGCAAGGACGGGGAGTAATGAACCCGAAGGAATAAAGGAGAGAAAAACATGGCGGACATAACGGCTCAATTGATAAAGGAATTCAACCTGAAACCCTTCCAGGTGCAAAATACCATTAAGCTTGTTGATGAGGGCAGCACCATTCCCTTCATCGCAAGGTACAGAAAGGAACTAACCGGAGAACTGGATGATCAGGTCCTGAGAGAGCTGCACGAAAGGCTGCTTTACCTGCGAAGTCTGGAAGAGAGAAGAGAGGATGTCAGAAGGCTGATCGACGAGCAAGGCAAGCTGACACCGGAGATTTCAGCTGCGCTGGATGCATGTAAAAACCTTCAGGAGATCGAAGATATTTACAGGCCATTTAAGCCTAAGAGGAGAACCAGAGCATCTATTGCAAGAGAAAAGGGGCTGGAGCCTCTGGCAAGAATACTCTTTGATCAGGAAATTCTCAAGGGCGATATAGACGATATAGCCGCTCCCTTTGTTGATGAAGAAAAGGGTGTAAACAATGTGGAGGATGCCCTTGCCGGTGCCATGGATATTATCGCCGAGGAAGTGTCCGATAATGCCGAGATCAGAAAAGCTGTCAGAGAAATGTTTTTCAGACATGGCATGCTGGTATCAAAGGCAATAAAGGAAGAGGACTCTGTTTACAGGATGTACTACGACTTCCGGGAGCCTGTCTCAAGGATCGCAAAGCACAGAATACTGGCTGTCAACAGGGGAGAAAAGGAGGAATTTCTTCAGGCTTCGATTGATGTGCCGGAGGAGCTTGTAGTGTCCTGGCTGATCTCAAAGAATGTGAAAAGAAACCGTTCTATAACTTCTGAGTATGTTGAAAGGGCTGTTGAGGATTCCTACAAACGTCTGATTGAACCCTCCATAGAAAATGAGGTCAGAAACGAGCTGACGGAACTGGCCGGGGAGCAGGCCATGAAGGTTTTTGCAGAGAATCTGAGAAATCTTCTGCTGCAGCCACCGGTAAAGGGAAGAGTTGTACTGGGACTGGACCCTGCATATCGCACGGGATGCAAAATTGCTGTTGTGGATGATACCGGAAGGGTGCTGGCCACCACGGTTATTTATCCGACTCCTCCCCAGAACAAAGTAGAAGAAGCAGAGAAGGTCATACTTCAGTTAATTGACCGATATAAGGTTGACCTTATTTCAATAGGAAATGGTACAGCTTCAAAAGAATCGGAGATTTTTATCGCTAATGTACTGAAGAAAGCGTCAAGAAAAGTTTATTACATGGTGGTCAGCGAAGCTGGGGCTTCGGTATATTCAGCCTCAAAGCTGGCGGCGGAAGAATTTCCGGAGTTCGATGTCTCCCTCAGAAGTGCGGTGTCAATTGCCCGCAGACTCCAGGACCCTCTTGCCGAACTGGTCAAGATTGATCCGAAGGCTATTGGGGTGGGACAGTATCAGCATGATATGAACCAGAAGAAGCTTGGAGCCGCACTGGGCGGAGTGGTGGAGGATTGCGTGAACAGTGTAGGTGTTGACCTAAATACGGCATCACCATCTTTGCTGTCTTTTGTATCCGGAATCAATTCTACCGTTGCAAAGAACATTGTTGAATATCGAGAAGCCAATGGACGTTTTACGAGCAGGAATGAGCTAAAAAAGGTCAAAAAGCTTGGAGATAAAGCGTTTGAACAATGCGCCGGCTTTTTGAGAATTCCGGGTGGGAAAAGCATACTGGATAACACTTCGGTTCATCCTGAAGCTTATCCGGCAGCGGAAAAGATGTTGGAGCTGTTGGGCTATCAGCTGGAGGATGTAAAAAACCAGCGGCTGGGCGATTTATCCAAGGAAGTGGAGAAGAGGGGTATCGGAAATATAGCTGAAAAAATCGGTGTTGGTATACCAACACTGAGAGATATTATTAATGAATTGCTCAAGCCGGGCCGTGACCCAAGAGATGAGCTGCCTAAGCCTGTTTTGCTGACCGATGTGCTGGATATAGCCGACCTGAAGCCTGAAATGGTTCTGACGGGGACCGTCAGGAACGTTGCAGACTTTGGAGCTTTTGTGGATATAGGTGTTCATCAGGATGGACTTGTTCATATTTCTGAGCTGGCGGATCGGTTTGTTAAAAACCCCATGGAGGTTGTGTCTGTGGGGGATATTGTAAAAGTCAGGGTGTTGGCGGTGGATCCTGTAAGAAAGAGAATCAGTCTCAGTATGAAGGGTGTATAAAGTGAAAAGTGTTTAGTCTTAACTGAAAGAGGATTTGATATGGGTATCATTCATTTAACAATAAAAGCTGTCAGAAAGCAGCCGTTTATCCTGATATTAATAGGTGTCTTGATGATGGCCGCGGCTGTTATCAATGCATTTATCCCTGTAATGGCAATGATTGTCGGAATTATTCAGATTTCAGGCGGAAATATTTTTGAAAGTATGCTGTCCGTGATGCAAATGATGATTGACCCCGGCATCCTGCCAACATTACTGATTACGCTGGCTGTTTTGACAGTGCTTGTTGCGGTGGTTGGTGCTTTATTATTACCAGGCTATCTTCGTGTGGTTGATGATGGAATCGCTGATGGCAAAAAGAAAAACGGATTATTTGCGGAAGGGATGAAGACCTCCTTCTTCCGATTCTTTTTAATGCTCGTTAAAACGGTCGTCTTCACAGCTTTTCTGATCGTATTTTTATTAGTTGCCGCTGTTCCGGCTATTATTGTTACAAGGGCAGCACTTACTTCAAAACCTGATTTAATGCTCGTTGCGATATTTATTGATATTATTACAACCGGCGTATTCTTCATGTGCCTGTCGTTTTTTAAGTCCTATATTTATATGTGGTTCATAGCTGCTTCAAAAGGTGAAGAGAAACCATTTGCCAAAGGTAAGGCTGTCGCTGACCGGCAGTTTTGGGGTCTGGCCTTTACGCTGCTGTTGTTTGATATCATTTTTGTTTTGGTGCTCTATTTTATCTATTTGAATGATAATCAAGTATTCAGATATGTTTCAGGATGGGTGTTTACAACTGCTTTTTTCACCACATTGGCCGTATACCTTCTACATATCTACAGCGGCCCATACGATAGCGAGTTACAAGAAGAATGACTCCAACCTATTTTGCAAAGTTATGCTTTCCGATCACCACGACAATCTGCCTTGTCCAAATCCAAGAACTGGTTGCCGTACTTGGGTTGTAATAATAGACGCAGCCATAGGAGGGATCCCAGCCATTCATGGCATCTCTGGCAGCATTCAGCGAGCTTGCGTCAGGCGCCAGGTTGATTTGTCCGTCATATACAGCATCGAAGGCACCGGGCTGATAGATCACTCCTGCTATGGTTTTAGGGAATCTAGAGTCTCTGGTTCTGTTCAGAACAACGGCTCCTACTGCTACTTTACCTTCATAAGGCTCACCTCGTGCCTCGCCATGGATCAGTCTGGCTAACAGCTGAACATCTCCCGTGTCCTGGCTGCCTGCACCCTGGCCGCCGGAGTTTGCCTGTTCTCCTGTTGGAAGACCGAGGGCGGCAAGTGTTTCAGGGCCGGCAATACCATCTGAATATAATCCGTTTTTCGACTGAAAATATTTGACTGCACTGTACGTCAAATAGCCATACATACCGTCAATATCACCTGTATAATACCCCCAGTTGGAAAGCCTTGTTTGTATATTCCGGACTTCTTCTCCGCTGGAACCGTATTTTGAAAGTGTGGCGACACTATAGCCAAATAGGTCGGAGAGTTGTGTATTGTATAATAGGGCAATAACGAGTACAACGGTTATCAAAATAACGGATACAGTTTTTTTGCGCATTGAGGTTCCTCTTTTCTTTGGTAATGGTTATTCACTGTTTATTTTTTGTAGTAGATGAGAATTTATTCAGAATAGTAATATGTATATCAAAATAATCAGAAGTAATTGATCCTCGATGGACTCGTCAAGCAACAGAATAATCAATCCGATCAGAATAATTTCCTCGATCTTCACGTGCTTTCGAATGTAGTCAACAACCCCGCCAAGAGCAGGGAATATCCTTTTTTCATCATGATATCCAGGATAAGCTTCCTGCTCATTTGGAAGCGGTATGCCGATAAAATCCGCCTGTGGCAAGGATTCAGAGACATTCATGGAATAGGACGGGTTTGGGCTGTAGAAAGGAGATATATATTTTTTTGTATTATGTATTGGCCTTTTATAAGGCATCCAGGTCACCTCACCTACTTTTCATGATCCTCTAACAGCCTGGATAAGCTTGCTACCTGAAGCAGTTGAATACAAGTGCCAATTTTCTTCTGTCGCCGGCTGTTCATAAACGGTTTTATGGCATGCAGCAGATTGATGCGTGGGTCATTGTTTGTATTCAGTGTTTCAGCGGCTTTTCTGGCAGCGCCTATCAATTCCTTGCTGACAGCCGGTTCTGGAACTGCAGGCCTTTCGGCAGGTTCAGACTCGGAAGCAGCAGAATTACTATCATGAGTTTCTTTATTTCCTAAGGATGATGCAAGTAAAGCAACAATCTCCTTCAAGTTGTCCGGCATATTCTCCTGCCCCAGCATCTGTGCAATTTGTTGGACTTTGTTAGTAAGATCATCACTCATGGCTCATTCCTCCGAACCCTAACACTAATAAATATATTCATATATTATTTAATAATGTCTTTAATTTTACTTATGATCTCAGGTCCATGCTCACCAAGCATCTTTTGAACTGCATCAACATCAATACTGTTTAACTTCTGCTTCATTTCCGCTTTATTCAGGTTCATTTCACTCAACTTGCTGTCATCCAGCTCGTTCAATTTTTCAAGGATCTCAGCTTTATCTACTTTATTCAGCTTTTTAGCCAGTTCCTCTTTGTCTCCTTCTTTCAGCATTTCAAGTGCAGCGTTGATTTTTGCCTGAAGTACTTTTTCATCCATTTTTCCTATCAAGTCAGCCAGCTTTTTGTTTATTCCGTTCGACATACTTTTCATACCTCCATAAAATATTTGTCAGGATCCATTGGCAGATACGCCACGCACTCTGTTTTTGTTTGCTATTTACGCCGCATTCTCTCCCCTTCTGCCGAAACCTGCAAAAAGCAAGAGAAATACAGCGATGATGAGAATGGGCAAAATGCCGCCTGTGTCTCCGTATTCGCTGGAATTGTCCGTTTCACGTCCGGAAAAAAGAATAAAGATAAAAACAACGGCAAAAATCAGGACTTCATCAAGTCCATCATCAAATATGCCTCTTAATGTCTCGGGAATATTTTTGAAAAATGCCATAGGCTGCCTCCGGCAATATGATAACGATATATTCTATGAAGAATATCGAGCCTATGTTACTGGTTTTATAAAATTTCTACCAACTCCTGTTTGCCGGTTCATTCCATGTACATTTAATCTTGTGTACCGTAAATCCCCCATTTAATAAAACAGCTTCAGGAACACAAGTATAAAGAACAGTAGAGTATCGTCATGACTGCAGGTATTTAAACCTCTTTTGCCTCGTGAGAGGATGCCTAGTGCACTATTATCGTAAAACAACAGCAGAAAGACCAATATAAAGAAAAGAAGTGTGCAGTCATTTGTTTTACCGACATGCTCATGGTTTGACATATTGTTATCCCTCCTTGCAACTTGTATAGCTCTACATTGACATAATATGCAAGGAAGAGATATATTGTTACCATGTCATAAAAAATCGGATACTCACACAAAGTATTGTTTTTTCTCTATGTTTCGTTGGTATTTATAATTAAATTTTATGATGAAAACATTTTGTTGAAAGTACGATAAAAGTGTATACTATAAATAGAGCAAAAATGAAAGGATCTCCGATATGGTTGATGTGATTATCATTGGCAGAGGGCCGGCGGGTATGTCGGCAGCTTTGTACACTGTAAGATCAAACTTGAAGACGTTGATAATAGGACGAAATGACAGTAAGCTGAGGAAGGCGGATAAGGTTGATAATTATTTTGGCTTCGCAGATACAATCAGCGGAGATCGGCTTCTGGATGAAGGGGAGCTTCAGGTGAAGAGGCTTGGCGCAGAAGTGATTGAAGATGAAGTGATATCGATTGAAAAAGAGGAGTTTTTCAATGTTACAACATCAAAAACCAAGTTCTCATGCAAAGCCTTATTGTTAGCAACAGGTCAGCCGCAGAAGGTCATAAGGATTGAGAATCTGGTGAAATTTGAGGGCATGGGAGTTAGCTACTGCTCTACTTGTGACGGCTTTTTTTATAACGGCAGGAAGGTTGGAGTCCTGGGAAATAAGGATTACGCAGTTCATGAAGCCCTTGAACTGATGACCTATACCAAAGATATTACGATTTTTACCAATGGAAAGCCGTTGGAGATCAGCAGCAAGTATGATGAGCAAGAAGAACAATTTAAAGTTGATACGAGGCAGATATCAAAGCTGGACGGATCAGAATTTCTTGAGAAAATATATTTTGCCGATGGTACCAGTGAAGAACTGGAGGGCTTATTTGTGGCTTACGAAAGCGCATCCAGTGTGGATTTTGCCCGAAAGCTGGGAATTATGGTCGACGGTAATACGGTTGTGACAGATGCAAAGCAGATGACAAATCTTAGTGGAGTTTTTGCTGCGGGTGACTGTACAAGCAGCTTCAAGCAGATATCTGTCGCAGTCGGACAGGGTGCATTAGCAGGTAAAGCAATAGCCGAATATGTGAAAAGGTTGTAATTCAACTGATTCATTGTTGGCATCATTCAGTTTGGAACAGTTGCAATTTTATGTCAGATGTAATATAATAGCATATAACAAACAACGCCAGTACAGGAGGGTATTTCCACAATGGGAAGACTGAAGATTGTACCGGCAAGGATGCTTGGAATCAGCTCCGTACAATGACCTTAAAGCATAAAAAATCTCGGTGATGCTTTGTCCGGAGCCTAAACGCCAGAAGTAGCCGTTGCCGGAAAATTAAACACAAGCACAAACTTGATTTCTGCAAAAGCATGAATTTGGTATTTGATATGCGATTACCTTATTTATGATATTTATGTTTGATTTTAGTTGTTTAATCGATCCGCATCTCAACTGGCGCATTCCTTAATAAACAGTTATTAAGCGTTGTATTTTCATTTTATTACCCTACCTTATGTATACATAGGGGGTTCATGGGTGTTTTGAAACGCAACACAGGCTGTGGACGGTATTTGCCGATCCACAGCTTTTTTTAGGCCTCCCCGCATGATTGTTTCCTAAAAAACGGCTGTGTGAATACTTTTGCTTCAGGTCATTTTTATTTGCCTGGATTTATCAGCATCCGTAGGACAAGAAGGATACACAACAATGTAATGCAAAAGGAGGAAGAAAAAATGAGTCTTATATTTTTAGATCAAATAGTAAAGGAATATAGGAGCAAAATCGTGCTAAATGGTGCAAGTCTGCGAGTGGAAAGAAAAGAGCGGCTGGCACTGACAGGTTCCAACGGTTCGGGTAAGACAACCCTTATAAGGATCGCAATGGGGACTGAGACCTGTGATAGCGGAAATGTTGTAATAGGTAAAGGTGTTAAGATAGGATATTTATCGCAAAACCTTTCAGAAATGGATGATTATATAACGGCTCCGGATGAAACGGCAGTACACTACGAAAAAGTGGCAAGACTGGAAAGAAAATTGAGAGATTTGGAGATACAGCTTGAAATGGTTGCCGGAAGTAAGGGTGAATCCGAATATGAAGGGCTGTTAATGGAATATTCCAGATTGATGGAACGATATGAAGCAATGGACGGATATTCTGTGGAGGCTAGGATCAAAGCAACACTGCATGGTTTGGGATTGAAGCAGGAAGCGCTTTCCATACCGGTCAGCAGCCTGAGCGGCGGGGAGAGAATGAGAGTGGCTATTGCCAGGCTGTTGTTGGAAGAGCCGGATCTGCTTATTCTGGATGAGCCTACAAATCATTTGGACATTCGTGGGGCTGAGTGGCTGGAGAGTTTTTTGAAAAGGTTTGACGGAGGTGTATTATTCGTTTCTCATGACAGGTATTTTTTAGATCAGGTAGCAACCAGAGTAGCAGAGCTTGAGAATGGAACGATCATCGAAAGAAGCGGGAGTTATTCCGTGTTTATGGAACAAAAAGATAAAATGGCTGAATTTGCTGCCAGAGAGCAAAGACGGCTTGAGCTGAGTATTCAAATAGAAGAGAAAAAGGCGCTCTCTCTTAAAGGACAATCCAAACACAGAACACGAAACATCAGCGCATGGAAAAGCCGCGAAAGGATGGTGTCCAGACTTAAAGAAAAGCTGGATCAGAATAACACGGAGTTTAAAACACAGCAGCATCTTCATGGCAAGGCGGCACCGCGGATCTATTTCAAAAGTATCAGTCATCTCAGTGCAGAAATCGCCAGGGCAGAAGGCTTAAAAAAGGTGTTCAGCGGGACTGTGTTGTTTTCCAATGTTGATTTCCTGGTGCGCGGCGGAGAACGAATCGGTATTATCGGAGCAAACGGATGCGGTAAGACAACGCTTCTCAACATACTGTTGGGAAAGGACAAGGAATATCAAGGCTTTGCAAGGCTTGGGTCGTGGGTCAGGTATGCTTTTCTGGGCCAGCGCATTGAATTTGAGGATGAGAGCAGAACAATCCTGGAGGAGTTTATGTCGGGAAAGGAAATGGAACAGGGTTTCGCAAAGGAACGCCTTGCAGGCTTTCAATTTTATGGAGAAGATCTGAATAAGAAGATTGAGGTACTAAGCGGCGGCGAACGCGTAAGATTGTACCTGGCCTGTATTATGCTGATGGAACCGGATTGCCTCATCATGGATGAGCCTACCAACCATCTGGATGTTGTTGCAAGAGATGCCGTAATGGATGCGTTGTATAATTTCAAAGGATCATTGCTGGCTGTGTCCCATGACAGGTATTTTCTGAATAAATGTGTGGGCAGGATACTGGAGATAGAAGATGGGAAGCTCTATTCTTATCAGGGAAATTACGAAGCTTATAAAACAGCAAAGAACCTTGCAGGCAGAAAGCTTGAGGACGGCATGCACCCGGCCGGTACAACAAATGAATCTGCAGATGTAAACAGGAATATGGATCGGATGAAAAAGCCCGACAGGACAAAAATAAATGAACTGACGCTTAAAATCGACAGACAGGTTGTGGAGGAGGAGATATTCCTGTTTGAAGAAAGGAAGAGGGAGCTGGAACAAGCTTTTGGGAAAGATGCACCTCCTGATGTGTATTCCGAGTATGATGCGGTTATGATCAGGCTGAACAGCTTATATCAGGAGTGGGACAGCTGCACGGAGGTGTAATAGGCATCATGAATTGATGATGCTGCTGTAAATATTGTGATCGTATTCAATAGAATGAATGGTAGCGTCCAATACCAACAAGTGTATATTGATTTTGAATTTACTGTATGCTAATATGTACTTATATTTTTTTTTGAAAGGAACGGATCGTATGAGTCGGTTGCGGATGAAATGCTATATTCATGTGAACTGTACTTATGCTGTCTCTAAAAATGGAAATAGAAATGCCCTGTGACAGAAGTATCTCCACAGGGCTATTTTTTTAAGCTGCTTTACTTACGCGGACTCAGGTGAGGACTCAGGTACATTAGACATTTGATGATACATTGATAAATGGAATAGGAGGATACATCTATGTTACTTGGAAATGCACTCATCATTGATGAAAATACGGTTTTTCGCAGTCTGAAGAAAGACGCACTCAACTTTGAGCAGGTATGCTGTGATATTATTGAATTTATCAAGGCAGATACGGATTGCTCCTATCGGATCTCTGTCGGTACAGATTCTCAGGTCGGTACCAAAACGGTCTTCGTATCCTGTATTCTTATTCACCGTATTGGCAGAGGTGCTATCGGGTTTCTGCATAAGTACGAACTGGAAAGACCGGTACTGAATCTGAGAGAAAAAATATATCTTGAGACCTGTGCCAGCTTGCAGCTTGCCTACTTATTTGACGAGGAGCGTATGAAGCGTATCCGGCAGGCGGTTGGTCCGTGCGGAGAAAACAAGGGCGTATTCTTTGAGTTTCATATTGACGTCGGTACAAAGGGGCCGACGAAAAATCTGATCAATGAAATGGTTGGGATGGTCAAGGGCTTGAATTTTATTCCCAAAATCAAACCGGACAGTTATTGTGCCAGTTCTTTTGCAGATAAATACACGAAAGCCATGTAGACTTCCGGAGACGACATGGTAGCCGACGACGAAGCTGTTTTACGGACAAAAATTTATTTGATATAGAATACTGAGGGCCACTATAGCATAAAAATATCGTAGAAGATATTTGCTTGGCAGTATTTTTCAAAATACAAAACAGTACTGCTCAAAGTGTTTGTGAGGTGGCCGGATCATGAAAAGAACCCTATCAATTATCACTGTTATTGTGTTAATATTGGCGATACTGCCGGGATGCAGTGTATTACAGAAACTGGGATTACAGGAAGAATCCAATGACGAACTGAGGCCTGTAAGCAGCATAGTAATCGGTGAAGAGGAAGCAAGCAGGCTGACGGATAAGACTCCAATACGGATCTATTTTGCTAATGAGGATAATACCAAACTGAAGATGGAGGTCAGGTATATCGATACAGCAGATGCTAAAAAGAGCACCAGCCATTTGGCATCGGTAATTGTCGATGAACTGATAAAGGGACCCTCCGATGAAACAGCTTTTAAGCGGACTATACCGGCCGAAGCTAAGCTGCGTACTCCGGTAAGCATTAACGGTAAGATTGCGACGGTGGATATGTCAAAGGAATTCAAAACAAAACATCCTGGTGGGAAAGATGCAGAAAAAATGACGATATATTCTATTGTTAATTCTCTTACTGAACTGAAGGAGATCGAAAAGGTCAAATTCACTATTGCAGGGAAATCTCAAAAGGAATATATGGGGAATTTCCGGTTTGACCTGTTATTCCCAAGAAGCAGCCAGCTCATTAGTAAGGATAACGCCAATCCGTCTGCTGAAATGGATACCGGCAAAGACACAACAGAAACCTCCGGGCAGAACAGCGACTCGGTTGACGGTCTGGAGATATTGGAGTAAAGTGCTTTTGTAGTGAATCGTTCCCCAAATAGGCTATGTAACAGATAGACTGTTTTACAAGGGGACTGTTAAATAAATGGGATGGCAGGCAAAAAATCTCGGAGACGTCAAGTCTTCGGGATTTTTATCTGAATTCAACCTGATGAGGACCTCTACAATTATTCCCTGTTCAAAGGGTTGCAGTTGATGTACTTAAATAGTAAAATAAGCAATATACATTTAGAAAGTCTATTCAGAATGATAAATGTTTTTGTGCAATGCATGTTTAACAATAAAACAACGCTATTTTATGTATGGTGGGTAAATGTGATATGGGAGATAAAAAAAGGATTGCAATAGTTTTTGGAGGACAGTCATCGGAACATGAGGTTTCGAGGTTTTCGGCGGAGGCTGTTCTGAGAAATATAGACAGAGAAAAGTTTGATGTAGCGATGATCGGTATTACAAAGGATGGCAGATGGCTGTCCTATGACGGTCCGGTGGAGCTCATCGGGACTGGGGAATGGCAAGCACTGGCAGAGACCGGACAAAAATCCAATCAGCCGCTGCTGTCTGCGGGTGCCGCAATGGTTGCTGCAGAAAAAGACAATAGAAATATTGATGTAGTATTTCCGGTTCTGCACGGGTGCAATGGCGAAGACGGTACCATTCAGGGCTTGTTTGAAATGGCCGGTATCCCGTATGTGGGCTGTGGCGTGCTTGGCTCGGCATTAGGCATGGACAAAGCCTATGCTAAGATTATTTTTGAAAAAGAAGGCATCCCTCAAGGCAAATATCTTGTTTTCAGCAGAAAGCAGATTACTCGTGAGATGGAGCAGATTCTGACGAAGGTTGAAGAGGTATTGACATATCCTTGCTTTGTTAAGCCCTCCAATGCAGGCTCCTCTGTCGGTGTCAGCAAGGCGCATGACCGCAGTGAGCTGGAAGCTGCTTTGCAGCTGGCTGCACGGTATGACCGGCGCATTCTTGTGGAGGAATTTATGGACGGCAGGGAAGCTGAGTGTGCCGTACTTGGCAATGATGAGCCTGTTGCGTCAACGGTAGGCGAAGTGGTACCATGCAATGAATTTTACGACTATGAGGCCAAATATATGAGTGGTGACAGCTCGGAGGTCATCATACCGGCGAATCTGTCACAGGAAACGATAGATAAGATCCGGTATTATTCGGTGAAAGCGTTTAAGGCGTTAGATTGCTCCGGACTTGCAAGAGCCGATTTTTTTGTGAACAAGGATTCCGGTGAGGTTTTTATCAATGAAATCAATACCATGCCCGGATTTACCCAAATAAGTATGTATGCAAAGCTATGGGCCGCTTCCGGCCTGCCGTACGGCAAGCTGATTGAAAGGCTGATAGAACTTGCATTGGAACGCTATGAGGACAATTTGCGGGAAATAGATAATTAGCAGGATACACATAATTAGCGGGATGTAGATAATTAGTGAGAAACAGGTAGTTGATCCAATAGCACTGTTAAAGGTGACATTTTTTGGGGGAAATATGAGTGATGGACAATAGAGCAATAGGAGTATTCGACTCCGGACTTGGCGGTTTAACAGTTTTTAAGGAGATCGTCGACCAGCTGCCGGGTGAAAGTGTAATTTATTTTGGTGACAGCGGCCGGGCTCCATATGGAACCAAGTCCAGTGAAACTGTAATAAAGTATACGCTTCAGAATATCCGGTTTTTAATGAACCATGATATAAAGATGATGGTGATCGCGTGCAACACCATGAGTGCTCATAGCTACGAGCTGGTGAAAAAGAGCATTGACATGCCGGTCATTGAAGTGATAGAAGCAGGCGCCGCAACAGGTGTTGCAGAAACAAAAAATAAAAAGCTGGGCATCATAGGAACGACGGCTACAATAAACAGTGGAGCATATCAAAAAGCCGTTAACAAGCTTGATAGTGAAATCGAAGTATATCAAAAGGCATGCCCGCTCTTCGTACCTCTTGTTGAAGAGGGCCAGGAGTGGTGGGAGAGCGACGTTGCCCTCAGAATTGCAGAGGAATACCTTACACCGCTGAAGAAATCAGGTGTTGACACATTGGTGCTTGGCTGTACCCATTATCCGTTATTGCATAATACCATTTCAAGGGTTATGGGTGAGAACGTTAAGCTGGTCAGTTCAGCGATGGAAGTCGCAAGGGTTGTAAAAAAGACGGTTTTGGATAACAATATGCAGAGAGATAAGCGTTACAAACCGGTATACCGATATTACACCAGTGATAGTGTGGAGAAATTCGAACCGCTGTGCAGCGCTATCCTGGGCAAGACTGTAAATTCAGCAGAGAAGGTGGATATTGAGAAGTATTAGCGGCAAAAGAAGGTTGAATGGCAGGATCGCCAGAATCGGCAGGGTTAGCAGGAGAAGCGGAGGAAAACAGGGAATCGCAGCTGCAATCGATACGCTGCGGGAAAGGTGCGTGTTATATGGATAAAAATGTGATCATTTCAGTGAAGGGCACGCAATCTGCTGAAGACCAGGATGAGAACATCATGGAGCTGGTAACCGAGGGAAAGTATTATAAGGAAGATGACACGTATGTTGTAACCTATAATGAGAGCGAGGTCACCGGAATGGACGGAACGACAACGACACTCAAGGTTTTGGACGGGGTAGTGACTCTGATCAGAGCAGGTTCGGTAAATTCACATTTTGTGTTTCAGAAGGGGCAAAAGCATGTCTCCTATTATGATACAGAATACGGTGCTTTTACCATCGGTGTACTGGCTAATGCAGTAAATGTGCAAATGGATGATAGCGGCGGAGAAATCCGTGTGGGATATCAGCTTGAGATTGATAATAACAAAACCGGAGAAAATGACTTTTTTATGTCGATAAGAGAGGCAGGACAAGCAGATGACAAACATTATAGAAAACATAAGGGAGCAGGTAAACAGTACAGTTAGGAGGGCTTTAGCCGAAGCCATCGCAAAGGGCGAATTGCCCGAAGCTTCTGTCGAGGAAATAACAATAGAAACACCGAAGGAGAAAGAGCATGGTGAATTTTCCACTAATATTGCCATGCAGCTGGCTAGACAGGTCAAAAAGGCTCCCGCTCAGACTGCTGCGATATTGATTGCTAATATGGACTATGCAGGGACATACATAGAAAAGGCCGAATCCGCGGGGCCCGGTTTTATTAATTTTCATCTGAAGGGTACCTGGCTCTATGATGCTCTGAAAATAGTGGGCAAAGAGAAAGAAGATTACGGAAGGATCAATATTGGCAAAGGCAAAAAGGTCATGGTGGAGTTTGTTAGTGCCAATCCTACCGGACCGCTTCATATGGGCAATGCGAGGGGCGGAGCGCTGGGGGACTGCATAGCGAGCGTCCTTGAGGCTGCCGGCTACGATGTGACCAGAGAATTCTATGTCAATGATGCAGGAAATCAGATTGAGAAATTCGGTATTTCACTTGAGGCAAGATATCTGCAGCTTTTGAA
>JAEZLF010000177.1 GCA_023435925.1 Bacillota bacterium
CGACAGCCTATCATCAATCGGCTTATCTGAAAGGGAAACCAGACAGGGAGTGTAGCATGCCGATAAACTGATAAGTCATATAGCTACCAATATGCGACTGAATCAGAAGATGAAACGATAGATATGAGGATAAAGTCTGGATTGATTGAACGATAGTCCAAGTGGCATAACTCGGAACTTTGGCGGAAGGTAGTTACTAACGCCATACTGTAACACTTTTAGTTCCTCCTTTGAGAATTGGAAGCAGAACAGGTTACAGCGCAACTGCAATAAGCAGTAAAGGACGAAAGTCGTATCCGACAATCTATCAAGCTATGTTACCATAGAGCTAAACGGGGATTACCTAAATCGGAATGCCGAAAGGCTATGAAGCAATAGGCTTCTGAATATCCGACAAGGTAACGGAGCTTCCGTAGTAGTCCGAGCGAGGGAAAGCCTCGTACATGGCGAAGGGAAGCAGTTAACATTATTAATACAATTAACGGAAAATGTGAGAGACATGAGAAGTCCAGAAAAAGTATTAAACAGTCTGTCAGAGCACAGCAAATATTCAGAGTATAAGTTTGAACGGCTCTACAGGGTTCTTTACAATGCAGATATGTTTCTGTTGGCATACAATAATATACAAAGTAAGCCCGGAAATATGACAGAAGGTTCTGACGGTAAAACAATTGACGGAATGAGCCAAGAACGCATTGAAAAATTGATTGGTGCGCTTAAAAATGAATCGTACCAACCAAATCCGGCGAGAAGGACATATATCCCAAAGAAAAACGGGAAACTACGTCCTCTCGGAATACCATCTTTCGATGATAAATTAGTGCAAGAGGTAATTAGAATGATGTTAGAAGCAATATATGAAGGTTATTTTGAAAATACTTCTCACGGCTTTAGACCCAAACGAAGTTGCCATACTGCATTGATACAGGTACAGAAAAACTTCACCGCAACCAAATGGTTTATCGAAGGCGATATAGAGGGATTTTTCGATAACATCAACCATGATGTACTTATTGGAATCCTTAAAGAACGCATTACCGATGAACGCTTCATTAGGTTGATAAGAAAGTTTCTCAAAGCTGGATATATCGAAGATTGGGTCTTTCATAAGACGTACAGCGGAACACCTCAAGGTGGTATAATTAGCCCGATACTGGCTAATATCTATCTCGACAAGCTGGACAAGTACATGAAGGAATATGCCCAAAAGTTTGACAAAGGCATCACACGGAGAATGAACTCAGAGTACAAAAGCTATTCAGGAAAAATTTGGTGGCTCGGAACAAAGCTAAAGAAAACCGAGAATAAAGAAACTCGGAAAGAACTGATTAAAGCAATAAAGAATATTCAGAAAGAAAGGTTGCATTTACCTTCTGTAGATGAAATGGACGAAAATTATAAAAGGATTAAGTACGTGAGATACGCAGATGATTTTATTATCGGTGTCATTGGAAGTAAAGAAGACAGTGAGATAATCAAAGAGGATATTAAAAACTTTCTCTATGACAAACTTAAACTATCTCTTTCAGAAGAAAAAACACTGATAACACACGGTAATAAGCATGCTAAGTTTCTCGGCTATGAGATCTACGTTCGTAAATTCTCTGATATGACCAAAAGAGGTGAAAAATCTGGAAATCTGATAAAAGTGTATGGTAAGAAAGTAGTATTGGAAATGCCAATGGAAGCTGTAAAGAAGAAACTTCTCTTCTATGAAGTGATGAGAATACATCAATTTGAAAATAAAGAGAAGTGGAAACCTATAAGAAGAGCAAAGGTACTCCATAACGATGACCTTGAAATACTGGACGCTTATAATACAGAAATAAGAGGCTTTGCCAACTACTATTCTATTGCAAATAATAGTTCACATCTAAACTCTTTCAAGTACATCATGCAATACAGTATGTATAAGACTTTTGCAAATAAGTATCGTACATCTGTTCGCAAAATCATAGCCAAATATCGCTATAACAAAGATTTTGCAGTATTCTATGAGAACAAGAAAGGGGAAAAGAAAATGAGAGTTTTCTTCAACGGTAGCTTTAAGCGTAAAACCACTGTGGTCTCGAATTGTGATAATCTGGCAAACACAATCTGCATTACCTCTGTAACCAGCCTCACAGAACGGCTGAGAGCAGGCAAATGCGAATTATGTGGTTCAGAAGGGGATATTGAAATACATCATGTCAAAAAACTCAAAGACCTGAAAGGCAAAAAACCTTGGGAAATCCAAATGATTGGACGTCGGAGAAAGACATTGGCTGTTTGTATTCCCTGCCATAAAAAGATACATCATGGTGGATAGACTGAATATGTTAATGGAGAGCCGTATACATGGAGACGTGTACGTACGGTTCGGAGGCGAGTTCTCGGAAACCTGTCATAGAAATATGATAAGGCGCTGGGTACTTAGCCTACGATTACAATACCACTTACTTTGTCAATCAATGGCAGGACTTACAAATAAAGCCGTACAAGAAGGACGTAGCGAAGTTGGTTTTTGGATGAACGATCATCAAGGAAGAGACTCATACAAAGATGGCCGTCAAGCACTCATAGATTTAGGTGCTTTTGAGCAAGGAATGCAAAGTGGA
>JAEZLF010000264.1 GCA_023435925.1 Bacillota bacterium
TCACTCCCTCAACATGTATAGTATAATTATACTATACATTAGAAAGAATTGCAAGCTTTATTTTGGTTCAAAGCCCTATTTTATCTCACCTTCAGGATTGTATTGTATAAAAGTGCGGGAGTTTAGGGTCCAACAAAGCTTCGGCTTCGCGCAAGCGAAACGACAGCTTACGAAATAAAAGCTTCCCGCAGGGAGGCTTTTTTCATAGCTTTGCGAAGCAAAACGATGTCCAACAAAGCTTCGGCTTCGCGCAAGCGAAACGACAGCTTACGAAATAAAAGCTTCCCGCAGGGTGGGGAGGCTTTTTTTGTTTTGGGCGTCCAGCGAAGCTGGACCACACTAATCGGTGAAAGTCCGGTACAGGTAATTACCAATTGTAATTGTTATTGTTACGCCCACCTTGAAAAACCACGAACCGTCAACACTTTGCTAGCTGTTTTATAACTTTCATCAGCCCTAATTGTTTGCCTTGTATCCTTTGGTAGTAATCCATAATACTTGCATGATGAAGTGAGCAGAGGTGATGGAACAATTTGCATGATGTGTTTGTCTAACACAACAAAGGAGTCGATTTTTATGAAAAGAATTGTTTTAATTTTTATATCGGTGACCTTACTGCTATTGACTTCATGCTCACAAGAAATAACAAACAACGAGTCGGATTATACGGCTTTTCTCAATTTGTTAAACGCTGACGAATTTCAATATACAGAGGCAGAAGTTGACAATGACAGCTTTTTATCTGTTCCCAGAAAACCTGTTTTCATTGGAGATGAAATCATCAGCATTTATGAATATGCTTCAAATGAGGTTATGGAGGAAGATTCCAAATGTATAGATAAAGGCGGCTGCAGTATATCTGTGCCCGGCAAGAGTGCGAAAATATCATGGGTATCATATCCGCATTTTTTTAAAAAGAACACATTGATTATTCAATATATTGGAGAAGATGAACAGATATTAGAGTTTTTAAATACAAACTATGGGGCTGAATTTGCCGGTTATGGATACATAAACAAGTAAGTTGTGAGATTGACATGAATATCCTTTTATCATAAAATACCACCCAGGAATAGCCTTCACAAATATGACAGACAGAAGCAGAAATACAGAAAAAGAGCAGGTTGGGTTGTTGATAAGGCTGATGATCTATAATATAAGCGTCATATTGTGCTCAATTAAGTTGACCTGAACCCTGAAAACTGAGCCAATAGAAAAGTTAGTCACAATGTGATAAAATGCAGATAGAGTGATTAACATGAAGAAACGGTTCATTGAGGAACAGATTATCAGAATTTAGAAGGCATGAAGCATAAGCCCTTGGAGAGGGGCGCTAAACACTACTACTTTATAATGGCGAGGACATACTTATGGCTTGTACAACTATTCTTGTCGGGAAAAACGCATCCTATGACGGCTCTACCATGATCGCACGAAACGATGATTCCGGTTCTGGTCATTTTACCGCTAAAAAATTTGTAACGATCCATCCCGGAGAGCAGTCTGCAACCTACAAATCCGTGCTTTCCCATGTGAAAATCGAACTGCCCCAAAATCCCATGCGGTTTACTGCAGTACCGAATGCTGTAGAAGGCGAGGGTATTTGGGCCGCCAGTGGCGTGAATGAGGCAAATGTTGGCATGACGGCTACGGAAACTATTACTTCCAATCCAAGAGTGCTGGGAGCGGACCCACTGGCCGAGTATCATCCGGAGCAGGATGGGCAGCCTGAAGCTGCCGGCGGTATTGGCGAGGAGGATATGGTTTATATTGTACTTCCTTACATCCACAGCGCTCGTGAAGGTGTTGAGAGGTTGGGGAGCCTTCTGGAAAAGTACGGCACCTATGAGATGAATGGTATTGCTTTTCAGGATGTCAATGAAATCTGGTGGCTGGAGACCATCGGTGGCCATCACTGGATTGCCAGAAAGGTGCCGGATGATGTTTATGTCGTGATGCCAAATCAGCTGGGGCTTGACCGGTTCGATCTGGAGGATGCACTTACCGAAAAGAAGAACTATATGTGCTCAGCTGATATGAAGGAGTTCATTGAGAAGAACCATCTGGATCTATCGCTGAATGGAGGCATTAATCCGAGAGACGCTTTTGGAAGTCAAGATGATGCGGATCATGTTTACAATACGCCACGCGCCTGGTTCATGCTTAGATATTTTAATCCCCGCACCAAAGTATGGGACGGCCCAAATGCGGATTACAACCCGTATTCCAATGATCTGCCCTGGTGTATGGTGCCGGAGAAGAAGATTACGCCGGAGGATGTAAAGTATGTGCTGTCCTCTCATTATCAGGGAACGCCGTATGATCCATATGAAAGCCATGGCGATCCAGCCATGAAAGGCCTCTTCCGCCCGATTGGCATCAACCGGAATGACTTTATGGCTTTAATCCAGATGCGCCCGGACGTCCCGGAGGAGTTCCGCGTGGTGGAGTGGATCGCATTCGCCTCCAACTCCTTCAATGTACTGGCACCTTTTTATGCTAATGTGTCAGCGACACCGGACTATCTTGCCAATACAACACAGGAAGTATCAACAGACAATTTCTACTGGTCCAGCCGCTTGATTGCCGCTATGGCGGACGCATCTTGCGGTAAATCCATATTTCATATTGAGCGATATCAGTTTGCTGTACAATCCAAAGGACATGCGCTTATCAACCAATATGATGAAAAGCTCCGGCGGGAAGCGAATATGGCAAAACGGGCCGCTCTTCGGGAACAGGCTAATCAGGAAATCGCAGATATGTTGAAAAAGGAAACCGCCGATACATTGGACAAGGTCCTTTTCGAACTGAGCAGCCGGATGAAGAACGCCTATTCGAGATCGGATGCTTGATTGGAACACGATGTCAACCTTATTTCCCATTCCTTTTCATTGAATTAGCAATGAAAGTAAGAAGGTGCGAATAGCAATTTATGATGTTCGACTTTATATTACATCATATGTCAATACATTACATACAAATCATATTTATTGACAAGAAGCCCCTTCTATGATATTGTAAAAACGCTATTTTGAAATTAAAAAAAGATTTAACAATATAGGTTTGGATAAATGGCCCAAATGTTTCTACCGCAACGCCTGTAAGTTGCGACTATTGTTAGGATTGACTGTACTGTACTCAGTTTTTTATTAAGCACAGTGGAACAGACATATTAACAAACAGGCTTTTATCAAAGGTCTGTTTTTTTGTTTTACATTACAACCCGGGAAGTGATACATATGAAAGCATTGGAAGAAAAGATATTAAAAAATGGCAGGGTTTATGCGGGAAATGTGCTTAAGGTAGACAGCTTTCTTAACCATCAGCTGGATGTAGATTTTCTAATGGAGATGGGCAGGGAAATACAACGTTTGTTCAAGACCTCGCAGATAACGAAGATCATAACAATAGAATCGTCCGGCATAGCAATTGCAATGGCAGCAGCAGTCAGTCTGCATGTGCCGGTTGTATATGCAAAAAAGAACAGGACAAGCAACCTGTCGCCTGATACATATACAGCTAAGGTACATTCGTACACCCATGGCGTTGATTACGATGCTGTAATAAGCAAGGAATACTTGAAGCCGGAGGATAAGGTTCTTATCGTGGATGATTTCCTGGCTTGCGGCAGTGCATTGAATGGACTTTTAAGCATAATTGAACAGGCGGGAGCGTCTGTGGCAGGCATTGCAATAGCCATTGAGAAGGGCTTTCAGCATGGTGGTGATATGCTGAGGGAGAAGGGTATCAAGGTAGAGTCTCTTGCGATCATAGAAAGCATGAACGACAACAAAATTGTTTATCGCAGGTAAAATAA
>JAEZLF010000093.1 GCA_023435925.1 Bacillota bacterium
GGTGACATCAATCGAAATCAGTGGTTCCACCTATATTCAGATACCGAAAAAGGGTGTCACCTATTCCGACTACACCGCAATGGTTAGGGATGAAAACGGAAATCCAATGGCTGATAAAACGGTTACATGGTGCTTTACGGCTCCTGTAAACGGTGTAACACTATATCCCGATGAGGGAAGTCTGGTTGTAGAGCCGGAAGCTGCACCGGGAAAAATAACACTAGTCGCCAAATCCAATACGAAAGGCGAAGTCTTGGCAGAAAAGGAGCTGATCCTTTACGGTAGCCCGGATCCAGTGGTTACATCAATCGAAATCAGTGGTTCCACCTATATTCAGATACCGAAAAAGGGTGTGACCTATTCCGACTACACCGCGGTTATTAAGGATCAAAATTCTAATGTCATAAACGGAGAAGCTGTTACATGGTCACTCAATTCAGATATGAATGGAATTACCATTGAAGCAGGAAATGGTAAGATCATCGTTGCAACATCAGCGAAGCCTGCCAATGCTACACTGACTGCGACCTCCAAATCAACCGGAGCCGTGAAGGCAACAAAAAATTTGATTTTTATCCGTTGATAACAGCATACTGTTTTCCTTGGTACAAATCTCTGGCAGGATTTTGTGTGAGGATCTAATGTTTTCAAAGAGCGCTTGCGCAAATTGTACCCAAAACACGAGCGCTTTAGCACCTTCCTTACGTATTTTCTGTGTATCGCGCCGCGAGCATTTGATCAAATGCTCCTTAAGAAGGGGATTGAACCCACCCACTGAAGTGGATATCTGTTTATCCCCCGCTTATAGAGGCGGAGATCCATTTGATAAATACCGGGACCTGTGATACTCAACACAGGTCTCTTTCTTTTTTAAATCATTCCCGTTTCTCTCTTTACCCTTTTATCCTTTTTCCCTTTTCTTCTATTAATATTTCTTCATTTTTCTCAAATTACTATTTCACAAATTACAATATCCCTCTCTACATATCCCTCTTAAATACTCCATAAATTCCTGGTTCAGATCCTCACGCTTCAGCGCAAACTCTACTGTTGCCTGGAGAAATCCCAGCTTGCTCCCTACATCATAACGCTTACCGGTAAACTCGCAGGCAAGTATCTCCTCATTTTCCATTAAGCTTCTCAACGCATCTGTCAGCTGTATTTCACCGCCTTTTCCAGGCTTGGTATTCTCCAGATGGGCAAAAATCTGTGGAGTAATGATATACCGCCCCAATATGGCAATATTGGACGGGGCATTACTTTTATCCGGTTTTTCAACCAGATCTCTTACCTTATGCAGTCTTTCATTAATGGGATCACCACGGATAATACCGTACTGCGATACCTGATCCTCCGAAACCCTTTGAACACCCAGAACATTGGAATGATGCTCATTATATACATCAATAAGCTGCTTCAGGCAGGGTTCCTTTGAATCTACCACATCATCTCCCAGCAATACTGCAAAAGGCTCGTCACCGATAAAGGAACGGGCGCAGTAAATCGCATGTCCCAAGCCTCTGGGCTCTTTCTGCCGAATATAATGGATGTTTACCAGATTTGAAATATCCTCTACCAAATGTAAAAGACCCAGATTTCCTTTTTTTCTTAATTCCTCTTCCAGTTCATATGATTTATCAAAATGATCTTCAATGGATCTTTTGCTTCTTCCTGAAATAATGATAATATCCTCTATACCCGAAGCAATAGCTTCTTCTACAATATACTGTATAGTCGGCTTATCCACTAACGGAAGCATTTCCTTTGGCTGCGCCTTGGTTGCCGGTAGGAACCTTGTCCCAAGCCCCCCAGCTGGGATAATCGCTTTTCTTATCTTCATAGTACCCCTCCCATTTTTCGACGTTTTGATGGAGATCCGCGCCGTTGGCGCTAAACGTCCTTTTTAGACCGCTTTGCTTTCGTATACGAAAGCAGAGTTCTTTTTACTTTAGCTGCTTTATTAAGTGAAATAATACCCTAGAAATGTAATAGGTAAACAAACATATCCTTGTTTTACCTATTTATAATGAGGGTAATATTCAGGGTATATTGATTGAACGAACCAGATAGAGGGGTGCTTAATATGAAACAAAGCAGAACAACAACTGTATTCTATGGAAAAACATTACTCATATTATTACTTGCTCTGCTATGCTCGGGTTTGGCTACCGGAATTTATGTCTGGTTTAATCCGGTCCAGCATAAGTCGGATACATTGCTGCTCCTGTCAATAAAAAGCATGCAGAACAATGCCGATGCTCCATACACTCTTCTTGCAGCCGGAATAAATCCTGTTAACAATTACGGCGAAATCGTTAAAAGCGAACTATTTGCTGAAAGCATTATTTCAGCATTGAATTTACGAGATACGAATACGAAATCGGTTTCAAAGGGGATAGATTCAAAACAAGTGAAGAATTCAAGCATACTCCATATTACAGTTCGAAATGAAAGCAAAGAACTGGCTAAGAGTATTGCAGAAGTGATACCACATCTGCTTTCACAAATGACACCATCTGACGCAGAGATGATAACAGTTTTAAACAAACCGTCTGAATCCGTTCCAGTAGTTTGGGATATCTTTCTTACAGCAGTTCTATCATTTATTGCTGCATCGCTGCTGATTTCCGCCGTCTCTCTCCTTCTTCGTCCCAGTATCTATGTGATACGAACACCTGAGGACGTTGAGAGAACACTTGGTCTCAAGGTTACAGGCACTATTCCCGATTTTTCTTTTTAGGAGGTCTGCTTATGCCACATTCACCTTACACAATACATTTGAATTACGGATCCAATATTGAAGAGGCTTATCGGGTGTTGAAGACAAATATCCAGTATTATGGGTTCAATCATAAGATGAAGAAAATTGTTGTGACCAGCAGTGGTCTTGGAGAAGGGAAAACCTCTACAGTGATTAACCTGTGCATTTCCTTTGCACAATCGGGAACCAGAGTGCTGCTGATTGATGCTGATCTGCATAAGCCCATGCTGGTAAAACATCTCGGCAGTAACAGCTTTATCGGCATTACAAATTACGTGTCCGGTAACGCAACTCTCGATGAAATTATCAATAGCACGAACCTTGAAAATTTCTATTTTATTACCTGCGGCCCCAAACCGCAAATATCTGCTGACATTCTTTCGTCAAAAAAATTTGCTGAGCTTCTTGAACAGGTTGAGGCATCCTTTGATCTGATAGTCATTGATTCGCCGTCTCTTGGCAAGCATATTGACGCCGCGATTCTCGCATCCCAGGCTGACGGTACACTTATTGTTGTTGCTGCCAATCAGACAGATTATAGAAATGTAATCACAGTGAAAGAACAGCTCGAGAAGGTCAGAGCGAATATTATCGGAGTTGTGCTTAATAAGATGGATAAAAAGTATTATCGGCTTTACACGAACCATTACAGTGATCACGGCATTGATAAAAAGTTCAGCAGCGGCTGGTTTAAAAAGTTTTGAAAGTCAGGTGTGTATTTATGATTGATATTCACAGTCACATCATTAATGGTGTTGATGATGGTTCTCCCACTATGGAGGAATCGGAAAAAATGTTAAAAAAGGCTCATGAGCTTGGCATCACAGCAATTATTGCCACTCCTCACTATCAAGAACACCTTTTTCATCTTGATGGCCTTGAGCAACGTTTCCTTCATATCGCAGAAAAGGCGTGGAGCTATGGAATCACGCTGAAAACCGGCAGTGAAGTCTATATTAATCCCTTTGTGGACAGACTTGTCCACGAGAATAAACTCCTGCTGCTTAACAGATCCGATTACTTGATGTTGGAACTGCCCTATGAGTCGATTCCGTTGTATACCTTCGATGTTATATACAAGCTTCAGCTTCAAAGGATCTCCATCATCATTGCCCATCCTGAGAGAAATGTGAATTTGATCAGGGACTTTTCATTATTAGCAGGATTTCTGGAAAGAGGCTGCATGATGCAGGTTGATGCAGGAAGCATTGCAGGAGCCTATGGGACTGCTGTAGAAGACTATACAAAAAAGCTGATAAAATTGAAGCTGGTGCATTTTGTTGCATCAGACGCTCACTGTGCAAAGGATTATGAACAATGGTTTCTCAAGGCCTATAAAAAGGTATGCCGTTGGGCAGGCTCTGCATATGCCGACAAGCTTTTTATATCCAATCCGAAGCTGATACTGGATAATGACAAAGAAAGTATCTACAGTATGATATAGTTATGAATCCCACAGTAACGATAAAAGAGGCTTTATATAAAACAAGTACATTCAGGATAAAAGACATTCACTAGAATGAAAAAGGAGATGATTTGAATGGCTGAATATACACAAATGCAATTAACAAACCGAGTAGGAGATACCGTGGAAAACAGAATGATCTGTCATAATGCTACTCTGCTGTATAAGTTCGCCAAACGTAGTTTTGACATTGCTGCAACGCTGCTAGGCATTGTTGCGCTCTCCCCTGTTTTTTTGGTAACCGCCCTTCTGATCAAGCTGGATTCAAAGGGACCTGTCTTTTTTGCACAAAACAGGCTGGGTGTCAAAGGCAAGCATTTTAAAATGTATAAATTTCGTTCCATGGTGGTAAATGCTGAGGAACTGCTAAAGCAGTTAGAAGAAAAGAACGAGGTCAGCGGCCATATGTTTAAAATGAAAAACGATCCCAGAATTACGAAAGTAGGTAAAATCATCCGAAAAACCAGCATTGATGAGCTTCCACAGCTGTTTAACGTATTAAAAGGCGATATGAGTCTGGTAGGACCAAGACCTCCCCTGCCCCGCGAAGTCGTCAACTATGATAAATGGCAGGATCTGCGTCTTTCTGTCAGGCCGGGCATTACAGGGCTTTGGCAGGTCAGCGGCAGGAATGATATCGGCTTTGAAGAAATGATTCACCTTGATTTGAAATATATCCGCGAAAGAAGCTTTATCTATGATCTGAAAATTATTTTAAAAACCATACCGGTTCTTTTGGGCGACAGCAGGGCATTCTAATAGAATACTCCAGCCATTGGAGATCGATAAAGCGACGTTGTTCAATAAGAATATCTAGAATTAGTGTAGTCCAGCTTCGCTGGACGCACGAAATATGAAAAGGCTTACTACGTAAGCCTTTTCACCAATTCCAGTGCTTTATCATAATCAGGATGATTCGACACTTCATTCACGTACTCCACATATTCAATGGTGTTATCTCTGTCGACAATAACAATCCCTCTGGTCAGGAGTCTCAGCTCATCAATAACAAATCCGTACTTTTCTCCGAAGTCCAGTGTCCTGTGATCAGATACCACCTCAATACGATCGATTCCTTCCGCAGCGCAGAACCGCTTTAGCGCAAAAGGAAGGTCAACGCTGATGGTAATGATTACAACATCCTCAGACAAACCGGTAGCCTCATGGTTGAACCGACCGGTCTGCAGAGCACATACACTTGTGTCCACAGACGGTACTACACTGATGATCTTCACTTTGTTTTCCGTATCTTTATAAAAATCAAATTCCGTTGAGTCCTGCTTAATCGCCTTAAAGTTTACTGCCGTATCACCGGCATGAACACCTTTCCCTCTCAGTGTATGCGGTTCCCCATGCATGGCAACCGAACGCTTTTCCACTCTGTGATCCATGACAATCCCTCCAATCATGCTCCTATCCATTCCTATTTCCTGTGCAAACTCCACTATGGTATCAATAATACCCATAAAGCTTCAATTCAAACACACTTGCACATTCAATGAGCGCTTGCGAGAGTTGTGCGCCAAACCGCGTTTTTGCAGCGCAAAATACGCTGCAGGCGCTTTAGCGCCTGCGTTTTGTGTATATTGCACCGCGAGCATTTAATAAACCAGAACGGAATGGTTGCATATTACTCGATCGTCGGCAGATTTGCCATACTCTTTTTCACACTTTCTGCAGAGTAAGCTACATCTACCATATTTCCACTGAAATACATGTCATAGGATGCCATATCAAAATAGCCATGACCGCTGAGGTTGAAAAGTATAACCTTTTCCTCTCCTGCTTCTTTTGCTCTTATAGCTTCATCAACAGCTGCTCTGATGGCGTGGGAAGATTCAGGCGCCGGAATAATGCCTTCCGTTCTTGCAAATGTCACTGCTGCATCAAACACCTTACTCTGCTCATATGCAACTGCTTCAATCAACCCATCGTGATACAGCTGGCTGACGATAGCTGAGTCACCATGATATCTAAGACCTCCGGCATGGATGCCCTCCGGTACAAAATCATGACCCAGTGTATACATTTTTGCAATGGGAGCCATTTTTGCCGTGTCGCCATAGTCATATGCAAAAACGCCTTTTGTCAGCGTAGGACAGGCAGAAGGCTCTACTGCAACTGCTCTGACATTTTTACCTTTAAATTTATCCTGCAGGAACGGGAATGCAATTCCTGAGAAATTTGTGCCTCCGCCGCAGCAGGCGTAGATCACATCCGGGTATTCGTCTATTTTCTCCAGCTGTTTCTTTGCTTCCTGACCGATAATCGTCTGGTGCAGGCAAACATGATTCAGCACACTTCCGAGAGCATAATTGGTGTCCTCATGGGTAGCAGCATCTTCAACAGCCTCACTGATGGCTATACCAAGGCTGCCGGTCGATTTCGGATCACCTTCCAGTATACTTCTGCCGGCATTGGTCAGTAAACTGGGACTTGCATGAACGCTTGCGCCAAAGGTCTGCATGAAGGAACGCCTGTAAGGCTTTTGTTGATAGCTGACCTTCACCATATAGACCGTACACTCCAGTCCGAAATGGTTACAGGCCATACTCAGCGCGCTTCCCCATTGTCCCGCACCGGTTTCGGTGGCCAGACGTTTTATACCTGCTTGTTTATTATAATAAGCTTGAGCAAGTGCGGAATTCAGTTTGTGACTTCCGGTAGCATTATTTCCTTCATACTTATAGTAAATTCTTGCAGGGGTATCCAAAAGCTTTTCAAGATTCCTGGCTCTATATAATGGAGATGGTCTCCACTGCTTATACATTTCCCGGATCTCATCAGGAATATCAATGTATCTTTCGGTGGTCATTTCCTGCTCAATTAGCGCATCAGGAAAAATGGCTTTCATTTCTCCGCCTGTCAAAGGATTATTGGTAAACGGGCTGTAGTAGGGTGCTGGTTTGTTTGGCATGTCTGCAATGATATTATACCATTGCCTTGGAATTTCCGACTCCTCTAAAAGGACTTTAACGACATCATTTTTAAACGATTTACTCATCACTCATCTCTCCTCTTCTTCTCTCATCTCATCTTATTTAATTGGCGAATCAACTGCTTTAAATTATTTTATATTATCATATGGCAAAAAGCAATACTTTTAACAGAGTTTTGGAGAGTATCCCGAATATTGTGTTTTTTATCCTCTCCTGAGTTAATATAATTTGTATAATGCTATATCAACAGGTTCATATGCAAGATTAAAACTGTAAATAAATATTGCAGGTAGTATGGATTATATTCGCTTCTCTGCAGTTTTGGAATCGCGAAACAGAGTTATATGTGATATAGCTGTCATGGAATATATACGAAACAGACGACTCACACTTGCCGGGCAGGAGCTCTTTGCTTCCGATGTCCGTATCATTGATTTGGCTTATAAATACGGATATGAGCCGCCTGAGGCTTTTGCTAAAGCCTTTACCCGCTTTCATGGCTTCCCGCCCAGTTTCACAAGGCGTATTTATCCGGAAATCAAAATATTCCATCCGTTACAAATAAAGCTTGAACTACAAGGCGGCTGGGGTAGCGCAACAACATTGAGCATGCCTTTACATATGACAGAATTGAAATCTCTGAGACAAGAAAATTATCAAGGTGACAGTTATAACGAGCTCATCAAATCTAAAGAAGGAATGGAAACCGTTATGAAAACGCATTATATCTTTACAAAGGACATGGAACACAAGGAAGACTGGAGAGTTCTGCTAACACTCGCCAGGAAACTCGAAACGGAAGGCATTGCCTTCAAGGTCGACGGCAGGACGATGATATTCGCCCATGGGTTGGAATTCAAACTAGAAAAGATTTGCTTAACATTCAAGTGGAACGAAGAACAACGAATACTCGCTTTCTTTGGTCACAAAGGAAAGGCTGACAAGAGCTTCCACCCGGGATTTAAGTATTTCGACGTCATGTTTAAGGATATGAAAATCCGCTGTATGTTTTACGGCGATTGCCCTGGCGATGATACGGATGACTTTCTGTTCCGCAACACCGACTTAGTCAATGCGGATTGGCAAGTGCTTCATGTTCAGGCAGTTGAATTTTACCTTGAAAATGCAGAGCTAAAAGACGATGAATTTTACCAGAAGGTAAACCAGTGGATGAAAGACCGGGTCTATCGTTCTATAACCGATTCCATATGAGTAATCCTCTATTGGCTCAATGTTATCTTTAAGAAACTTAATACTATCTGTTTCATTTATCGATAAGGAGAGATATTACTGTAAGTGTAATAGTGAAAACAAATAAAATCCAGTAAGATATTTTTCGTGAAAGCGACCAGAAATCGGTTGGAGTTATGTCATCGGCATTTGCATACACACTTATCCGTAGCTTATTAATCTCCCATATAACTTTAGGGTATCTGGCTACAATTCCTCCGACTATTGCTAATATTGCCGCAATAACACCGATTGAAGGCTGAGCAGAAAAGATTAAGCATACCAAAAGAATAATAAGTGAAAGCGAGAAAAACACCAACCCTATCATTTTATCGAGGTATGAAGCTGTTAAAGTGTCACTTCTGTCGGACATTTGATTTAGCATACAAGATAACTCTTCATCGCTCATTTTAGACTTCAGAACAGTTCCGCATCCTATGCAGCTTTTTACTTTATCATCGTTTTTGTATCCACACGAATCACAAATCATAATGTTCACCACATATTATAAATAATCTTAAGTACGCACTTTTAATCTTATATTATCATAATATAAGAATCTTCCCATATTGTCAAATAAATCCATACACATTAAAACGTTATTTTATTTAGACTCATAAGTTATGGAGACGTAACAAATAGACAATTCATTCAATATGGGCTGTCCGTTCAAATAGTTGACATAACATTACTATAGCACGATCCTCGAGCTGGAGAGCCGGTTGATCCATGAGTATTTGTACTAACCTGCTTACTGCACCTGTTCTGGTACATCTCATGTATCCTCCGCACCTCCTGCATCTCCCACGCCTCCAGTACTCCCTGTACTCCCTGTACTCCCTGCACTCCCTGCACTCCCTGCACTCCCTGCGCCTGCTGCACTTTCTACATCTCCTGCATCTTCTGAACTTCCTGCATCTTCTGAACTTCCTGCATCTCCTGCATCTCCTGCATCTTCTTCCTCTCCTTCAATCACCTTTGTTCCATAGCGTTCCACTGATAGAGTGATTCCCTTTGAGGCTGCCATATTAACCACTTCTCGAAGTATTTGTTCATTGACATCCGACAACTTATTCTTAGGTATAACTAAAACCAACTCCCTGCTTATGATATCCTCCTCCCTGATTACAATGTTATCACTGCCCCAGGGCGCTTCCTGCCCCTTGTATCCTGCCAGCTTATCAACATACTCCAGCAATGTCTTCCCCGCGTTCTCTCCCGTCTGATAGCTTGCCGCTGTCAGATCCATACTTTTGATCATCACTGCCTTACCGTTTTCAAACTTTGCAATGACAGGAAAATTGGAAGGGAGATTTGCTCCGAATAACTGTTGTATTTTCCGGCCTCGTTGAAAATTTGTCAAAGACCAGATATCCTCTGCTGCTCCTGAGATATCCTTCATGATGCCTTGGGATTCATCACCCCCCAGCCATGCTTTTGCCCTGGACCTTTGCACAAATTCAAGGCCCGGTCCAAACCGGATCGGCAACGGAAGCTGCACACGGTATCGCACTACAATATCAATATTTTCTTCTCCGTCGGCAAGAAAAGAGGATTCACTAAAATCCATGCCTCCGAAGCCGTCGGCTACATTGAGTATCCTGAGCCTTTCATCTGCATCAGTGATGCCCTCGGTGACAATGTGTTTTCTCATATAAAGCTTCACAACCGGTGTAAACAACTGTGTTTTCGCATCATCAAGAGTATCGCTTGCGATATAGCATACAATGCTTTTCAATTCATCCAGCGGATTGGAAACTACACTCTCGGCTTCTTCCAGCATTCTGCCGAAATTTTGTCCGGCATTATCGATTAGCTCAGAACTATCCACAATACTTGGTATCCCTTGCTCAACTGAGTTTTTAATATTCTTCAGACTATCATATGCATCAAAAAAACTTGTGATCTGCCCCTTAAAAAGCTCAGAACGGTCATTGATGCCATTGCGTGCAGAATCATGAATATCCTGGATGCAACTAACATGGTAGATATATCCGGCAGATGCAATTTCTGAAGCAGTTTCATCAAGAGCGTGCTGTATCAGCTCATAAGTGTATACCGCCTTTATCAGAAAAACTACACAAAAGAATGCACACAATAATACAGGCAGCACCAATGCCGCTTCCAATGTCATTGAGCCTTTGTTCCTTTTTCTCAGAATTTTTTTAATACCCCTCATAAATCAGCACCTTGAACACATGCCTTCCATCATTGGTTTTCATTTCCCTTCTGAAGAACGGCTGGGTGATAAACAGGTATCTCATGGAAACCTCTGCCTCAACCCGGAAAAATGTATTACACCCGGCCATTTTGAACCCACCCTTTGCTTTACCAATATTGAGTTGAATAATGTCCTCAAGCCTGCCCAGCTTTTTGCTTTCACTGGTTGTCAATAAGAATAATCTGAGATAATCATGATAGTTAAAATATAATCTTTTGTCGGTTTCGGGCCCCGATGCCTCCGGCAGCCCGACATCCAGCCTCCAGTCACCGGTCATCTTGTAAATGGGGACAGACTTCCCTTCCATCAAATCAGCGACATCGATTATAGATTCCCCCATACCCCACCCGCACATGATCAGATTGGACAGGATTGGTATACCCGCTCCCCCTGTCCACCATCCTGCTACCGCTGTGGCAGTGCTGGTAGCCATTGCTTTCTTTTTTGCGTCAGTATATACATGAAGCGTATTAAGGCCGAACCGCACCAGCAAAATCTCACCCTTTGTCATAAGATTATTGATATGCTGTGAAGCATTTCCATGCAGAATATATTCCACCTCACTGTCATAAAAGGTCGTAAGGGAAGTTTTCTCAATACCCTGCAAATTTTTATCCTTTACTTTTTCATCTCCCTTCTCGATTTCTGAAACAGAATTCTTAAACATCCCCATGATATACTCGTTCATATAAACATTGTCACGCAGAGCGGTTGCTTCCGTTGTTATCATGCTGCCGATATCGGCTATGAAGCCTAATGCATTCTCCTGAAACATCCCCTCTTCATCATACAGGTCTACCTCATCTTTTATATTCTCAAGGTTTCCTCCATAGGCAACCTCTTCTGTCTGAATTGGTGCATTACCGCTTCCGTTATGCTGTGCATTAATAAAAGCCTCATCCTCCAGTTCGTAGCCGGCTGTCGAGACTTTCGTAACGGACGGAAGCTCTGTTTCATCAATCCCATCCATTTTGTAATTTATATCCTTCAATATTTCCTTGACAATGAACTCCTTGACGGCGTCGGCTTTGCCTTTTCTGGGATCATCCTTTTTATCACCTTTGTCCGGTTTTGTGTAGTTGTAGCTGATATTGGTATAGCCTTTTATGATATCAAGCAATTCAGATGGCAGACCACTTGTAAGGCCAACAGACGTACCGCTGATAACCACGGCCGAATCGAGCTTTGCGGCAACTGTTTTCAACAGGGAGCTATTACCACTCACATTTTCCAGCATTTCCTCAGCCTTTTTTCCTTCCAGAATGAGTTGTTTCAGATCGTCTAGTTCCTTTTGGGTCTGCTCCCTGAAATCTTTTGAAAAAGTACCGGCATCTGAAGTGAAGTTATCATTCAGATAGCTCTCAAGTTCCGCTATAGCCTCCTGTGCTTTTTGTCCCCTCTCAATGACTTTTTGTATTTCATTGATCGCATTATTATTGGATTTCACATAATCTTCCGTTAATCCATACCGGATTTCGTTCCATTTCAGCTGCAGCTGACTACTAAGCTCCGAATAACTTTTCTGCAATGCTGACCTTTCTGATTTCAAACCGTCAATCAAGCTGTCCGTATCATTTTTTGTGCTGTTACCACCACTTCCTGAATTACCGGAACTGCTACTGTTATTGGTGCCACTGCTGTTATTGGTACCGCCGCCGTTATTGCTCGTACCGCCACTGCTGCTGTTTGAATTCCCGTTTTGATTACTGACGCCAGCCCCGGCACTATTATTTCCGGCACCATTCTCATCGGAGCTCTTCACCTCATCCTGCTGGTCTTTTTGTGACTCAAGTTCACTTATTCTGCTGTTAAGAGCATCCAAACTGCTTTGTACGGAAGATATGCCCGATGAAAGTGAATTAACATCATGAAATGCGGCCTCCCAACTTCCTCCAAGGTTAAATCCGTTAATGAACTTTTCTCCTATATTTCCCGATCCATCAATGGTTTTCTTTAATTTTTGTTGATATTTATCCATGCTGCCAAGTATTTTGTCAACACCGACTTTTTTCTTATAAGCAGCAGACATTTTACCGACATCCTTTATGGCAGCTAAGCGCTCTATAAAGCCCTCCACCAACGATGCTGGTGCTCTGTACTTCATATACTCCAGTATCTGCTGCTTTGTTACATGATTCTCACTCAAATTGAAAATAGGTGTTATACTGACTCTTTCTATCCTGAAGCCAAACAAATCTGTACTGTCCTTGAAATTGTCATCCTCAAGAGGTATCGACAGGTTACAGGACAGATACTCTTCAAACAGGTCATGCAACTCGTTCTCATCGGTTACCGGAATTGCAAATAAACCATAATCCTCTTTCAGCCTACTGCCATATTCCGCAAGCAAAGACCTTGCCGACGTATTCACAGCTCTTTTCACCAGGCTGCGGCCTGTGCTGATTCTGGAAAGATCAACAAGAAGGCCTGCCAGTAAAAAAACAGACAACAATAGGATTGCCAAAAAAATCGATATTTGACCGGACACTCCTTTTTTCAATTTATCACCCCAATTTCACGAAATTCATAAAATATCCGCCGTATTATGGATCATTACAGCCCCGTAATACGTCCTCAATTAAGAAACCCTTCAACCTTCTCTTTTATTTCCTTCATCGCTGACCTTGTTTTTTCTCCCATATTTTTTAGCTCAGGATTGCTTTCCTCCAGCTTTTTTTCCAGATCCAGAATAAAATCCGTATTGCGGATCAGCTCAACAGGTTCATCAATAGATGAAACAGCTTTTACACTCATTTTTATCCTTCCGCTGCCGCCGAATATCTTCAGGAAATTACCCAAAGGCAGACTATAATGGTGATCAATTCTGACCTCCAACTTTCGGCAGACTGCGTAATCTTTTAGTACAACATCGACTTTTGATTCGATGGGATGCAGCAGTTCATTCTTTACGGCCGCATCTGCAGCATATTTTCTGACAGTTTCAAGCCTGCTCTCCTTGCCGGAGTCAAAAATCCGTCTGTAAAGCCCGGCTTTTCCGAACCCGTCGGCCTCCGGCTTTCCTGTATGGATTTCATTTACCCCTGATGCCCATACCGATGCGCCGGCTTCGGCTGCTATTTCTGCCGCTGACTGTATAAGCGCTCTTTGATACAACAGCAATCCCATATAGATCACAGCAGAAATACTGAGAATAACAATCGGCACAATGATTGAAGCCTCAACTGTAATGCTCCCCTTCATGGTATGCCCATGCCTCAAATTTCCCTTCTTCATACACATATTTCAGATTTCCCTTCGGCATATGTCCATGCTCCGAATTTACCTACACCAAATCTCCCTGCGTTAAATTTCTTTACGCTTATTTTCTGTTTACAAAAATTCCTCTTCCCATGTCCGGCTTCGACCCAAACACTTATATTCCTCATCTTGATTTACCATATACATCTTTAAATTACATAATTTAACACTCTCATGTTAATATTACACCATAATTTGGTAAATGTGAAGAGGAAAATGAAGAATTTATTTGAAAAATGCCGTCTTTGATACAATTTAATGATTACCCTTTTTTCTAAATGGGAGGGGCATGTAAGCTACGACGCCAGTTTGCGAGTCAAAAAAAAAGCCCCCGCGAACAGCCTGCCGACTGTCTCACAGTTAGGGCTATCCTTTCGTTCTGTATATACCGAGCCTATATCCTAGGTTCATTACAATGCGTTGCATTAGGCGTGTTGACCTGTAATTACTACAAGGTCGAACGACTTGTTATAAGGAATCCGCTGGGAGTATTCATCTATGAGCGTTATATTGTAATATCCCCGAACCGTCCCCCCGTTTCAGATATTGGTAATATGAAAGGGATACTGGCCTGTAACAGGATCCTTTTGGAAATAGCTAAAAACGAGAACGCTATATTTTGCAGGATGATATATTAAAGACTGTTCAATATTCAGCGGCTTTATTTCTAATGGTTTCATTTCTAATGGCTTCATTTCTGACAGTCCCCTATCCGATAGTTCCCTATCTATCGTTTTGGTGCTTAGCGGCTCGACATCAAAATGGAACATTTCAAAATGTACACTTTTATACAGCTGCTTCGGAGACATACCGGCGGCTTCCGGTATCATCCGTACAATCTGATCCGTATTCTTCAGATAATCAAAGCATCGATCAGCGAAGCCGGGCGTTGTCCTCCTATCCAGGAAGCCCGGCAGCGTACCGCTTTTGTCGGAAGCGAGAAAATCAAGCCTCAGAAGTTCGCAAAGCTCCATATGATCAGCATCATTCATATATCTTGAAGCAAAGCTGCTAAAAATTCGGTACAGTTCTCTGAATGCTGCCTGACTTTCCATCTGGTCGTTCTCCCGATGGAAATAATAGAACTGTTCGAAAAAACGGAAAGGTGATTGAAAACACTTGTCAATAATAAACTTCAATGAAAAAACGAATCTAGCGCTGTTATAGTATCGCTCCACCAGCTCTGCCATTCCTTTGAGGACAATCAACTCGTCATAGCTGATATATTTACCCGAAAGAATCTCATATGGAGGAAAACTGTTGTACTGGTACCCGTATAGCGCAGCGTCGTCCTTTAGTCTTGTACCCTTCAGAAACTTCAGAAACCCCAGCTGAAGTTGGTGAGGTCCCACAGCATATAATCTGTCGAAGGAGTTGGCAAAAGTGACGTAATCCTCATAGGGAAGACCTGCTATCAGATCTGCATGTATGTGGATATTGCCGTTTCTTTTCAGTATCATAATATGATTGAGCAGTCTTTCCAGATTTGTTTTCCTGCAAACAGCAGCCAGTGTTTGTTCGTTTGTCGACTGTACACCAGCTTCCAACTGGAACAAGCCTCTGGGTGCACTTGCCAGCAAACAAAGCAATTCTTCATCGAACAAATCGGCTCCAACCTCAAAATGGAAGTTGCACCGGTGTGCAGTATTGGAGCCGACACCGGATCCAGACCTGATACCGACCTCGGACCCGACACCGATGCCTGTACCAGCGGCTGTGTCCATGACTTTTCTTGTACTGTCCAGTTCAATGATATGCCGGATAATCTGTGCAGCCCTCTTTTTGTTCGCGTTAAAGGTTCTGTCGACAAATTTAATCTGCCGGACTCCTGCTGCCACCAGCCTGTCCAGTTCAGCAAAAACCCTGTCCAAAGAAAAATACCGGGTTCCTTCAGAAGCAGACGAAAGACAATAGCTACATGAAAAAGGGCAGCCTCTCGACGATTCAAAGTATACGATCTTATTTTTTAAAGCAGACAACATTTCCTGTGTATAGGGCGAAGGAATATCGTCAAGAACGTCCACCATTGCGGGGACATTGACAATAATTCCTTCCTTGGATCTGTAGACAAGTCCGTCTATGTGCTCCAATTCTTCTGTGAGGTCACCCATTTCTTCTGATAGAGATGTGATTGACCGCTCAGCTGGTTCTTCTGTGTTAAAACTGTTCATTGCAGTGCTCCTGTTTTTTATAGCGTCGCTACTTTTTGCGGAAGGGCTGCTTATTCCGTCGATTCTGCTTATTCCGATGGAGTTACGCGATATAGCAATCCTGGCGGCACGGCAATATTGTATGAATGCGGGAAAGGACTTCTCCCCTTCCCCGGCCAGCACAAAATCTATAAAAGCATTTTCCTTTATTAAATCAGCTGATTCATAAGACACCTCGGGCCCGCCAAGTACAATGACCGTCCCCGGCATAAGTTTCTTCAGGCTTTCTGTCAGTTTCAGCACAAAGGAAATATTCCAGACATAACAGGAAAACGCAGCGATATCCGGCTTTTGCATATAGATTGCAGCCAAGACATCATCTAAGTTTTCATTGATCGTGTGTTCAATGACGCAAACCTGGCCATGTTCTTCTCCGCAAGCCGCCTTCAAATACCACGGTGCCAATGCGGAGTGTATATATTTAGAGTTCAATGCAACAATCAGTGCTTTCATGCTCTCTATTATATCATGTATATCATGAATATGAATAAATTCATGATATACTCGGCCTCGTTATAACACTTCGGTTCAAAGAAAATTTTTCGTTTGGAAAAAAATTTTCTTACCTCAGCAGTGTTTCAACAAGGCGGGGCTGGTCGCAAGCCTTGCTTGCTGCTCGTCCATGCGTCCTGAGAGATATACTCACCGCCTGTAAGCAAAATGAGCCTCGTTATAACACCTCGTTATAAACACCCATCCCTCATCAATCTTCCCCATGATTCAACAACCACCTTAAGGTAATCCAAATAGGTTTTCTTACGGATATTCCCCGGGATTGTCAGCATACTCTGGGCAATGACCTCATTATTGAGCAAGTATTCAACATATCCTGAGTCTGTACCTGCATATACCGGTGCATTCACTATATCCGGCACATATTGCCTGACTTCCAGCCTTTCCATCTCCGCATCACTCAGGGGTAGCTCAACAGTCTGTGACACCCGCAGGCAGGTGTCATTCTCAATTCCTCTATACACCGGAACTTTTGCAAATATATCCCCGGCATTCAGCAGCTTTCGCATTTTGAAGCTGGCAAAGGCATAATCCAGCAGCGCCTTGCTGGCATTTGCCCGGGCTGTTCGTGTCGGTGCCCCAAGCACCACCGTTATAAGCCGCATGTTGTCTTTTTGTATTGTTGTGACAAGGCATCTTCCTGCTTTCCCTGTATAGCCGGTTTTCACACCATCTACCCCCTGATAAGATCCCAGCAGATCATTTGTATTATAGAGACTATGTCCGGGGATAGACGAGCTTTTTGTTGATACAATTTCTGCAAACACAGAGTTCTTTAGTGCATGCTTTGTAATAATCGCCAGATCATATGCTGTAGAATACTGCTCCTCCCGATCCAGACCGTGTGGCGTAACAAAATGAGAATCAGCCGCTCCCAGAGATTTTGCCTCCTGATTCATCATTTCAGCAAAGCCTTCAACTGTACCGCCTACATGTTCTGCAACAGCAATGGCAGCATCATTGGCAGAAATCAATAGCATTGCGTAGAGCAATTCCCGCAAAGTAAACTTCTGTCCCGTTTGCAGTCCAATAGTAGATCCACCGATTGCTGCCGCTTTCTTACTTACTGTAACCTCGTCCTCCAAATTACCGTTTTCCAGTGCCACAATTGCAGTCATTATTTTCGTTGTGCTCGCTATGGAACGTTTTGCCGTGGCATTTTTAGAATAAAGAACACGTCCACTGGAGGTTTCCATTACAACAGCCGCCAATGCATTGATCTCAGGCGGTTTTTCTTCCACATTTACATTGCAAAAGCCAAAGGACTCAGTTAAAAAAAACATCAACAACAGGCTCAAAATAAAACTCTTTACTTTTTTCTTAGAATTCAGTATTATCATCTCCAGAACGTTCATATTATTGGTATTTCACAAACAATGCTGTTACATCAATACAGAGTACAGCGAGTAAGTTGCACATAAGAATAATATGTTACTTTAAACTTAAAATATGTTATATACTAAATGAATATTGTTATACTAATTTTTTTGCCGAAAAAATACGATTAGTGAAGGACAAACAAAAATGTACAAAAACATATTAATCATTTCCTCTGATATTACCGGACATGGACATAAGAGCATTACAGAATCGTTGCTGGAGCAGTTTACCAACTATCCCGAAACAAAAACAAAAGTTGTTGAGGGCTTTTCATTAAGCGGAGATTTGGGACTGAAAGCGGGTAAAATGTACGGCCCGATCACAAGAACCTCAAAAGATGCCTGGAAGCTTATCTGGGACATTACTCAGAAAAAACCGGCTCTTATAACAGAGTTGTCTGAACTAACGATTCACGACCGGTTTATTAAACTGCTTCATGACATGAAGCCTGATGCTATTATTACCACACACCCAAATTACAATGCCTCCATTACCAACATACTGGAACGTAATAACCTGCAAATACCGCTGTTCGCTGTTGTCGCCGATCCCGTATCCATCAGTCCGCTATGGTGTAATCCCCATGCATTCTATACTATCTGCCCAACGGTTGAGGCAAAGGAGATCTGCATGAAGCATGGTGTGCCTGAAAACCGCATCCGGGTATTCGGCTTTCCTGTCAGGCAGAGGTTTACAAAGCATCTCTCAAATACAGAAGGCTCCTTTTCACCTGGCGCCTCAGTGATACCGTATGTTCCTCAGACGCCTCTGCGTTTCATGATTATGAGCGGTGGAGAAGGCTCCGGTAATATGAGCCGGTTTGCAGGTATCCTGCTGAAAAATTTTGATTGCACCGTGAAAATCCTTTGCGGGAAAAATAAGCTCTTAAAAAGACGGCTTGAATATACACTTTTGGAGAAATATAAGGGGAGGGCTGAAATACTTGGCTTTACAGAAAACGTTCAGGATATTATGCTTACAACGGATCTGATATTTGTACGTGCCAGCCCGAATTCGATGATGGAAGCTGTTATGTGTAATGTCCCTATGGTAATTACAGGTGCGCTTCCCGGTCAGGAGGAAGGGAACCCAGCATTTGCACTTAAGTATAAGCTTGGAGTAGTATGTACCGAAACTGCACAGCTCAAAGATGTCGTTTCGGACCTGCTGGCCAATCAATATGAAAAACTTCTGGCAATTAAACAATCCCAGAAGAAATACCAGACTCCTGACAGCGCCAAAAATATTGTTGATTTTATTATGAGTAATGAATGATTCGTTCAACAGATACAGCCATATCTTTCAAGTAATAAACTGTGCATTTTTTGGCACAATAGTTACTGAGGAGGTGATTAAATGGCAAATAACAGAAGTAAGACTTCATTTGATAAAATGAAATACGAAATAGCCAATCAGGTAGGTGTTAATCTGAAGCAGGGTTATAACGGAGATATCGCATCGAAAGATGCAGGCAGGATCGGCGGTAATATTACCAAGAAAGTTTTTGAATCATATACCGGTAACAATTATAACAAACAATAACATTCACAAAAATAAAAAGCAGGCGGTTCAAACCGTCTGCTTTTTGTTTTTGTCGATTTACATAAAACCAGTCGAGGATTGTATCTTGTTGACTTCCTGCTTAGCAGTGCTGATTTCCTGCTGGCTTGCTGTCTGGGTTTTATACCATCCCTTCTGGGTCATCAAATCAAAAATATTCTTTTGATGCTGGAAGGTCCTGTTTAAAAGTCCCGAAACATCATTGCGCAAATTCTGATTTGAGCTTTCAAGTATAAGATTTGTTAACGAAGAAGCACAGAGCTTGTGTTCGTTAAGCAGTACGTTCATAATTTCCTTGTCAGTAAAGCTTGTCATCCTTTTTCCTCCTTATTGAACGGCTGATGTTTGAATATGCTTGATAAGTACATTCATATCAGCCTGATGCTCTCTGGCCATGCTTTGACATATGCCCTTCACTTGGGCATCGGTAGCTGCCTGTGCGCATGATTCCATAAACTTGATTGAATTCTCTGCCATTTTAATATTATCCTGAATCAGCATGAGCTCCTTTGTTGTTAAAGCCATAATCTCCCTCCTTTCCGGTTAATATCTGTTGAATCTAAATCCTTGATGCAACTTTAATAGCTTGTACATTTTCAACCATAATATTCAGTCAAAAAAGCCGTCTTCCCCATTAAAATAAAAAATATCAAACTGAATAAGTTATGATTAACCGGCAAACAATAAGACAGAATGTCGGAAAGGTGGAAAATAATGCTTGTAGTATTTGTTAGAGCTCTTGTACTTTACATTATCGTAGTCATATCCATGAGAATTATGGGAAAGAGACAAATTGGTCAGCTTCAACCCTTTGAGCTCGCGATTGCCATCATGATATCGGAACTTGCTGCAGTTCCAATGCAAAATACGGGTATTCCGCTCATTCACGGGATTATTCCCATTGTAACATTACTGATTGCCCAGCTCATTATGTCACTTCTTACGTTGAAAAGTATTCATGCAAGAGCATTCATTTGCGGAAAACCTACGATCCTCATTGAAAAAGGGCAAATAAAAGAATCCTCGCTGAGAAAGGAAATGTATACGGTCAATGATCTGCTTGAACAGCTCCGGATCAAAGATTACCCCAATATTGCCGATATTGAATATGCGGTCCTGGAGACAAACGGACAACTAAGTGTAATCCCCAAGTCCAGAAAAAGGCCTGTAACCCCGGAGGATTTAGATATTAAAACTAGTTATGAAAACATGACCATTGACATCATTATCGACGGGCACATTCTGTCAAAAAACCTTAAGTTGTGCGGCAAAGATGAAAAATGGCTTATGGGGGAGCTGCACAGACTCAATTTTTCAACACCCAAGGAGGTACTTTTTGCATGTATAGACCCCTCTGGGAAATTTTACTGTCAACCTTATGAGAAAGGAGAGAAACAAGCTTAATGAAACATGGATATACCCACACCTTTAAAGTACTCACGTATATTGCTCTTCTTGCAGCTCTGATTATTGGATCCAGCGTCTTCGCCCAAAAGCTATTGAAGCGAGACTCGGATGAGCTTGGAAAATTTATTACAGAAATTGAGAAAAGCTCAGAATCCAAGAATTGGGAACAAGCTGCTTCCGGCATATCCAAAGTAAGCGAGATGTGGTCTGGTGTAAAAGGAACCTGGTCTGCATTGATTGATCATCAGGAGATTGATAATATCGATGTCACCTTATCACGTCTGCTCTCGCTGATACAAACTGAAGAGGTACCATCCGTCCTGTCAGAAGCAGCCGCATTAAAGAAGTATATTGAACATATTCCTCAAAAAGAAAAGCTGGATTTTTCAAATCTTTTCTGAACGATTATTCTTTAGAGCCCATCGACTTTCTGCCGCATCACCTCAAAAATCATCACGCCCGCAGCAACAGAGGCATTCAGTGACTCCGCTCTGCCCTTCATAGGAATACGTATTAAAATGTCGGCATTCTCAGCAGTCTCCGAGCTGATGCCCTCTGCCTCACTGCCAATAATCAAAGCAACATTTCCTGAAAGATTGGCTTCATAGATACTTACTGAGCCTTCCAGATGAGAAGCACATAGTAAAAAACCGGCATCTCCAACGATGTTCATTGCTTCAGTAATACTGCTGCTGTGGTAAACCGGAACATGAAAAATGGAACCCATGGTAGAGCGCAGCACCTTCGGATTGAATACATCAACACAGCCTTCAGGTACAATAACTGCAGTGCAGCCTGCAGCATCAGCGGTCCTGATAATTGTACCCATGTTACCGGGATCTTTGATGGAGTCCAATATCACGATAAGTCCGCCATGTATGGTTTTTGCAAAAGCAGCGTCCTTTAGCTGTTTTCTTTTCATATCCAGTACCGCCAAAATGCCCTGTGGGGTCTTGGTATCTGAAATGGAATCAAACAAACTATCCGGCACAATATAGCTGTTGAATGAGGATTCTGCGATCTTTTTCAATAGTTCCCCCGACCCGCCGGCAGATGAAAATGTTTCGGAAACTATTATATACCTGATATCCAGTTTCTCTTTTAATGCCTCTGCTACAAACCTTGCTCCTTCAATGAAAAAAAGACCTCTCTCGTCCCTGCTGTTCTTATTCTTAAGTGCCCTGACCTCTTTTATAATAGGATTCTGATTTCCTGACAATCGGATCATGTGTACTCCTTCTTTCTTCAATGAGCGCTTGCGCGAATTGTGCGCCAAAACGCGGGCGCTTTAGCGCCTTCCTTACGCGTTTTGTGTGTAACGCGCCGCGAGCGTTTTATCAAATGCTCCTTCAGCGGGGGATTGAACCCATCACTGAAGTGGGAATCTGTTAATCCCCCGCCTATAGAGGCGTAGGTCTTCGGAGCATTTGATAAAACAATAGAGGGCTTTTTAGCCCTCTATGATTCCATATCAATAATTTAATTAATTAAGCGTTTTTTACGCTGTTCACTAGCTGTGTAAAGCCTTCTGCATCATTAACTGCCATATCTGCAAGTACTTTTCTGTTGAGATTTATTTCAGCTTTTTTCAAACCGTTCATAAACTTACTGTAGCTCATTCCATTCATTCTTGCTGCTGCATTGATTCTGGAAATCCAAAGCTGCCTGAAATTCCTCTTTTTGGCTTTTCTATCCCTGTAAGCATAGGAAAGGGATTTCATAACTGCTTGATTTGCTATTCTAAAGCTCTTACTCTTTCTGCCAAAATACCCTTTGGCAAGCTTGAGTACTTTTTTGTGTCTTGCACGCGTTCTTAACGCACCTTTGACTCTTGACATTTAACCTTCCTCCTTCTTCTTGGATGTTTTAATGGATTTTCGCGCCGTGGGCGCTAAACATCCCCTCTTACTTATACGGTATAAGCATTTTAATAGTGGCTTCATTGGCGGAAGAAGCGTAGGCTCCGAGCCTATGGTGTTTCTTAGCCTTTTTTGCCTTTGATATCAGCCTGTGGCTTCTGAATGCGTGACTCATTTTCACCTTGCCATTTGCAGTTATTTTAAATCTTTTCTTTGATGCACTGTGTGTTTTAACCTTTGGCATTTTTTCTCCTCCTATTTTTTGTATTTCAACCCGAAGGCTTTCTCAAGAGAATATCCTGCGGATCCATTTATAAAACACCTTACTGTTTAGGGTTCAGTATCATAATCATACTTCTGCCTTCCAGCTTCGGTTTTCTCTCGACTGTACCCACTTCTGCAACATATTCCGCGAATTTATTGAGCACATTTTCTCCCAATGAGGTGTAATTCATTTCCCTACCCCTGAATCGCACACTTACCTTCACCTTGTCCCCGTCTTTCAGGAATTTGTATGCGTTCTTTGCCTTGAAGCTGAAATCATGGTCTTCGATTTTCGGTTTGATCCAAACTTCTTTAATGCTAATAACCTTTTGATTCTTTCTGGCTTCTTTTTCCTTCTTGGCCAGTTCAAACATGTACTTGCCGTAATCCATGATTTTGCATACAGGCGGTGCAGCCTGGGGAGCGATTTTTACAAGGTCCAGATTCTTGGTAGTTGCCAGCTTCTGTGCATCCAGTAACGGCATAACACCTAACATGGATCCGTCAGAATCAATTAAGCGAACTTCCTTATCTCTGATTTCCTCATTAATCATTAATTCATTCTTACTACTAATAACCAAACACCTCCGAGTTTGTTAGTCGATTGCCTCTTTAAATTCGCATACAACAAAAAGTGGATTGCAGAAGAACTGTCAATCCACCATATAGCTAGGTTTAATCATACTTTACCTTTACTATGAACCCTGTCGGATAGATCCGGAAGGTGAGAAGCGGATGACTTCTTCTTTATTTTACTGAATAATCATAGCAAAAACAGACCTGACTGTCAAGTGAAATTTCCAAGGCAGTTTTAACCTTAGTTTCTTCATTGTAACAGACTAGAAGCCTTACTTATGATAAAACACTTGTCTCATCAGAGGCTGAGCACCCGTCACAGGATCCTTTTCCATCACCATGACGTCTTTCATGTATACATTCCATTTAGCCACGACCGGGCTTTCCGTCTGTACTTTCGCAGCGTACGCAATACTTTCACATTCGTAATAGCCAAACAGTTCGTCACCGACGTTCCAGATCGTATAGTTGTGTATACCTGCTTCGTTCAAAACAGCAGTCATTTCAGGCCAGATCTCGTCATGCCTCTTAATATATTCCTCCAGTTTACCTGGCAAAACCCTTGCCTTCCATGCATACCTTTCCATAGTAAGCCTCCTGCATTTATCACATATTTCCTTTTTCATTTTCTTCAGAAACCGTTAACCCCTACAGGCCAGCGATGAATGAAGACGGGAATAATTTGCTTCCTCGGCCAGGCGGAGTTCAGTCTCCACATGACTCCCTGCGCGAAGCGAATTGATTTCGTAAGTATACAGTGCCATTTCATAAGTTCACAGTACCTTGGTTAATTGTAGTTTACCATAGGGTACCAGATATTCGCAACCACAAGGCCAAAATAAAAATGTTAAGGTTTTCCCGATGCAAATGTTTTTGCTGTAATTGAGAAATAACCTTTCAAATTACCTTTGATTTAACCTTTTTTGTCTGTTTCAACATTTGATTGTACAAGTACTTTCTGATATGATAACAAATAAAAAGCATCTTTTTATTTTAATGCATCGGGGGCATTTAGAACATTATGCAGAACATTATCTTCAGTATCAATGTTGTCGTACCCATCTTCGTCATTGTTTTTCTTGGTATTTTTCTTCGGCGAAGGAATATCCTTAACGAAAATTTTGCGGCTGTATCCTCCAATCTATCCTTTCAAGTCTCCTTGCCGGCAATGCTTTTCGACGATTTGGCAAAAACGGACCTGAAAGGAATACTGGACCTGAAGTTAATTGGCTTCGCACTGGCAGGAATCCTTGTTTTTTTCATAATATTCAGCCTTGCTGGCAAGCTTATGATTCGTGATGGGAAATCACGAGGCGCATTTGTTCAAGGTATATTCAGAAGCAATTTTGCCATACTGGGTCTGGCCTTGGCCAGTAATGCGCTAGGTCAGGCCGGACTTACCAAAAGTGCTGTCTTGTTGGCCTTTGTTATACCGCTATTCAATGTTCTCGCTGTAATTACCCTAACCATCAACTCCTCGGATTCGGCATGCATTGACAGAAAAGGAATCTTGAAGAACATTGCTAAAAACCCACTGATCATTGCAATTGTTCTGGCTCTTCCCTTCTCCTACTTTCAAATTCCACTGCCCGCCATACTGGACAATATCATTGGATACATGTCCTCTATCGCTATTCCGTTGGCATTGCTCGGCATGGGCTGTTCCTTTGATTTCAAATCCTCAAGGAAAATATTTGGGCTCACTCTAACAGCCTCACTGATAAAGATTGTCGTTATGCCTCTGGTGCTTTTAGCTGCTGCATATTTCCTTGGCTTCAGAGGAGTGGATCTGGGTGTCCTCTTTATTTTATTTGCTTCTCCGACAGCCATCAGCAGCTTTGTTATGGCAAAGGCCATGGATTGTGATGCCGATCTCTCGGCAGGCATTGTTCTGATGACGACAATTGGATCTGTCATAACTCTTTCAGCGGGTATTTTTATTCTGAAGACATTTGGACTCATATAGAGTACCATACATACTGCATAGACGAGATAAGCCTTCCACATTATGGAACTGAACCTGCTGCAGTTCTATTTGCCATGCTTTTCATTTAGTGCTATACTCATTCCAGACTAAATGAATAACGTCACTGAATCTTGAACGAATCAACTGTACAAAAACAGGTTGAGCAAGGAGTGTTCCAAGTGCCTTTTGATGGGATTGTATCGAAAAGTATAGCAGACGAACTGGCAGAAAAACTGGCCGGTGGCCGTATAGAGAAGGTTTTACAGCCAGAAGCTGATGAAATTGTTCTGCTGATCAGAGCTTTGAATAAAAACCACAGACTGGTTCTCAGTGCCAGTCCCAATTATCCGCGAATCCATCTGACAGAGGTTGTTAAGGAGAACCCAGCGGCGCCTCCTGTTTTTTGTATGCTTTTGAGAAAGCACCTTTCCGGGGGACGGATTCTTTCCTTTGAGTTTCATGACTATGAAAGGATCCTTGGCATCATCGTTGAATCTACCAACGAACTGGGTGACATTTCAGAAAAGAAGCTGATTATAGAGATCATGGGGCGTTATAGCAATATTATTCTGGTAAACAGTGATAACAAGATACTGGACTCTATCAAACATATTGATTCCGATATCAGCAGCGTTCGTGAGGTTATGCCAGCTCGCCCTTACGTACTTCCTCCGGCGCAGAATAAAACCTCTCCTGCTCTGATTGATACCCAAACGCTTCTGAAATATATGGACACTTCCTTACAGACGGTGGACAAGTTTTTACTGGAGAACATCAAGGGGTTCAGCCCTCTATTGTGCAGAGAAGTCTGTTACCGTGCGGATATCGACAACCGAACCGGTGCAGCTTCATTGGAACCGGAAAAGCGCACAGCACTGCAAAAATCCCTTGACAACATCCTGCAAGAGATTATGAATAGTCAATACGCTCCTTGTGTAGTATTCGAAGACGAGCAGCATCAGAAGCCTCTGGATTTTCACTGTCTGGATATCCGCCAGTATAAGCATGCTATCTCTCTCACGTCCATCAGTGAGGTTCTTGACACCTTCTATTCTACCAGGGATAATGCCGAGAGACTTAAACAGAAGAAATCCGACCTGTATAAGGTTTTGAACAACTCCATCGACCGCTGTTCCAAGAAGCTTGCTATTCAACAGCAAACTTTGAGAGACGTGGCCGACAGAGAAAAGCTCCGGCTTTATGGCGAGCTGATTACCGCCAATATCCACGCAATTCCGAGAAATGTGAAAAGTGTCTCGCTGCTCAATTATTACTCCGAAACCGGCGAGCATGTAGATGTGCCATTGAATCCCAATCTTCAGCCTCAAGAAAACGCACAGCGTTATTTTAAGAAATACGCAAAGGCGAAAAGCACCTTTCTATATACCACCAGACAGCTGGAGGATTCACAACAGGAGCTGGAATACCTGGAAAGTGTCCTGCAGCTGCTGGATAACTGTACGGCTCTGCGTGAAATGGATGAAGTCAGACAAGAGCTCTCCGAGCAGGGCTATATGACCTTGAAAAAGAAGCATTCCGCCAAAAAGTCCTCCTTCAAAAAACAGGCGGCTATGACAGACCCATTGCATTTCAAATCCTCTGACGGTTTTGATATCTACGTGGGTAAGAATAATAAGCACAACGATTATCTCACACTTAAATTTGCACAGTCCAACGATATCTGGCTCCACACCAAGAGCATCCCCGGTTCTCACGTCATCATCCGTAGAAACGGCGTGGACATACCGGATAAAACACTGGAGGAGGCTGCTGTTTTGGCTGCCTGGCACAGCAAAGCCCGTATGTCCTCCAATGTCTCTGTTGACTATACCCCTGTGAAAAATGTCAGTAAGCCTTCCGGTGCCAAGCCCGGCATGGTGACCTATGTCAACTATAAAACTGCAGTAGTGAATCCTGATAAAGCAGTGGTGGATATGCTGCAATTAACTTAATCCGGAGAGCAAAGCTTCAATATCCGCCGATAATCCGCTAAACGCATGGGATTGGACAGTATTGCCTTTCCCGATTACATCAAATCGGCCAATACCGCAGTCTTCAAATTAATTTTGTACATGTTGTCTTGAATTTCTTTATCACACCGGTAATCGATGATGTTTATTATTTTCATTTACCTCTATTTATTGATATTCCCACAATTTTGGTATATCATAAATAAAAAATAGAAAGCTGGAGGGTGCCCGTTATCCTCTGTCAATACAAAATAATACTTACAGGAGTGATCGTAATGATTTCAGAGAAAATAACCGTCAATCTCACACGGTCTTCATGGATAAGAGCCATGTTTGAACAAGGTGAAAAGCTTCGGAAGCTGTATGGTGCTGAAAATGTATATGATTTTTCACTAGGTAATCCGGATACAGAACCCCCGCAAATCGTCAAGGAAGCTTTAAAAAAGGCCGTTTTGTCAGATATTCCAAAGATGCATGGATATATGAGTAATGCGGGATATCCCGAAGTGAGAGCTGCAGTCGCTGAAAAGCTTCAGAGTACAACCGGTGTTCCCGTTGGCCCGCAACATGTCATCATGGAATGCGGCGCCGGAGGAGCCATGAATGTTGTTCTGAAGACGCTGCTGAACCCGGGCGAGGAGGTCATTATTTTTGCGCCCTACTTCGCTGAATATCTTTTCTATGTTGATAATCACGGAGGAAAAGTGGTTATTGTAGATACGGATCATACGACCTTCCAGCCGGACCCCCAAAAGCTTTATAACGCCATTACTCCAAAAACGAAAGCAATCATCATTAATTCACCCAACAACCCTTCCGGCGTGGTATACAGCCGAAGCGTCCTCGAAAAGCTTGCGGAAAAGGTACAGGCAAGAGAAAAGGAGTTTGGAACGGAGATTTGCATTATTTCAGATGAACCCTACGATAAAATAGTCTATGATGCTGTTGAAGTGCCCTCGATATTTACAATATTCAAACGTGCGATTATTGTCAATTCCTTCAGCAAATCCCTTTCCCTTCCCGGCGAAAGAATCGGCTTCATCGCTGTCAATCCCCTGATGGAGGACACCGCTCCGTTGGTAGACGGTCTGATATTTTCCACCAGAACACTGGGCTTCGTTAATGCCCCGGCATTATTTCAAAGAATTCTTCCGGAATCTTTGGATGCAGTAGTAGATGCGGAAGTATACAAAAAAAGACGTGACTTGCTTTATGATATTATTACAAAAGCAGGATTCAAATGCCTCAAACCGGAGGGCGCCTTTTATCTCTTTCCTCAGTCACCTGTAGCAGATGATGTGGAATTTTGTAAAGCTGCTGTAAAGTATAATCTTGTTATCGTACCAGGTACCGGTTTTGGTTGCCCCGGCTATTTCAGACTGGCCTACTGCGTTGATGAAAAAACCATCATAAATTCACAAAAGGCCTTCGAAGCGCTGGCAGCAGAGTATCAGCAAGGCTAAAAAATCAATAGGGAAGTGAATTAATCCCATCTCTATTCACCGCTAACATGGAGATGTCATCTTTTTAAGAAACAAATATGCAACAGGGGACGGTTCCGGGCAACTCGTCCTATAGTTCAGGCAAATCGCCTAACTTCGGTCAAAAGAGCTCCACCTGAAACTGTCCCCTGTATTTGGTCTCTTGCCTTGATTACTATCTCTTACCTTAACTTTTCTTACCTTAATCTCTTGCCTTAATTACAAGAAGATAGCCTTCTTTAACTGTTACCTGCGCTCTATCCTCAGAAAACAGGTTGCTGACCCCCCAGGAAGAGCCAACCTCCAGTGTTGCATTTGTCAGCGGATAGTACAGCCCTTTTGTAGTAACACCTTTGGCACTGCCGGCCAGAGGCAGGAGCGTGATGTTAGTCCCTTCCTCCCGATCAAGCAATATGCTGTCTTTGATCAGCGTGACCTCGTTATTCTCATCAGCAACAACACCCTCGACACCTGCATCAAGGAGCTTTTTCAACAAAAAAAGGTTGGAAAGTGAATGATCCAGCCTTGTTCCCATTGCACCCAGCAAAATGATTTTGCTGCAGCCCTTTTCAATGGCGATTTTTACCGCAAGCTCACTGTCCGTCATATCTTTTTCTATGGGAAACCGTTGAATCTGGGTCCCAGCTGCCTTCAATCCCCCATAATCCGCTTCACTGATTGAATCAAAGTCTCCAACCAGCAAATCCGGTATCACGCCAAAGCTTCTGCAATGCCGTGCTCCGCTATCTGCAGATATAACGAATGGAACATCCCGGAAATATTTTTTCAGATACTCATATTGCTGGATTTTACCGCCGCAAATAATGACAGCCGTCATACAAGTCCTCCAAAAGCCTTCTCTCTCAGGCTGCGGATAATCTCAGCCGTATCCGGTGCTTTATAAACAGTAGAACCTGCCACAATTACATTGGCACCGGCTTCCGTAATCCTGAAAATGTTTTCCGTATCAATTCCGCCGTCCACTTCGATATCAAGCTTGATACCTTTTCGGTTTGCCATTTGTCTCAGCTCCCGGACCTTTTCCGTCATACCCTCAATGAAGCTCTGTCCCCCAAACCCGGGATTAACCGTCATCAACAAAACCATATCCAAATCATTAAGCAGCCATTCTAATGTGCTGAGGGGAGTTGAAGGATTGAGTACTGCCGCGGCCTTGACACCCTTTTGCCGGATTTGCTGCAAGGTGCGGTGGATATGTGGATTACTTTCAACATGCACTGAGATGATATCAGCTCCCGCATCTGCAAAGCTGTCAATATACAATTCTGCATTTTCAATCATCAAATGAACATCAAAAGGCAGCTTGGTTGTCTTTCTGAGGCACTTTATCACCGGAGGCCCAATCGAAATATTCGGTACAAAGTGTCCATCCATAACATCGATATGTATCATATCGGCGCCTGCCTGATCCACCTTTGCAATTTCCTCTCCGAGCTTTGAAAAGTCTGCTGCCAGAATTGATGGGGCTATTTTAATCATTGTGTCAAATCCTTTCGTTATTTCTTTTTGTATTTCATACTGTCTTCCTGCTTTAGAAGGTTATAAAGCTCGGCATATCTCTCGTATCTACCGCCGCTGACCAGTCCGTTTTCTACCGCCTGCTTAACTGCACAGTCAATCTCACCAACGTGACTGCAGCCTGTAAACCTGCATTTATGAATATACTCCTCAAATTCAGGGTAAAAATACTGAAGATCCTTATATTCCATACCGGAAAGCTCAAAGGAGCTGAATCCCGGTGTATCAACAATATATCCGCTGTCCGCAAGCCGAATCAATTCAGCATGCCGCGTAGTATGTTTACCTCTCCCGATCTTGTCGCTGAGACCGCCTGTTTTCATTTTCATGGTGTCCATGACAATATTGAGCAGTGTTGATTTTCCGACACCTGACTGCCCTGCAAAGGATGAAATCCTTCCCGCTAATACCGCCTTCAGTTCATCCAGGCCTTCGTAAGTTTTTGAATTTGTCTCAATGATAGGATATCCGGCTGAAGAATAAGACTTTTGGATTTCTTCACGCTTATTATCCGTGTCAATATCCGTTTTATTGATGCAGATGACAGCCTTCATATGTTTGCTTTCGCTCGTAACCAGCAGCTTATCCAACAGAAGCAGATCCGGATCCGGTGATTGGGCTGCAACAACAATAATCAGCTGATCCACATTTGCAACCGCCGGACGGATCAAGAGAGAGCTTCTTTCTAAAATCTGTTCAATACTGCCCTTCCTATGGTTCACATCAATCACAGAAAAGTTAACTCGATCGCCGGGCAGCGGAGTCATTTCATTTTTACGGAAAATACCTCTTGCCTTGCATTCATAAAGTCCTTCCTCTGATACCACATAGTAAAATCCGCCTATACCTTTTGTTATGATGCCTGACGGCAAAGTATGAAACCTCCTTCATTTCCAACGGGGGCAAGCCCCCATACTCCCTCGCTGTGGGCAAAATGAATTTGCCCTACGCTACACTTCGTGCGCCACACCTAATCGTGGCGTTTGAACAACGTCGGGCTGGTCGATGACTTCGTCATCTGCTCGCCCATGCATCCTAGCTGGGGACTATGGCGTTGTTCAGCAACCCTATTTATCGCCTTCCTGAACCAACACACCATCCAGCATAACAATAATATGGGAAGTCCCGTTCTTATCCAAAGTAATCGGTATGCTGAACGGAAAATTACTCTTCGTTATCTTCTGGTTGAGTTCAATACGGGGAGTATTGGTTTTTGAGGGCGTAACCTCTACATACACCAATACTTCGTCTCCATATTCCTGGTTTGGGCTTAGCGAAATATTAAGATGTACGGATCGGGTCTCACCGTTATCTCCCGAACCCGTTTCCGTCCCTGTTGCTGTTCCATCTGTTACAGTTCCGCCCGATGTAGTCCCGCCCGTTACAGATTGTCCTGTTCCATCCTGAGTCCCGTCCAAGATTTCAAATGTCATCTCTACCGGAGTACCCTCATCCACTTCAGTACCTGCCACCGGATACTGCTTGATAATCTTGGCAACATTACTGACCACATCGGAAGGTAACATAGCTCCGATTGTCAGTTTGTTTGCAAAAATCAACTCTTCCGCATCCTTCCTGATCAGTCCGACAATGCTTGGAACCTTTACCATCTCCAGCTCCGGCCCAAGACTTACAAAAAACTCTACCGTCTCTCCTGGTCGAACCTTCTCCAATGCTGAAGGTTCTGTCTTTATAACCAGCCCTGTTGCAACGGTTTCGTTGTATTCTTCATTCTTATGCGGCTCGAGTCCAAGATTTCTGATGATCTGCTCTGCCGCCCTTGACTCCTCACCGGAAATGTCAGGTATCTCCACCAGCTCCATCCCGTTGCTGACTTTAAACTTGATTGAACTGCCGGGTCTTAGCTTATTACCGACGGCCACATCCTGTGACATGATAATATCCTGTCCTATTACATCATCATAGACTCGTTCCGTATCAAGGGCTGTTATTTCATATTTGCTGAGTTCCTCCCGGACTTCTGCAAAATTCTGGTTTGTATAATCCAAAACTACATAGCCTTCCGTATCATCCGGTGTAATTGCAGGAAGAATGACCTTTATTCCGATATAGAAGAAAATGCCTGCAATGATAAGACCTGTAACGATACCGAGCCATACACTCAGCCTGTCCTTCTTACGTGTTTTCGCCATACCTTCTTCATCCTCTTCTTCATCAGCATCTATTTCGTCGGGTATTGTAATTCCAGCACCTACGGCCTGCATTTTCTTTGTCGGAAGAGTCTCCTTTACGCTGCTGCCGATAATCTTAGCATTGGGCTCATTCAGTGTTCTCTGTAGATCAGAAAGCATATCGGATGCATTTTGGTACCTTAGATTCTGATCCTTCTTAATCGCCTTTACAATCAGATCATTGATGCCCTTCGGAACCGACGGATTTACATCAGAAGGACGGTCAGCCTTCTCCTGAATGTGCTTAAGAGCAACAGAAACCGGAGACTCTCCATCAAAGGGCACCTTACCCGTCACCATTTCATAAATGGTAATACCCAGAGAATAAAGATCCGATTTTTCATCGATAAAACCTCCCCTTGCCTGTTCAGGGGAGAAATAATGCACCGAACCGATCGTACTCCCGACCATGGTAATGGTCGCTGAAGAAACTGCTCTGGCAATACCGAAATCAGTAACCTTTGCAATACCCTCTTTCGTAATCAGAATATTATGCGGTTTGATGTCACGATGCACAATGTGATTCTTGTGCGCCTGCTCAATAGCTGAACAAATCTGTATCGCAATATTAACAGCCTCACGCCAGGGCAGCGCTCCCACCTGGCTGATGTATTCCTTCAATGTGATGCCATCGATAAACTCCATGACAATATAGTGAATATCATCTTCCTGCCCAACATCAAAAATCGAAACAATATTGGGATGGGACAGACTGGCAGCAGCCTGCGCTTCGATACGAAAACGCTTCACAAATTCTTCATCATCGGTAAATTCACTGCGAAGTATCTTTACGGCAACATAGCGGTTTAACAAATGGCACTTGGCCTTATAGACTACAGCCATCCCGCCGCCGCCAACCCTTTCAATCAATTCATATCTATTTCCAAGAATTTGACCTTCCATATAAGCACCTTCACTCACATTTGATAACAATAACCGTAATATTGTCCTCGCCGCCCTGTCTATTTGCGGCCTTAATAAGCAGTTGACAAGCGGCTTCAGGATCATTGCGCTGTACAGTATCTGCTATTTCATCCTCGCCAATCATATTGGTAAGTCCGTCTGTGCAAAAAATATAAATGTCACCCAATTCCATGGTAATACTCAAAGTGTCAACTTCCAGTTCCTCAGAACAGCCAACCGCTCGTGTAATAACATTCTTGCGCGGATGGTTTTCTGCTTCTTTTCTTGTCATTGAGCCCTTTTTTACCATTTCTTCAATATAGGAATGGTCTTCGGTCAGCTGCCGCATTTCTCCGCTTCGAATGAGATAAAGTCTGCTGTCTCCAACATGCGCCGCAGTAATGCTTTCCTTCTCAACCAATGCCATGGTGAGCGTCGTTCCCATTCCCTTTGTCTCCGGCTGCTCCAGCGATTGATGATAGACCATGGTGTTCGCTTCAAGTACAAGCTGCCGCAGTGCGTCTTCACGATTTTTAGCAGACAGAAATCGCGCGGCATCACCTGTAATAGCACCGCTTATGTAATCGACTGCCATCCTGCTTGCAATTTCGCCGCAGCTGTGTCCACCCATTCCATCAGCAATAATAAATGCACAGGGAGATCCTTCATCACCTGCAATCAGGTTATAGCTATCTTCATTGATCTCTCTTACCAATCCTCTGTCGGTTCCGGCAGCAGCTTTCAAATTATCAACACCTTTTAGAAGTTATTCGCATTTATGAGGTTCCGCAGACATTTCGCTTCGTCTAAGCTGTCCGCACGCAGCATTTATGTCAGCGCCAAGCTCACGCCTGACGGTTGTTTCAATCCCGTATCGTATCAAAAGCTTTGCAAAATCGTCAATTTGACGCCGGTCGCTTTGCCGGTAATTCACACCCTTTACGGTATTCACCGGGATGAGATTTACATGGCACAGTAATCCTCTAAGCTTTGATGCAAGTTCACGAGCGTTTTCCTGCGAGTCGTTTACCCCTTCAATCAACGCATATTCAAACGTTATCCTTCTTTTGGTCTTCTCTGTATATATCTTACATGCTTCAATGATTTTGTCAATAGAGTACTTCCGCCCAATTGGCATAATCTCCAAGCGTATACGATCATTGGGTGCATGGAGGGAAATAGCCAGGTTAACCTGCAGGTTCTCCTCGGAAAACCGAAGAATTTCAGGTACAAGTCCGCAGGTGGAAACAGTCATATGTCTGTAGCCAATGTTAAGGCCTTGAGGATCATGAGCCAGCTTCAAAAATTTCATCACATGATCATAATTATCAAAAGGCTCTCCAATACCCATTATAACCACATTTCCCACTCTGACACCGCTATCACGCTGTATGGCCAGTATCTGTTCCAGCATTTCACCTGCCGATAAATTTCTTCTGAAGCCCGCTATGGTCGAGGCACAAAAGCTGCAGCCCATTTTGCAGCCTATTTGGGAGGAAATACAAGCAGTAAAACCGTGCTGATACTCCATCAGCACACTCTCGATCATATTTCCGTCCGCAAGCTCAAACAGATATTTGGTAGTACCGTCTATAGAGGACACCATTTTTTTTCGTATATTTAGACTAGAAACCTTAGCAAAAAGTTTCAAGTCCTGCCTCAATTGTTTGGACAAATCCGTCATTTCATCAAAATCTGCGGCGCCTCTGGCGATCCAGCTAAAAATCTGCTTTGCTCTGAATTTTTGTTGGCCTGCGCTTGTTAACAGCTGCTCAAGCTCTTTAATATCCATATCCGGGAGATACTCTATCTCATTTTGCATTTTCCTCATCCATTCCTTCTTCTTTTCAATCTGGCGATGAAAAAGCCGTCAATACCGTCTCTATTGGGATAAAGCTGTAGCATGCAGCCTTTTGCATATACCGCCAGTCCATCAGGCAGATAAGCTGCGATATCGTCTGCTACAAAGTCATCATGTTGCTTCAAAAACGCCTCTACCACTTCTTCATTTTCCTCCGGCAGTACGGTACAGGTACTGTAAACCAAAACTCCTCCCGGCTTCACCAATCGAGATGCTGCGTCGATTAGCCGTCTTTGCAGGGTCGTGATGCTATCAATATCTTTCGTTTCCCTGGCCCATTTGATATCCGGCTTTCTTCTGAGGATCCCCAAGCCTGTACAAGGAGCATCCAGCAGTATTCGGTCAAAAGCACTCTCATTCTTTTCATCCTGCAAAGCGGCATCATATAATTCAGTTTTTATGATATCAGTACCAAGCCTTGCAGCCGCGTCATCAATCAATCTGAGCTTATGCTCATGAATATCCCGTGCAACAATTGTCCCCCGATTTTCCATGAGCTGTGCCATGTGGGTCGCCTTGCCGCCCGGTGCACTACAGACATCGAGTACCCTTTCACCGGGCTGCGGTGACAAAACCCTGGCCGGCAGCATGGAGCTTTCATCCTGCACCTGAAACAAGCCTTTTTTAAAAGTGCTTAACTGAGCGATAGAAACATTACTTTTTATCGTAACCGCTTCTTCGGCATATTTCCCCTTTTCAGAAGCTACTCCTTCGCTTTCCAGTTCCTTTATCAGCTCTTCAGCCGTTACCTTAAGGGTATTGGCTCTTATGGTCAATTCCGGCGTACCGTTCCCGGCATCCATCAGTCCTTCAGCAAACTCCGCTCCCAGCAGCCCGGTTAATTTCACAACCAGCCATTTGGGATAGGAATATTTGACAGACAGATACCCTGTCAAATCTGTTTCTTTCGAAGGAACCGCCACATCGACGCCATTCTGCGCAATTTTCCGCAATACAGCATTAACAAAACCGGCAGATGCCTTGTGTCCATATCGGCCCGCCAGCTTGACACTCTCATTGCAGGCTGCGGATACCGGCACCTTTGTCATTTTCAGCAGCTGATAAGCACCCATTCTTAATATGTTCAAAATCCAGGGCGACAGCTTCTCCATTCTGATGTTTGAGTATACAGCAATTACCCTGTCCAATGTCAGCTTCCATTTGACCGTACCATAGACAAGCTCTGTAATGAAAGCCCGGTCAATCCCCCGAAGCTCTGCCCCGGTGAAATATTTATTCAGCGCAATATTGGAATAAGCGCCTTTCACATCGATTTCATATAGTATCTTTAAAGCAGCTTCTCGTGCAATATCCAGCTTCATCCTCTGCCCTTCTCATAGATTCCTGCTTTTTCACCGGAATCGAGTGAATTCCCCGATTTACATATCATAATGTCCAGCTTTTCTCTAAGCTGTTCCACGTCAACGGTTGTATTAACACAGGGCCCATTGGGACGCTGGTTCAACACACCCAGTACAGGGATCTGACTGACATCCGATATCCCGATGGCCAAATCCCGCTCACACGCCACAGAGAGCACCATTTCGGGCTTTTCTTTCGCAATGACATTTCTTGCTGCGGTTCCGCCTGTCACAACGACAGCCTTAACACCCATCTCCTGCGCCATTTCTCGTATTTTTCCGATGTCACATCGTCCGCACCTTTTGCAGTTACCGATATCACCTGTTACCTTATATGTACAATCTGAATTCTGCAGACAATGGGGCAGCAATAGCATAATTTTGTCAGGGCTCTTACGAATACCTCCCGACTGGACAAACAAATTATTGATGTCGATAAAAAGGCTTCGAATCATGTCCTTGTCACGTTTGAGTACATCTGTGATAAAAAGCGCAAACGGCATAACCATTTTCATTCCAAGTCTCACAGGAACCAGCAGAGCCCGCTTTACCTTCCTTTTTTTCACAGCCGAATAGATCGAGACTATGGATACGATTAGCACAGACATGATAATGATTGCCATAAATATCAGGATTGATAAGATTCTATTATATATGTCAATGGTAAAGAATCTGTAAATGTATGAGAACAAGGCCGCAACTGCGCCTATGGCAATCAGCAGTAAGAGGGAATAGCCCATGAAGCTCCTTAGCCTTTTATCCAAGTACTTCACCTTCATCCATGTTATGTCCGCATTCACAAATTCCCATTCTCCGGCAGTTTTCAAACTGCAGCTCATTAATTCTAAGGCAGCCGTCACCGGTGGCAACAATCATATTTTCCTTAAATATCTTCAGCACCTTGCCGGGCTGAGATTCTTGTGCCATTTCCTTCAGACCTGTTTCCGGCGAGCCAACGGGGCATGAATCCAGAACTGTAGTCTTCCATATCTTTATCCTGTTGCCTTCATGGAATGTATAGGCTCCGGGCCATGGGTATGTACCGCGGACAAGATTATGAATCTCAACGGCACTTTTGCTCCAGTCAATCAATCCCATTTCCTTTTTCATGATAGGAACATGGACGGCCTTGGTATGATCCTGGGGGATTCTCTTCAATGTCCCGTTCTCCAACTCATGCAATGTCTCTAGTAATGCGGCGGCACCAAGCTTCTTCAGTTCGTCAAACAGCTCCTGACTATTCATGTTTTCTGTAATAGCCAGCTCTCTTTGCAGCAAAATATCTCCGGTATCCATGCCCTCGTCCATGAACATTGTTGTAATTCCGGTCACTTTATCTCCATTGATCAGCGCCCATTGAATAGGCGCCGCACCCCGGTATTTGGGCAGCAAAGAACCGTGCACATTGATACAGCCAAGGGGAGGCACATCCAGTATCCCTCTGGTCAGTATTCTGCCATAGGCCGCTGTAACAATCAAATCCGGCTTCAAATCCCTTATATCGGCCACAAACTCAGGTGTTCTCACCTTTACAGGCTGTAAAATAGTTCTGATTCCGTGTTTTATAGCAGCTTCTTTCACCGGGGGTGGCTTCAGACAGCTTTGCTTTCTTCCTGAGGGTTTATCCGGTTGTGTTACGACACCGACAATATCATATCCGTTATTTACGAGTGCATCCAGGCACGGCACTGCAAAATCAGGTGTGCCCATAAAAACTATTTTCATACTGTTTTTAATTATCTCCCTTTAAATCATCTTTAGTCAGGAATCGTACCACCTTGTCCTTAAATAATATCCCATCCAGATGGTCAATCTCGTGACAAAGAGCTATCGCCAGAAGTCCCTCACCCTCAATGACGATTTTTTCTCCTTTCGAATTAAGTGCTTCAACCACAACATGAGTCGGACGGTTCACTTCGCCCCAAATACCCGGTACACTCAAGCAGCCTTCGGCCATGCACTGCTGACCGGACTGACTCTTTATAACAGGATTGACCAGCTCGATCAAGCCTTCTCCAACATCAATAACAACCACTCTTTTCAGGACTCCAACCTGCGGAGCGGCAAGGCCCACACCATCCGCTTTGTACAGTGTATCTGCCATATCCTGCAGCAAAATGAGTATTTTCTCATTGATCGTTTCAACTTCTTTTGATCTCTTCCTTAATATTTCGTCTCCGTCTTTTCGGATATTTCTAATCGCCATAAAATTCACTCCCACTTTCCCATTACTTTATTATATCAAAAACTATGGCCTTCCTGCAACGAGGTTTTTCTTTTGAAAAGCATCCATACGTGACTATTCAGGTACCGTCACACCATTTCCTCTTTTACGATCGTTACAGCATACTGGCAGGATTAATATCCATGTTCAGCTCAACATCGTACCTGCCCTTTTTTCGTTGAAACTCGTCCGATGTTTCAGCAAGCAGGTCTGCAAGTCTCTCAACGGATTCGCATTTCATCAGAATTCTCCATCTGTAACGGTTGCGGAGTCTTGATAAAGGAGCACGTGCAGGGCCCGGCATAAGTTCATCTCCAAGCTCGGCAAGTATCCGTGAAGATAAAAATTCATTGGTCTCTCTGGCTTTTGCGAAAGCCAGTTTATCATTCACCGAGCTCACTATGATACAGGCAAAATTCGTAAAGGGAGGATATCCAAGTCTTTTCCTGATATCGATTTCCTGCCTGAAAAAAGTCTCATAGTCATGGCTGCATGCCGATGTAATACTGTAGTCCTCCGTGTTATACGTCTGTATTACCACCCTGCCGGGCAGCTGACCTCTCCCAGCCCTGCCGGCAACCTGCGTCAGAAGCTGAAAGGTTCTCTCCGAAGCTCTGAAGTCATCCATTCCCAGCAAGCTGTCTGCCGCCAGAACGCCTACGAGGGTTACATTGGGAAAGTCATGCCCCTTAGCTATCATTTGCGTACCTACCAGTATGTTGATATTATTCTCTCTGAATTGATCCAGTATCTCCTCGTGAGAATGCTTGCCTGTGGTGGTATCCATATCCATTCTTATTACTGAGCATCCGGGAAAATATTTTTGAAGATCCTCCTCCACTTTCTGGGTACCTGTACCAAACTGTCTGATAGAGCTGCTCCCGCATTTCGGACAAGTAGCAGGCAGCTTGACGGTATACCCGCAATAGTGGCAAATCAGCCGGTTGTCTCCGGAATGATATGTCATGGTGATATTGCAGTGCCTGCATTTGAGCCTGATACCGCAGCTTCTGCATAAAATAAAGGAAGCATACCCTCTTTTATTAAGAAACAGTATTGTCTGCTGCCCGTTGGCAATGTTTCTCGCAATTTCCTCTGAAAGTCTGGAGCTGAAAATGGTCCTATTGCCATCCTCCAATTCTTTTCGCATGTCAACCACTTCAACTTTTGGCATGACAAGTGCATTAGCCCTGCCCTTCATGACTGCCAGAGTAATCTTCCCCTCCATCGCTCTTTGATAGGTCTCTGCCGAAGGAGTGGCCGATCCATATAGCAGCAGCGCTCCGTCATACATACATCTTCTGACCGCAATTTCGGCAGCGCTGTACTTGGGTGTTGTTTCGGATTTATAGGAGTTTTCATGCTCCTCGTCTATGATAATAATTCCAATATTTTCTAGTGGTGCAAAAACGGCAGACCTCGCTCCTACAGCAACTCTAGCCCCACCGTTTCTGATCAGTCTCCACTGGTCATATCTTTCACCCGGAGAAAGTCTGCTGTGGAGGACCGCCACCAGATTTCCGAACCGGCCTCTGAATCGGTCAACCATCTGCGGTGTCAGTGAAATTTCGGGTACCAGCACAATAGCCTGCCTTCCCTTTTCCAGCACATGCTGTATCAACTGTAGATACACCTCGGTCTTCCCGCTTCCCGTCACACCGTGGAGCAGTATTTCATTGAAAGTGTTACTGTCTATTGCCTGACAGGCAGTGTTTAACACCACAGCCTGCTCCTGGGTCGGAACCATCGGACTTGTTGCAATGATCTCTCTGTGCTTCATCGGATCTCGTTTGATCTCGATGTCCCTGTAATAGATATAGCCCATCTTCTTCAGCGTATCCAGCACAGAAGGCGAAACGGCTGCAAATCTCACTAAATCGGCAACGGCGATATATTCATTTTCAAGCAGCATCTCCAGAACCCTGATCTGTTGAATCCTTTTGAGCACTCCATTTTCGATATCGTCCAGCACCTCCGAATGAGCCATCGCTAGAGCTGCTGCCCGGATGGTTTTTTCTTTCACGGCTGTCGAATATTGCTCGATGATACGGATGATTCCTGCTGCCTCAAGAGCTTTAATATGGGTGTTGTAGCTGCTCTTCACGCTGGAAAGAACCTTGAGTTCTCCCATTTCAAGGGTATGATCATATGCCGCCAAAGTATCGATAATGGCCTGCTTGCTCGGAGACAAGCCCCGGACAGTATGGAGAAGAGTAACGATCTGCAGACTCTTTACACCGATGCCTGCCGGCAGCATACACTTGATCGCAGCACTGTATGTACAAAAATATCTCTTCTTCATCCAAATCGCCAGCTTCATCAGCATTTCTGTCAATACAGGCTTCTTATCGATGATTTTTATTATGCTTTTTAGACTCCTTTGACCCGCATCATCCGCATACCCGAGAACATAGCCCTCCTTCGGAGTGTTTCCACCGCCGAAGGGTACAATGACCCTCATCCCCGGTTCAAGGGTATCGATCATGCTCTCCGGTACAAGGTAATGATACTCTTTGTCAAATTCACGGGTTGTACCATTTATCACAACAACTGCGATTTTATCCATTGAAATCCCTTTCATATCTATGCCATCCTTTTTATTATACAGCATCTTTTTTCATTTGTCCGCTTTCTCAACACTCTAGAAGGTATCTATCAGACTACGGATGGTCAATTGACTCTGCAATTCTTCCAAGGATAATTTACTTGATACTTTCTCTTTAGAGACCTCAATGATTCTGGCTTCTCCGGCGGATAAATCAAAGTAATTATCACTGAATATGGTATCTGCTGCCTTCAGCCCTAATTCAACAAATTTTGCAAATGCTGTGGATATCACCTTAATAATAAACCGGTCACCCTCTTCCGTTACCTCTGCAGTGATATCAGGATTGATGAAGCTGAAGTGCTTAGCTCTCACAAACAGCACCGTACCGCTGCTTACAACCTCATTCTCAACAATGA
>JAEZLF010000120.1 GCA_023435925.1 Bacillota bacterium
ATGTTGAGGATAACCCCGAGATCAGTGATTTTGAATATGATGCGCTCTACAGGGAGCTTGAAAAACTGGAGGAAGCCCAACCGGAACTGGTCACTCCCGAATCTCCGACACAAAGGGTAGGGGGGCAGATTTTGACGGGGTTTGACAAGGTGGAGCATGTGGTTCAGATGCAAAGTCTGAATGATGTTTTCAGCCCGGATGAGCTCATTGCCTTTGACCGGCGGGTGAGGGAAGCAATCGGTGACGAGATTGAATATGTTGTGGAAAAAAAGATTGATGGTTTATCCGTATCGCTGGAGTATGAAAACGGCATATTTGTCAGAGGATCTACCCGCGGTGACGGCTTCATAGGAGAGGATGTTACGCAAAATCTGAGAACGATTCAATCAATTCCTCTTGTACTGAGAGAAAAGATCCCTTTGCTGGAGGTCAGGGGAGAGGTCTTTATATCAAAGGATGATTTCATGGCAATGAATGAAGAACAGGAGGAGCTAGGGCAGCCGCTGTTTGCTAATCCACGCAATGCAGCAGCCGGCTCACTTCGCCAGCTGGATCCGAAAATAACCGCAAAACGCAAACTGGATATTTTTCTTTTTAATATTCAAAGATTGGAGGGTAAAACAGTAGAAACCCATTCTCAAACATTGGAGCTGATGAAAAGCCTGGGCTTTAAAATAAGCCCCGGTTATAAGGTGTGCGGTAGTATTGGCGAGGTATTGAAGGAAATTGAGCTTATTGGAGAAGCAAGGGGAGATTTCGGCTTTGAGATTGACGGTGCGGTAGTGAAGGTGAATTCGCTTGCTCAGAGGGAGGTGCTTGGCAGCACCATTAAGACACCCAAGTGGGCTGCTGCATATAAGTATCCGGCAGAGAAAAAACAGACGCTCATCAGAGATATATGGGTCAATGTGGGTCGGACGGGAGTGCTGACACCCAATGCTGTGCTTGAACCCGTAAGACTTGCAGGAACCACCGTTAGCAGAGCGACTCTTCACAACATGGACTATATCCGCGACAAGCAGATACGTATCGGAGACACTGTCTGGGTGCAGAAAGCAGGAGACATTATTCCGGAAGTGTTGGAGGCCGTGCCGGAGAAGCGCAACGGCAGCGAAAGGGAATTCATCATGCCGGAGAAATGCCCGGTATGTGGTGCGGAAGTTATGCGGGAAGAAGGACAAGCTGCTTACAGATGCATGGGGATAGAGTGTCCTGCCCAGTTATCCCGAAGCATTGAGCATTTTGTGTCCAGAGATGCAATGAATATTGATGGTATGGGCTCCGCCATTGTAAATATGCTGCTGGAGAAGGACTTTATCAAGGGAGTTGCGGACCTTTACTATCTACATCTCAGAAAGGATGAACTGGTTGATCTCGAGAGAATGGGAAAAAAGTCTGTTGAGAATTTGCTGAATTCCATTGAAAAGTCAAAGCAGAACAATATTGACAGGCTGATATACGGTTTCGGGATAAGAAACATCGGCCTTCGTGCGGCACAGCTGCTGGCGGAGAATTTTGAATCGGTGGATGCGCTGGCACAGGCCGGCGTAGAGAATATTAGACGGATCAATGAATTCGGAGAGATCTCGGCGCAGAGTATTGTGCACTTTTTTAAACAGGAACAGACGACGGATACGGTTGAGAAGCTGAGAGCCGCCGGTGTCAATCTCATTAGTACGGGTAAAAGACAGGTCATAGATAACCGATTTGAAGGGCAAACCTTTGTATTGACAGGAACACTTCCTACCTATACCAGGCCGGAAGCAAGTGAAATTATAGCCCGCTTTGGAGGAAAGACCTCCGGCAGTGTTTCAAAGAAGACAGACTATGTACTGGCGGGTGAAGAGGCCGGCAGCAAGCTGGACAAAGCCCTTCAGCTCGGTGTAAAGGTGATCGATGAGGATCAGTTCAGAAAAATGATCGAATAAGCAAAAAGCCCACAGATATGATAATCTGTGGGCTTCCGTGTTTCTATCCTTTTTTCAGTTCCTTACCCCAGGAATCCTTGAGGCCTACGGTTCTGTTGAAAACGAGTTTTTCCGGAGTGGAGTCCGGGTCGGTGCAGAAATAACCCATACGCAGGAATTGATATTGGTCGCCGGTTTTTGCGGCAGCCAGATTTGGTTCCACCTTACTGTCCGTGAGTACTTCGAGGGAGCCAGGATTGATGACGGAGTGAACATCCTCTGCTGCCCCCGGATCCGGTACGGTAAAGAGATGGTCATAAAGGCGTATTTCGGCATTCAGCGCATGCTGTGCAGATACCCAGTGAAGTGTTCCTTTGACCTTTCTTCCATCCGGTGAATTTCCGCCTCTTGACGCTGGATCATAGGTACAATGCAACTCTGTTATGTTTCCGTCGGAGTCCTTCACAACACTCTCGCATGTAATAAAGTACGTGTTTTTCAACCGGACTTCACGGCCGGGAGCCAGGCGGAAGAATTTATTCGGAGGATTCTCCATAAAATCCTCCTGTTCGATATACAACTCACGGGTAAAGGGAACCTTCCTCGTTCCCATTTCAGGTTTTTCTGGATTATTTTCCACATCAAACCACTCAACCTGGTCCTCCGGATAATTATCGATGATTACCTTTAAAGGCCTGAGAACTGCCATCAGTCTCGGTGCTTTTACATTCAGATCTTCCCGGATGCAATGCTCCAGTAGTGCATAATCTACAAGACTGTTTGTCTTGGCAATACCTATCCGTTCACAGAAGTCCCTGATGGAAAACGGCGTATAGCCTCTTCTTCTGAGACCTGATAAAGTAGGCATCCTGGGGTCATCCCAGCCGGCGACAATACCTTCGTTGACCAGTTGTAGCAGCTTTCTTTTACTCATCATGGTATAGGAAAGGTTCAACCGGGCAAATTCGATCTGACGCGGCTTGTGCTCCAGTTCAACATTATCCACAACCCAGTCATACAGCGGTCTGTGATCTTCGTATTCCAGTGAGCAAAGGGAATGGGTGATCCCTTCGATGCTGTCCTCAATAGGATGCGCAAAGTCATACATTGGGTAAATGCACCATTTATCGCCGATCCGATAGTGCTCTACCCGCATGATACGGTAAATGACAGGATCCCGCATATTGATGTTGGGCGAGGCCATATCGATTTTAGCACGAAGTACTCGCGTTCCTTCTGCAAATTCACCGGCTTTCATCCGTGTAAGAAGGTCCAGGTTTTCCTCTGCTGAACGATTTCGGTAAGGACTCTCTTTTCCGGGTTCCGTCAAGGTTCCTCTATATTCTCTTATTTCATCGGCACTCAGATCACAAACGTAGGCAAGACCTTTCTTAATGAGTCTGACAGCGCATTCATACATGATGTCGAAATAGTCGGAGGCATAATAGAGAGCATCCCAGTGAAAACCGAGCCATTTAATATCATGCTGCATGGATTCGGCATATTCGACATTCTCCTTAATGGGGTTCGTGTCATCATAGCGCAAATTGCAGCGGCCATTGAACCGCTGGGCAGTCAGAAAGTCTATGCACAGAGCCTTGGCGTGCCCGATATGGAGATAACCGTTTGGTTCAGGGGGAAAACGAGTAGTGATGGAATCCTTATCAAACCTGCCGTTCGCAATATCCTCATTTACAAAATCATATATAAAATTTGAAACAACGCCAGCTGTCCCGTTTTCGGCGATACCATTTTCCGCTGTCTCATTGATAAATATTTCTTCAGACATGTCAGTTCCTCCCGCTCAATTTTTCAATTCCGATTTTAATTCTTCTCAAGGTTTCATCCTTACCCAGTATTTCTGCCAGCTCTGTTGCACCGCCCGGAGTCACAGGCTTTCCGGAAAGAGCTGTACGTATCGGCCATAGCATCTGACTATTTTTGATGCAAAGGGTTTGGACTAATTCCATCAAGGTGTTGTACAGGACGCTGTTTTCCCATGTAGTTACGCGCTCGATAACCGGCAGAGAGACTTTAAGGCTCTCTAGAGAAATTCTGAGATCGGTTTTCATTTTCTTGTGTTCATACAAGGACAGATCGTATTCCGGAAGTTCTACCAGAAAATCAACACTGTCTGGAATACTTGTCAGTACATCTGTACGAAGCTGCAGTAGCTTGCTGATTTTAAAAAGGTCAAGGCCTGACTCGGTCAGCTCTTTGCTGTAGTATGGCGTGGCTGCCCTGTGAAATTCCTCGGGAGTCATTTTGCGGACATACTCACCATTCATCCAGTTCAGCTTATTGATATCAAATACGGCAGGAGACTTGCTGATACCGCGGATATCGAAAGCTTGCTCCAGTTCCTTCAGCGAGAAAATTTCCTGAGTTGTTCCGGGGCTCCAGCCAAGGAGTGCAACATAATTCAATATGGCGTCTATCAGATATCCCTGAGCTACCAGATCCTCAAAAGATGGATCACCGGAGCGCTTCGACATTTTACGTCCGTCGGGCTTAATAATTGTAGATACATGTACATAGGTCGGGATTTCCCAGCCGAAAGCCTGATACAACAGGTTGTATTTTGGAGTGGAGGAAAGGTATTCATTTCCTCTGACCACGTGGGTAATATTCATCAGATGGTCATCCACAACATTGGCAAAATTGTAGGTAGGAAGTCCGTCTGATTTTATCAGAACCTGATCCTCCAGTTCATTGTTGTCTACCGTTATAGTGCCATAGACAGCATCCTCAAAGCTGGTGCTGCCGGTATCGGGCATTCTTTGGCGGATAACAAAGCTCTCGCTTGCTGCCAGCTTCTGCTCAATTTCCTGTTTGCTGAGACTCAGGCAGTGTCTGTCATATTTATAAGCATGACCTGTTTTCTCACATTCCTCTTTCAAGGATGCAAGACGTTCCTTTGTACAGAAGCAATAATAGGCGCCACCCTTCTCAATAAGCTTCTTTCCATATTCCATATAAGAGCTTTTCCGTTCGCTCTGTATGTACGGACCGTAAGAACCACCGATATCCGGACCCTCATCATGCTTCAGGCCGGCCATCTCCAGCGTTTTGTAAATAATCTCTGTTGCCCCTTCCACATACCTTTCCTGATCTGTGTCCTCTATTCTAAGTACAAATTTTCCGCCGCTCTTTTTAGCGATAAGATATTCGTACAGGGCTGTGCGTAAATTACCGATATGCATATATCCCGTAGGACTTGGGGCAAATCTTGTTCTGATTTCCACGGCCATGCTCGGGTCACTCCTTCTTGTTCTGCAAACCCGGGGCTTGCATTAGTTTTTATTAGTGAAGCTGCGAAATTGCGTAAACATTTCTTTTGATTATATTATTTACAATAATATTAGTCAAGAAACGGGGCAAAATGCAATTGAGCAAAATTATATTGTATTTGCGGTATGAATGGAATAGTATAATAGTAATGTAAAAGTTGCCTTGAAAATCAAAAAGGATTTGGTACGAATAATATGAACCGATCCTTAGCTGAGAGGAGTGATGAACTTGTCGGTACTGGATAATTTTACAAAAAAGGTCACTGATACTGCGAAGGCTGCTGCAAAGAAGTCCGGAAGCGTCGTTGAAGTAACCAGACTGAATATGAACATAGGTGCGGAAGAGGAAAAGGTCAGAAAAATATACACGGATATGGGAAAACAGCTTTATGAGGATTACACCGAGGGAAAGATTGTAGGAGAAAAGCTTCTGGCATACTGCGAAAAAATCGATGACATTATCAGAAACATTGATGAAATGCGGGAAAAGGTTCTGGAACTCAAAAATGTGAAGGCATGCCCGAACTGTGGAATGGTGCTGGATATTGAGATGACCTACTGCTACAAATGCGGTAAAAAGCAGGAAGAGCCTGTAATCGAAGAAGCCGTATCAGAACAAAATACACCGGAGCGCACTGCACCGGAACACGAATAAAGGTCTCACCGGTCTGAAGCTTCTGTTTAAGAGTCCTGCTGTTGATTTGTGATAAATTAGCAGCAGGTTTTTTATGTATAGGGAATTATGGCTTTCACATCTATAGTTTTCTTGTTGTTTTTTGAGGATTTTTTGGTTCTTTATCACAAGTTATACAGGCGAGTCGTAAATACTGCTATAATAGTGGAAGGAATACACCGTATCAGCAAAGATACGCGGGGATGTATGGCGGTGTGACACGGGGAGGGTCTTCGGATTCACCTCCATGCCGCACGTCATAGAAGTAAAAAAGGAGAATGAATGATGCTGCTATATAATACGCTGGAAAAAATTATGGGGCTTGATGTTCAAGCTCAGGCGGCTGCACAGAACCGTCTTGACAGCCTGACAAAGCCTCTGGGAAGCCTTGGAAGACTGGAGGAAATTGTAAAGCAAGTGGCGGGTATTACTGGAAAGGTGCGTCCTGCCGTTGATAAGAAGGTAATTGTGATTATGTGTGCCGACAATGGAGTTGTAGATGAGGGTGTGAGTTCCTGCCCCAAAGAGGTAACGGCATCTGTGACACAGAATTTCACCCGTGGCATTACCGGAGTGAATGTGTTGAGCGCTCACGCAGGAGCAGAAATCCTTGTGGTTGATATCGGTGTCGATGCGCAGCTGGAAGCACAGGGTATTATCGATAAAAAGTTACGGTGGGGAACCGGGAATATAGCCAAAGAGCCGGCTATGTCAAGAGAAGAAGCGATTCAAGCAATGGAGGCAGGGATAGAGATTGTATATGATCTAAGCCGGAAGGGTTATAACATGCTGGGAACCGGTGAAATGGGTATTGGAAATACAACTACCAGCAGCGCAATCGCTGCAGTACTCACAAGCCAACCGCTTGAAACACTTGTTGGGCGTGGTTCAGGTCTTACCAATGAAGCGCTGGATAACAAAATAAGAATCATCAGAAAAGCAATAGAAGTCAACAAGCCGGACGCTTCAGATCCGATAGATGTTTTATCAAAGCTCGGCGGCTTGGACATTGCGGGTCTGGCAGGATGCTATATAGGAGCTGCCGCCTGCAGGATACCTATACTGATTGATGGCTTCATAGCAGCAGTTGCTGCACTGATTGCAGTGAAAATGAAACATGAAATTAAGAATTATCTTATTGCGTCTCATGGTTCTGCCGAACCGGGCAGCAAGGCGGTCAATGAAGAAATGGGGCTCACACCTTTACTAATGCTTGATATGAGGCTGGGGGAAGGCTCGGGTGCTGCTGTAGCATTTCATATTGTGGATGCAGCATTTGCGGCATATGACAGGATGGGCACATTTGACGACGCCAAGATCGAACAATATAAACCACTGAAGTAGAATGAACGGGGGAGAAGCTATGCAGAAAACGGTGAATATACACAAAAACGGAGAAATAAGAACGGTTGTAGTGGATGAAGGCACGAATTTACTGATGTTTCTCAGAAGTAACGGGATTGCCGTGGAAACGCCCTGTGGCGGAAAGGGTACCTGTGGCAAATGTGCTGTTAAGGTAAACGGCATCAAAAATACTCCTTCGGAAAGAGAACGCAAGCTGCTCGGTGCTGTAAAGCTGGAAAAGGGGTACCGGTTATCCTGCAGCAACAATATTACATCCGATTTGGATATTTATCCGGAAGCGGATTCCGCAAGAGAAGCTTCCATTATTACGGAAGGAAAAAACAGGGATGTAGAGCTTAATCCAATCATCAGAAAACAGTATGCAGAGCTGGCTGTACCGGCTCTTGCAGATCAGACTCCCGATATCGAAAGGCTATTGGCGGCTTCGGAGGTTCAGCTTACCGATGTAAGCTTGCCCTTGCTGCGGACCATTTCAAGTATTTTGCGCAAATCGGACTACAAAGTAACACTGGTCAGTATGAATGAAAAGCTGCTGGCTGTTGAAGCGGGAGACACTAGCCGGAAGCTTTATGGAACAGCCTTTGATATCGGAACTACTACGGTGGCGGCCTATTTGTACGACATGAACACGGGAAAATGCCTTGCTGTCAGCTCCATGCTGAATCCGCAAAAGAAATTCGGTGCGGATGTGATCGCAAGAATCTCCCATACAATGCAGGCGGAAGGCGGTAAGGAAGAAATGTACAGCAGTATCATTCAATGTATCAATGACCTCATTGGGCAGCTGTGCCAAAAAGCCGGATTATCCAGTAAGGATATCTATTGTGCAGTGTTTACAGGGAATACAACTATGCTGCATTTCCTGATGGGCCTTGATGCGTCGGCTATATCGGTATCACCCTTTATCCCGGTCACAACCAGCCTGCAGTATTTTGACGGGTTATCGGCAGGAATTCAAATGAATGAATGCGGGAAGGCTGTGGTGTTTCCCGGGGTATCGGCCTATGTGGGTGGAGATACGGTGGCTGCTATTCTATCCAGTGGCATGTACGATAAGGAAGAAATATCATTGTTGGTGGATATTGGAACTAACGGCGAGATTGTACTTGGGGGGAAGGAATGGCTCTTATCCTGTTCGACAGCAGCGGGACCGGCTTTTGAGGGAGCGAATATCAAAAATGGTGTAGGCGGAATCAGAGGTGCCATTGACACAGTAGGCTCCGGCCCGGATTTCAGCTATACAACGCTGGGAAATGCAAGCCCGGTCGGAATTTGCGGGTCAGGTATCATCGATGCGATTGCTAATCTCATCGACGCCGGGCTGATTGAGGATACCGGAAGATTAGTGGACAGTGATGAAGCGGAAGAGATCGACCCGAGTTACAAGGATAGGCTTATATCCATCGACGGAGTGAAGGCGTTTGTTCTTGCTAATGAAAGCGAGTCCGGTTCCGGTTCCCAGATCGTCATTACCCAGAAGGATATCAGGGAGCTGCAAAATGCCAAGGCGGCTATTGCCGCAGGTATTGAAACACTTGTGAAGAAGTCCGGCAAGGACTTCGATGAAGTGAAGAAAGTATATTTGGCCGGTGGTTTCGGAAGCCGAATCAATATTAAAAGTGCTCTAAAAGTGGGACTTTTACCCCGAACCTTGGAAAACAGGATCGAAGCGATAGGAAATGCATCGGGAGCAGGTGCCGCAGAAGGTTTGCTCTCCAAAGAAATGCTGAGACTTTCCGAAAAGTTGAAGTTGAATGTGAAATATATTGAGTTGTCTGCTTCGCCTGATTTTGTTGAAAAGTATGTAGACAATATGATGTTTGAATAAGGAAAGGTGACACTCCTGCAAAGTCCTTAGCCGAGGAATGTGTGCGAGGAGAGGTGACACTCCTGCAAAGTCCATGGCCGAGGAATGTCACCTTTTGAATAAGGAGAAGGATTTTTTGATCTTCCGGCGAATAGTTATATAGGAACAGAATAAAATACATGCGGACGGTAATACAGATTGCGTACCATGTATTGAAATGGAATTGGGAGGTATGCTCTTGACTTCTGATAATAATACGCAAAAAAATTGCGGCTTCTGCGGTGAAAGTATCCCGCTGCGTGCCGGGCGTTGCCCGTACTGCGGCAGTATT
>JAEZLF010000164.1 GCA_023435925.1 Bacillota bacterium
ACGTTCCCCTGACCATTTTGAGCCTTAAATATTGATGTTTTCCATTGATGATAAATAAGTCATTATTAGATATAGTCATCGGAGATTGGACCAGTATATCTGAGGAATTTTCCTCCGTTCGGACTGAACTGACAGAAGAAGCTGCGCTCTTATCCTTTTCTGGTAAACAGGCGGCCAGTAACCAAATAAACATTAATGTCAAAACTGCTACAGTGATTCTCTTTTTCAAAAGCTCCCTCCTTACTTGCTGTTCCTGATCATTGTTCCTACCCCTGCCAATGCAGATAAGACGCTCAAGACCTGCTGCAACTCTCCCATTCCGTACTTTTTTAACGGTACTATTTGTGATCCTTGAATTCCTCCAGTAATAACAAAAAATACACCCCAAAAGGAGTGCATTTTATGGTGTCCCGGACAGGAATCGAACCCGCATCAGTGGAACCGGAATCCACTACCTTATCCATTAGGCCACCGAGACACGATATACTGTAATAGTACCTTACGAATCTTATTTTATATGTAGTCACGCAGAAAGTCAAGGCATTAGAAACTCCCAATTGGAAGCGTAACTTCACACAACTTCATATGCCTAACGTGTAAAGGGGACGTTGTAAAGATTAACCATGCATGGATAGTTTATTTATTTCATTTAGTGCTGTCAGCGAAAGCTGCTTGGCCTCCGCTTCACTGATTTTGCGCTCAGAAGTATCCTTACGTGTCACCTCCGAACTCGAAGAAATTAAATCCTTAATATGCTGGTCAAGAACAATAACAGGCTTCGTTCCTGTTCGTTTCATAAGTTCCCCATATAGCTTCGGATTTTCACCATCAGCTCCGCCGCTGATAGAAACAAAACCGTATGGTTGCGGGTTTGATTTCAGATAGCTCAAATATTTCCGGAGTGGAGAAGCTACACACCCCAGCCAAACAGGAGCACAAAAGAGAATTAAATCGTACTTCCTGAGAGAATCAGGATCTGGCTGCACCTTTGGTGTCCTGGAAAAAGTCATATCCAGTATGGTAGTCCACGTTGTCATGGGCTTTTGTACTTCTATTCTGACATGCTTTGCCGATAAGTCCTTTGCCAGGCATTCGGCAAGTATGTCATTGTTGCCGGTGTAAGAATAAGAAGCAATTACAATATTCAAACTAAAACCTCCCCCTATTATTGTTTCTGCGCTTGTCTTAGCGCATTTTCAAGTGCCTTCAGGTGTGCTTTAGAGGTGAGGGTCGCTCCACTGATTGCGTCAACCTGCAATGTTTCCGATTCAACAACTCGTTGAAACAAATCCCCTACAGTCCTCCCACCCGTTAAATCTGCAAGGTTTCCATCACTATCCAATGCACCCTTGAGTATTTTTATACCTGTTATTTCTCCATTAAGGACAGTAATCTCAACAGCGGCATTCCTGGAGTCTCCTTTGATCCCGTTATATTCCCCTGTGTAAGTTCCGTCCTCCAATTTTGTGAAGTCGACATCTCCAATAACAAGCGTTTGAAGTTCCTGACGTCCCGGGGCATCCGCAAGAAATGCAATCGATGCTCCGAATATTGCCAGACCTATTATTATTGGAATCACAATCCAGATCCTGAACTTATTTCTGGCCGTTTTTGTAACTGCCATTTACATTCCTCCAATCTCTGTTCATTATTCATAAAAGCCTCCTTCATTTCAATTATGAGTGAACGCATTATTATTCATTCATTTTGCAATCAAAAAATACTGCTCCGCTGTTATTATTCGGAGCAGTTCATCAGGCTTTGCATTATGAGCTCCATTATAAGATGCAGAAGCTCCGGAAAGTATTCTAGCCCGATTTCATCTTTGTGCGTATCGATATTTATGATTGCCGCAAAAATCATCATGATCATTTTACTGTCTATGTCTTTTCGCATTTTTCCTTGCTTTTGCCAAAGTGTTATAAGTTCCAGGAAGCTATCATACAGAAATCCCACCGCATCAACACCGTTTTCTTCGCGATAGACTTGCTCCAGCTTTTCAAAAACACTTTTATTGTACCATTCCCGCAGAATAGGGTTTGCCTTTGTTCCCTCTACGTTTAGTTTAAGCATTTGTCCTACCACTGCCAATGGGCTCTGCTCCAGGTCAAGCGACTGAAAGCTCTCTTGTTTCAACTTTGCGTTCTCTTCCAGGAAAATGTCCATAAAGAGCTTCTCTTTTGAAGGAAAGTAGTTATAAAAAGTGCCAACGGCCATTCCGGCTTCCTTCGTAATCTCTGAAATGTTGGTATCCTTAAATCCCTTTGCACTAAACAGTTCTTTCGCACAATTGTAAATCAGTGCCTTTTTGTATTCCACTAGTATGCCTCCATTATTCGTAGTCACAATATGAATGAATTATAATTAGTTCATTCATATTATAGCCGTTAAAAGATTTCCTGTCAATATAGTTGAAATCGATTGCTATGTAAAATTTTTGCTTTTCTGATTTATGTAACCTTGTTGCGTTGATTTACATAAAATAAAGCAGACTAGTGATTTAGGGAGGTTTATGAATGGAAGATCAGTTTATAGATACTCTATCGTCTGAAGAAGAGCGGCAACCCTTTGGCTTTGGTAGACCACCCTTTGGGAGACCGCCCTTCGGAAGACCACCCTTTGGAAGACCGCCCTTTGGTCGTCCGCCTTTCGGATTTCCATGGTTCGGATTTCCATGGTTTGGCTTTCCGTGGTTCGGCTTTCCAGGGAGGGATACTCCATGGCTTGGTTCCACAGAATCGGGTTTTCCCGTAATGGCCGGGCAGCAGGGAGGCTTTTACCCCGGTTCTCCCGGAATTGGCGGATTAGGTAGAGCAGAAGATGACTACAATTACAGCTACGAGAACGACTATGATTATTCAGATGAGAGAATCAGGCCATTTTTCGGCTTCGGTTTCAGACCACCGTTTTTTATACGCCCATTTTTATTTCCCTTCTCATTTGGTTTTCCTTTCTTCTGGTGGTAATGCAACCGGACATCATACAGCCAGGCATAATGCCTGGCTGCTTCTTTTCCCTTACTTCAGCTCAGCCTCAATAATCGCATTGATTTCCTGCAAAGCGTTAGCCAATAGTACGTTAAATGCTTTTGATGCTTTCAAATACTTGTCGATTTCCGGATTTTTAGAAAGCTCTTCATACTTTTTACCCAGCTGCTCCATGCGGATTGCCGCTTCGGATGCAGATACGCCGGATGAATACAGATTTGTTTGCTGTTTATTAAAATTCTGCAGCTCCTGTCTGAGTTTTGGGAATCTGTCAATGACAGCCTTCGTTTGTTTCAATTCGTAGAACTCTGCTGTCCGTTTTAACTCAATTGCCAGTTCCCTGGATTTTTCTCTAAGTCCCATAAAAATCACCTTCAAAGCAACACTATACTTTTAGTGTATTCAATGAAGGTGGAAAATGCACCTCTGTCAGTTGCCTTCTATCTGAATAACATGTACATCCAGTTCATGATTTGCATGTCAAATACCATTGCAAACAGATAGTTCCATGAGAAAACAATAATGAAGGTCAATCTCGCAAATATCGGATTGAAGCGAAACAGAGTATTGATGCCCCTGGTCATAATAGCGGCACTCCATATATAAATTGAGATAAGAATTACTACCGTAAGATATTGCACCCAAAGGGGGCTCGCATCGGTAATGTTCCGCAAAAAAGCATAATGAAGAATAAGTGTCACCGGTATAATAACAAAGTGAGACAGGATATAGACCTTCATTATCTTTATGCGGGAGGCCGTATGGGCCGGAGTATGTCTAAACACCTGATCCTTACCCATTTCAGACCCGTTTATCTGCTGCAGATTAATCAGCCCTTCTTTTTTCTTCAGAAAGTTGAAAAAATCAAAGAGAGGTATGCTTACAAAGGTAACGTCTATAATACCCAGCAGTACAATAACCAGAACCGTTAATACGGCATTGATATATATAGTATTTGCCGGTTTCCCGGAAAAAATAGCCTTAAAGAAAACGGCAGCGTCAGGGAGTAGCAGATCGATAGCTCCAATCAGTACAATTCCGGCAAACAGCGAAGTCCTTCCGTCTGTTATTTTCTCGTACAGTTTTGCCGGGTATAATAAAATGTCAAGCAGCTTGTCCTTCAAACGATTCATAATCACTTTTTCACCTTTCAGTATTCACCTTTACGAGATGCTATGATCTTCTTTTCCTCTTGTCATTATCATATAACTTACAGACAGTAAAATCAACGCTGTTGCCGACAGAACCAATAACGGCGCCCAGGCCGCAGCACTGTCAGCCGGGTTGACCGTCAGGCTGTTGATGCCCTTCAATGCCCATCCCTGCGGCGTAATCAGAGAAAGCTTCATTATGCTTTCAGGCAACTCCATGGCATTCCAGAAGCAGCCCCCGACGAAGCCGGTAAACATCGCCATAACCGGTGCGACAGCCTGCAATTGTGCGGAGGTTTTCAGCACAGCTGAAAGAAGCATACTGACTCCCACCACGGCCGCTAAATATACAAAAAGTATAAGGTAAGATAACGGCTCTGTAAATAGATCAAGACCAAAAAAAAGCTTTTGCACCATACAGAATACAATAATCTGTAATGCACCGGCAGCAAGCAGAGCCAGCATGCTTCCTCCAAAGGATGCCGCAATCGCACCGTTTGTAGTGCCAAGTCTTTTCATTGTGCCATTTGTCCTCTCCTCAATCAGCCACCCGCTGCCAAACAAAATATAAAACATGATAAACGCTGTGAGTAAGCCTGCTGATGAAGCAGAGGCAACCGGCCTGGTCATCCGGGCTTCTTCCGAAACGATACCTGCTTTCAGCACCTTATAATCGATGGTCATCAGGGGCTCCGGTTCCCAAAGACTATCTGCATATGCCGCCACTTCATCCCTGAAGCTGCCTTCCATCTTTATACCAAGCTCATCATACTGTTTTACAACATCGTTGGCTGCCCTATGGATCATTAAGAGCCTTATGACCTCACCGGCGATTATTTCTCGGGCGAACCCCGAAGAATAAGAGGCAGGTGAACTAAGCAAATCAATCAATCCGTTTTCTTGCCCGTCTTTCACCGAAGCTTCAAAACCGTCTTTTATGGCAAATACCTGCTCCACCTTACTGCTTTCAAGCATTTTCAGCCCTTCTTCACGACTGACTCTATGCAATTCGATGCCTTCTTTTACAGCCAGCCTATCCAGCAGCAGTGCAGAGTACTCTGTGCCATCCTCATCTACTGCGGCAACCGTTACAACGTCAAGCTTTTCATATTGAAGCGCATAACCGGACACAACCATAATCAACAACGGAATAACGATCATGGATATCAGCAGCAGCTTGTCGCCAATCATCATTTTAAATTTATAGAAAGCTACAGAAAGCAGTTTAATCAAACTTACCCCCTTCTCACAAACTTCATGACAAAAGCAGAAAGCACCACAAACGCCAAACCCATCATGGCAAGCGCAAAGGAATAAACGGCTGTACTTGCGGCATCATTACCGGAAAACAGTACCATAAAGCCATCCATAGCCCACCTGCTGATGGTTAGTCTGCTGATCCCTCTGATCCAGCCGGGCATGGACGTAAGCGGGTATATATTCCCTCCGAGGACTGCCATCAGAAGAATACCAAGATTTCCTATCATGTCCGCAGATGCAGGAGATGTAGATACCGACGCGGCAAATACAGACCACGCACTTACTGCCAATACCATTGCACCAAATAGCATTAAAATGTTTTTTACCGGCGCGCCCCAGTAGTTGTTAAAGAACACGGATGTAAAGACTGCAATGATGCTGAATTGCAGAGTCAGCAGCACGATGGATACCAGCAGCTTTGACAGCACCACCTTCCACATTCTTACCGGAGAGGCTTGCATTCTTCGAAGGATGCCTTCACCTCTCTCTGTCACCAGCATTTTCATTCCGGGCATACCGGCAAACATCATGAAAACAACAATAAGCGCCGCTGTAAAATATTCAACAGGAGTCAGGGTATTCCCGTTTTCTGCCTCCTCCTGCGAAAACACCTCATTTCTGGCCAGAGCTTCCAGGAAATATTCCGTGATCGCGTGATGGTATCTATTATCCAGTTCTGCCCCGGAAAGTCCTGCAGCTGTGTCATAGCGGTATATGGTGATGATTGCGCTCTGCGCAGCAGACACAAGGTTTGCCGCACTCTGCATCACATTTTTCACAATATACGCCTGAAGTGGCATGGCACTGCTCCCAATCACTGTTACCGGCCTGTTCTCACCTGCTGCAATACTGGTCGTCAACTCCTGAGGCAAAATTACTACCGCACCCACACTTTTGTCTGAAAGCTTCTCCATTGCGGTATCCTCATCCGATCGCAGTATTTCACTGAAAATCTCAATTTCCTCAAGCTGCTTAGTCAGCATTCTGGTCTGCGTGGTATTCTCCAAATCAACAAGTGCAATCGAAAATGGTTCAATAAAGCTGCTTTTTTCAAGAAGCGGCGACAGTGCATACGTAAAAAACGTTATAAAGAGCAGCGGGGTTACCAGTAAAAGTACGCACGCTTTCCAATCCCGTAAAAACAGCCTGGTATCATTTTTTAGCAAGGCTAAGAATGAAGTCATTCGCTGAGCAAAGCCTCCCAGTACGTTTTATTGTCCCATGATTGCATCAAAAACAGGTTTATTGGCAAGATAGAAGCTGCCAAACGAAGCCATCATCCTCATCTTGATCTGCTCCAATTCCTGATCGGATGCTGTATTTAAATTAATAATATTGATTTGTCCCATATCAGGCAATGTAACAGGATCTATACCGAGCTTATCTTCACTTGCCAGATCAATGACTGCTGATACCTCACGTATTCCGAAAGAGGGCAGACTTGCATCAACACGGATCCTGCTCGTACGGTTTTCCGTATTCAGCTTGTTATTCTTCCATGTCGTACTGCTCCACTCGCCGCTGAGATTTCCTTCACCACTTTCATCAAGCATTTTCACCTGATAGCTTACCAAATGATTTCGCTTTAATGTCTCCCGATCCGTTTTTCCTGTAATGTCCAGATGTATATCTGTCCCGGTTTTACTGCCGGCTTGTGAAACAGCCGTATAGCTTATAATAATACTACCTTGGACGTCATCGTCCACCGGCTTATCAAATACAGGCTTGAGCAGCAGTTCGGTCCTTTTGCCGGCTGATTCACCTGTGGATTGTTCTGTTATAATAATCTCCAAAAATCTGTTCCTGCAGTCTTCGAGTACCGTATTGCTGCTGCCGGTATGGATGTTCAGCAGGAAAGCACGACTCTCCGTCCGGTTTTCCATATTCAGTTCCAGTACCCGGTCAAGTATATTTCCCGCTGAATCGATCACCATCGTCATCTTTAAGCCATCTCGAGGTACGTAATTGCTGATAGCGTTTTTTAGGGAGCTGCTGAATGTGCTGAAATCCTTTCGGACATTCAGAAAATCCACCAGCTTTTTTTCACTTGCATTCAATACTACATTACCTGTCTCATCCAAATATTCAAAAAGGCGAAAAATTCCTGCATCATCCAGCATTGTCGACAGTTCTGCAAAATTACCGTGGGTCGTTGATAGAAGCGTTTCGTCTGCGGCAATCGATACAGCCAGCTCCTCAAGCAGCGCGGTTGCAGAAGCTTCATCAAGAGTCACAATCACTTCAGTCCCTTTAACACGCTGCCCTGCAATGGTCAATTCTCTCTTAGCTCCATATTTTACTGCATCCTGCCTGATCTGCTTTGAAAAAACAGAACCAAGCTTTTTGGCTGACTCATTGAAAGCTGCTTTATCAAATTGCAGCGTCTGTGCGACATCGGAAGTGTTTATGAATCGTTTCGGCCTCACGGGAATGGAAAACCGATCATACACCTCATCCAGCCTGTCCAGCTCCGCGCTGAAATATTGATCCGGCAGGAGAACCGGCACGGCAAAGGTTAGCTTCCCGTCGGCAGAAAAGAGCTCTGCGTCCATAAAAGGCGTGTTTTCCAAAAGTAATGTCAGATTCGATTTGGCTCTATGGTCCTGTGGTTGCCGTCTTGTGTCTACAATCAGCTTGCTTCTTTGAATCAGATCCGTCATGAACTCTGCGTTCTTCATCCCCGATGCATCTATGGAGCTGATGTCGGCAGTGAGCTCTGTACGCCGCTTGTACGCTGTAGTTGCATAGGTGAGCTGCTTTTTGGTAAACTCCTCATAGCGTTCGCTGATCCATTGCACATATTGGTTGAAATTTCTGATTTCGGCCTTGAAGTAGAATGCTCTGGCATCACCGCGCCAATTCAGTCTTGCCGATGCATAAACCGCAATGATCGCCACCAATATGCAGCCGATCAGAAAAGTCTTTCTTTTATCCGCCTCCCGCAGCCTCTTTTTCTTTTCCAAGAGAATCTCTTTTCTGTTTTTAAAATACGCCATATGCCTACCCCTCCGGGATTCTTTCCTGTACTGTATTTCCGTTTTTTTACATCGCATGTTTCTGTGGTCTCACTGCCGTGTTCATGAAGCTTCCCGTCATATTCTCGAAGCCTCACTGTCTCATTTCATTCATCTGAAAAATTCACTTCATTTCATCTATTAGCTTCAGCAGTACGGTTTCGAGTTTATCTACACCGCATGTCAGTTTTAGTTCTTCCACAGTGCCTGATTGGATAATCCTGCCCTTGTCCATCACTGATATTCTGTCGCAGAGGGTTTCCAGTTCATCAATGTAGTGGCTTGTAAACACAATCGTTCTCCCCTCTCGTTTCAACCCCTCCAGTGCATCCAGTATGTATCTGCGCGATTGTATATCCACACCGACCGTTGGTTCATCCATCACCAGGATTTCAGGATGGTGCAGCAGAGATACGGCAATGTTCAGTCTTCGTTTCATACCACCTGAATATTGTGAAACCCTGTCCTTCATTCTGTCTTCGAGCCTTGCAACAGCTGCCGCCTCCGCAATACGTTCCTTTTTCAGTCCGCCTCTTAGGCCATATATGCCGGCCCAGAATTCCAGATTGTCCTGTCCGGAAAGCATCGGATAAAGTGCAATATCCTGGGGAACAAATCCGATGACAGCCTTTGCTTTGTCCGGCTTTTGGACAACGCTGGACCCACTGACCAGAATATCCCCCGAGGAAGGTTTGATCAGTGTTGCCAGTATGGATATAAAAGTGGACTTTCCAGCGCCGTTTGGTCCAAAAAGTCCGAAGATCTCTCCTTTGCAGATATTAAAATCCAACCCGTGCAGCACTTCTCTTCTGCCATATTTTTTTGTAAGCCCTTTTACCTCGATGATCGGCTCCCTGTTCATCGTAACAATGTCTCCCTGAATATTGGCTATTTATAGTATCTTTGAGGTTATTGTATCATATTTTTTCTCTCTATCATACGCTTTATGGGCTTATACAAGAATAATAAAACGATCGCCGACAGCACCCACAGAATGACGAGTTTTTCAAAATCCAGGGCTCCTGATGAGATAAATATGGCAGTCGGCCCATCAGCACCCCCAATGATGCCAATGTTGGATATTTGGGCGCTTGCATGACTGACCTGTCCTGAAATCTGCAAAATTCCCAACGCTGCAACAGGTAGCAATAAAAAAATAAGACATACTATAATATGCTTTTTGAAACTCCATATTTTCATGACACTCTACCTCACTTGACTTGAACACATGATACTATTTTACCTCACAAAAGCATTGCCGTATATAGCAGCACACAGTTGTTCAATTTCTAATGGGGGTAAGCCCCCATACCCCCTCGCTGCGGGCAAAATGAATTCGCCCTACGCTACACTTCGTGCGCCACGCTTAAACGTGGCGTTTGAACAACGTCACGGGGGACTGTGACGTTGTTCAATTTAAGCTAAACGCTTATGCCGGAATGAATCTGGCAACAAAAGCAATCACATAAGATGCCGGCAAAAACAGAGGAAGCGCTAGAAAAGTACCTACGGTCTTACTGCCTACCATACCGATCACGCATGTTCGAAATTCCTCCATGCTGCACTTTCCTTCAATAACATCATCCGTCATTATGGATAGTTTCGGATCAATAAATATCGACATAATGACGGTTGCAATACCATTGATAATTGGAGATAGTGACAGGCAGGTCGCGCTGAGATCCGGTTCGATACTACCGGCATATATAGGGGAAAATGCACCCGAAGTAATTAATGCAACAGTCAGCACATTCAATACAATTGTTTTTTTGGGCATCCTCCTGAAATCCAGTTTTGTTATGTTCATTGTCACTGGTATAGAAACAGAACTTTTAATATGATTTATTCCCGCTTTTGAAAAGCTATGCAGCAGAAGTTTAGGCATTGATCTTTGCACAGAAAATGCCTCAACACCTTTTGAAAGCATTCTTTGAAAAGTAGGAATAAGAAAAGCTCCGGCAATTGTCGCAATCCCGGAAATCATAATTAGAATAAAAAAAACTCTACTCAGTTCCTCTGAACCTGCATTTTTCGCTACGTGTTTAGTGAGTAAAGGCGCTTGAAATGTTACTGCTACTCTTGATATTAGTGTTAAGACATTAAAGAGTGCAAACGACAAGGCAATCTTTCCTGTCCTGACACCGACCAGCCTTACTGAATAAGCCAGAGTCCCAATAAGTGAAATAATGAAATTGAGAACAAGAACAATCATCATTTGTGTATTCAAAAATATCACCGCTTCCCTTGCTGTTGGTTCCATCTCCAACGGAGTGTCTCTTTATTGTACCCATTTTCTAATTATACAAAATATTGTATTATGTGTAAATGCAAGTAGATTTCTCACCTCATATGATGCAAACAATGCAATTTATATGGAACAAACATTGCTACAAACCAGTTGAATCACTCAAGCTATTATTATATACTTTCATTTATAGCAAAACAGGCCCGTGCTGTTTTCTGCATAAATAACACAATAGCCCTGCTGTCTTATACATAGTAAGGCTTTTTATAGGAGGTTTTTTGATGTTGTATCCATTAAAATTTGAACCATTATATAAGGACTATGTGTGGGGTGGAAGAAATCTTGAGGCATTGGGAAAAACGCTGCCGACCGAGGGAATTGTTGCTGAAAGCTGGGAGGTATCCTGTCATAAGAACGGTTCCAGCGTAATCGCCAATGGGGAATATAAAGGGTTAACACTTCCAGAGCTGCTGGAGAAGCTGGGAAGAGAGCTTTTAGGTAATTCTTTGCAGCAAAAGGATATTGAGAAGTTTCCACTGCTGGTAAAATTCATTGATGCCGAGAATAATCTATCCGTTCAGGTACATCCTGATGACGCTTATGCTTACGAAAATGAAAATGGTGAATACGGCAAAAATGAAATGTGGTATATCATTAGTGCAAAGCCCGGCTCCAAGCTTGTATACGACGTTGTGCCAGGTACTACCCGGGAAATATTCGCGGCTGCAGTGGCAGAAAACAAGGTGGAAAGCTGTCTGAAAACAGTTGAAGTTTTTGAGGGTGATGTGATAAACATACCGGCCGGATTGGTACATGCAATCGGAAAGGGCATTGTTCTGGCTGAGATCCAGCAAAATTCAGATACTACGTATAGAGTCTATGATTATGGGCGGGTCGGAAGGCCTCTTCATATTAGTAAAGCACTTGATGTCATTGATTTTAACTCGACAGATCGCACAGAAAAATTCGCCGGCTTGGAACTGCGGTTAGGCACAGGAAGCACGAAAAGAATTGTGATAGCTAATCAGTACTTCTGTGCGGAGGTTTATAAGGTCGATGGGAAATTCAGCGAAAACGCAAATGGTGAGAAATTCTATATTTTTACATTCACATCCGGAAGCGGTATGATTTCCTGGAATGACGGGGAGCTTTCCATCCGTGCCGGCGAGTCCATTCTGATACCTGCTGCCATGGGCAGCTATTCATTATCCGGAAAATTTACAGCACTTAAAGCGTATGTACCTGATCTTGATGCCGATGTTATAAAGCCGCTGAAAAACTCCGGTAAATCCATGGATGAGATCGTTTCTAAGGTTGGAGGGATTAGATCGACACCGGCAAAGTAATTAGGGGTTGGAGCCGTATTGCGAAGCAAACGTTGAAAATAATGTTGACGGGTGTATAAATTTGTCGAAATTCCTTATTTAATTAATCACGATTTAGGTTTCCATTTATTTCATGTTATGTTATACTGTTTTAAGGTGCAAGTGAAACACCTCAATTGAAAGTAAAGAGGTCATTCAGTATGGAAAAAACTAATAGTCCCATCCCAGCCGGCAAATTACTGAGCTTTGCAATTATTGGTGTTTGCTTAGGTTTTGGCGTCTTTCTGATTACCGATAACCTATCAGGAAGCAACCTGACACTGTGGCGTGCAGTGGTGGCGTTATTCTCGGGTGTATCCGCTTTTACGATCCCGGCAGGTGTAACATTCTTTGTCCTTTACAAAAGATCACATACATCCATTAAAGCACTTAAAGAACAGTCCTCCATAGATACGCTTACCGAACTCTATAACAGAAATTATCTTGAACCCTTTCTTGAGCGTGAAATCAATGCTGCAAAAAAGGACAGCCGGAAAATTAGTGTGATCATGGTAGATATGGATCACTTTAAAGAAATTAACGACACTTATGGTCACGCAGTTGGTGATCACGTCCTGACGATCTTTGCACAGGTTGTACTGAAATGTATCCGGAAAAATGATATCATCGCGCGTTATGGCGGAGACGAATTCATCGTTGTGCTGCCGGATACAGATACAGACACAGCGGAAGCAATTGCAGAAAGAATTCGAAAGGATGTTTCCGAGACATATATCCCCGAAATTGAGGGTGTCTCGATCTCCTCCATTCATTGCAGTGTTGGTATATCTACATATCCTGTACATTGCGACAGCAAAAACTCATTGATCAGGACATCCGACCTGGCACTCTATATGGCAAAGCGTTCGGGAAGAAACTGTATAAAGGTTTATCAGAATGATCTGGTACCCGGATAAACGGAACAATCGCATTGCTTCCATACTTTCCGCACATGATGTGCGGAGCGGGAAAGTAAATCAGAATAAATAGGCTGACTCATCTGTCGTATATCGTGTACATTTGAGTCAGCCTATATGCTTTATTCTTTTCCTGAAGCTTGCTTTATTGTGTGCTTACTACTTCATTGCCTCTTCAATTGCAACTGCCACTGCAACGGTTGCCCCAACCATTGGGTTATTACCGATGCCCAGGAAGCCCATCATTTCAACGTGAGCGGGTACGGAGGACGATCCTGCAAACTGTGCATCAGAATGCATTCTGCCCATGGTGTCGGTCATTCCGTAAGAAGCCGGACCTGCTGCCATATTATCGGGATGAAGTGTCCTTCCGGTGCCTCCGCCTGAAGCTACAGAGAAATACTTCCTGCCCAGCTCAGTGCACTCCTTTTTGTAAGTGCCTGCTACAGGATGCTGGAACCTGGTGGGATTCGTGGAGTTTCCTGTTATGGAAACATCAACACCCTCAAGATGCATGACGGCAACGCCTTCTCTGACGTCATCAGAGCCGTAGCACCTGACTTTTGCTCTTTCACCGTTGGAATACTTAATTTCTTTAACAACCTCAAGCTTTCCGGTGTAGTAGTCAAATTTGGTCTGGACATATGTAAAACCGTTGATTCTGGAAATAATCTGCGCAGCGTCTTTTCCGAGACCGTTGAGTATAACCTTCAGAGGCTCCGTTCTAACCTTGTTTGCAGACTTTGCTATACCAATGGCACCTTCTGCTGCAGCAAAGGATTCATGTCCGGCCAGAAACGCAAAACATTTGGTTTCATTGCGAAGCAGCATGGCACCCAGATTGCCGTGACCTAAGCCGACTTTTCTGTCATCCGCGACAGAACCCGGAATACAGAATGCCTGTAAACCTTCGCCAATCACCTCGGCAGCTTCCGCAGCCTTTTTGCAGCCTCTCTTTATTGCAAGAGCCGCACCGACTACATATGCCCAGCAAGCATTCTCAAAGCAAATGGGCTGAATTTGTTTTGTAATCGTATAGTGATCGATTCCCTTTTCTTCGCATATCTTTTTTGCTTCTTCTATTGATGCAATACCGTTTTTATTCAATACGGCATTGATTTGATTGATCCTTCTTTCATAGCTTTCAAACAATGGCATGTCTTGACCCTCCCCCTCATTATTCTTCTCTCGGATCGATGTATTTAACAGCCTCATCGAACCGACCGTATTTGCTGGTTGCCTTCTTTACGGCCTCATTTGCATCTGTGCCCTTCTTAATCATTTCCATCATTTTGCCCATATGTACAAATTCATAGCCGATGATTTCGTTGTTTTCGTCAAGAGCAGTGCGAGTAATATAACCCTCTGCCATTTCCAAGTATCTCGGCCCTTTGGCAAGAGTTCCGTACATGGTTCCGATCTGACTTCTCAAGCCTTTACCAAGATCCTCAAGGCCTGCTCCGATGGGTAGTCCGCCTTCCGAAAAAGCTGTCTGAGTTCTTCCATAAGCGATCTGGAGGAATAATTCTCTCATTGCAGTATTAATGGCATCACATACCAGGTCAGTATTCAATGCTTCAAGAATTGTCTTGCCGGGCAGTATTTCTGCCGACATTGCTGCAGAGTGTGTCATACCTGAACAGCCTATTGTTTCAACCAATGCTTCCTGAATCAGTCCGTCTTTAACATTAAGAGTGAGCTTGCAGGCTCCCTGCTGAGGCGCACACCAGCCGATACCATGTGTAAGGCCGGAAATGTCCTTAATCTCTTTTGACTGTACCCATTTTCCCTCTTCAGGGATTGGCGCCGGCCCATGATTAGGACCTTTTGCCACACACGTCATTCTTTCAACTTCATGTGAATAAATCATCATTTGACCCCTTTCCATATACATGCTTCATTTTATCTGTAAACTGCTTTGTGAACAACAAACATCGTTGGTGCAGTAAGCCACACCAAATAGTATTCTACCATAATATTCATCAAAAGTATATGTGAATTTTTTATCATGCTGCTTGATTTGCAGTCATATTTACGAACATATTAGCCGCTGTTTTGCCCCGTAGGCAAAAGTTTCCAAAGTCGTGGTGTCTATTCTGGAAATGATAGAGAAATCGTGGTAAAATAGGGCTTGAGTAAAAAGGAAATACCAGTAGTGAAATGGATTCCTTCGGAGGTACTACCAGATGAATCATAATATAATCGACCCCTTCCCCCGAATACTAACCGACTTTGATCTCCATCTGTTTAATGAGGGTAATCACCATAAAATATATGAAAAGCTTGGTGCACATCTGATGACTCTGAACGGACAAAGCGGAACCCATTTTGCTGTCTGGGC
>JAEZLF010000195.1 GCA_023435925.1 Bacillota bacterium
GCTATTACCAAGTTCTTTACTGAGGATGAGGTAAAAGCGCTGCTGGAGAGGACGGAAGCAAAACCGGGAGATTTGATTTGCTTTATTGCCGATAAGAACGAAGTGGTGTATGATTCTCTTGGAGCATTACGTCTGGAACTGGCAAGAAAACTCGGCCTGCTTGATAAAAACGTATTTAAATTCCTGTGGGTTACGGAGTTCCCACTGTTGGAGTATGATGAAGAGGAGCGGCGCTGGGTTGCCAAGCATCATCCCTTTACTTCTCCGATGGATGAGGATTTGGATCTGCTGGACTCCGATCCGGGAAAAGTGCGTGCCAAGGCTTATGATGTTGTGCTCAACGGGACGGAACTGGGCGGAGGAAGCATTCGAATACACATGCAGGAGCTTCAGTCCAAAATGTTCAAGCTGCTTGGCTTCAGTGAAGAAGAAGCCTGGTCGAAGTTCGGATACCTCCTTGAGGCGTTCCGTTACGGGGTACCGCCACACGGCGGATTGGCCTATGGCCTTGACAGAATGATCATGCTGATGGCCGGCAAGAGCAGCATCCGGGATGTCATTGCATTCCCGAAGGTGCAGAATGCATCGGATCTGATGACGAATGCGCCGGATACGGTGGATTTGAAACAGTTGAAAGAGCTGCATATAAAGGTATCGGAGTAGGTAACTGAAATAGAGGTATGGGAATAAGCAGTTGCATACGGAAGTATCATATTAAGCGGCATCGAGAAAACGACAAACTGTGTTATCGGTGGCAAAGAGCGGAGGAAGGCTCCGCTCGGTCATGCTATGTTATGGCAGGGAGGGGTTTGTTACGGCAGGAGAGAAAAAAATGAGTGAGGCGCTGGATTGGTTTGTTCACATAGGCATAGCGGTAGTTGTCGGCGTTTTAATCGTTCTGTTCGTCGGACAACGGACGATTGTGCATGATATTTCCATGGAACCGACCCTTGTAGAGGGTGACAATCTTCTGGTGGAGAAGCTGGGCTTCCGGTTTGGATGGCTTGAGCGAGGGGACATTATTGTTTTCAAATCACCGGAGGAAGAGCGGCAGCTTATTAAGAGACTTGTCGCTATTGGCGGTGACAAGGTGGAAATAAAGGACGGTAAGGTTTATGTGAATGATGAGCTTTCCTTGACCGGCTTGCCGGAGGAGCCTGAAACACCTTCCGGTGACAGTCCCGAATTAACAAGCCTGACCGTGCCGGAAGGATATGTGTATGTTTTGGGTGATAACAGGCAATACAGCTTGGACAGCACAGAGTTTGGCCCTATTGATGAAAAGTGGATCAAAGGACGAGCGATTTTCCGGTTCTTTCCCTTTCGTAAATTTGGAAGCCTAAAGTAAATTCAGCTATAGTAACACTGAGTTCAATTTATTCAGCATTGAATTCAACCCATACGGCGCTGAATTCAACCCATAAAGTACTGTATATGGTGATGTAGGTATAGCTTCGGACACTTTACATATGTTGTACAGCTCTGGTAAAATATATAAAACCAGAGCTATTTATTTATAAAAGAAACTATGTTAATATAAGAGCATTATGAAGAAATTATTTCACATGGGTCTTGATGTAGGCTCGACTACCGTTAAACTGGCAGTACTGGATAAAAACGAAAAACTTATATATAGCAAATATCAGAGGCATTTTTCCGACATACGTAAAACGATTTTCGAATTGGTTGATGAAACCTGCGGGATTTTTGAAGAGGATGATCTGACGGTGACCCTTACTGGCTCAGGAGGCATATCTGTAGCACAGTGGCTTGGCCTGCCCTTTGAGCAGGAGGTGGTTGCTGCCACAGGCGCCATTGAGCATATCATTCCGCAAACCGATGTGGCGATTGAACTCGGCGGGGAGGATGCCAAAATTACCTTTTTCAAAGGTGGCATTGAGCAGCGCATGAACGGTACCTGTGCCGGCGGCACCGGTGCTTTTATCGACCAGATGGCGTCACTGCTGCAGACGGATGCGGCGGGTCTCGACAAGCTGGCTGAGAATTACCGGATTATATACCCCATAGCTGCAAGGTGCGGGGTTTTTGCCAAAACAGACATTCAGCCTTTGTTGAATGAAGGAGCCGCAAAGGAGGATATCGCAGCATCTGTTTTCCAGTCTGTTGTCAATCAAACAATTAGCGGTCTTGCATGCGGCAGGCTTATCAAAGGCAATGTTGCGTTTGTGGGTGGGCCTTTGTATTTTTTACGGTCACTGAGGGAGCGCTTTATCGAAACCCTCGGACTTACGGAAGAACAGGTCATTTTCCCTGAAAACTCTCAGTTGTTTGTTGCAGCCGGTGCAGCTTTGTCATCGATGAAGCAGCCGGTCATGAGCTTTAAAACGCTGCGCAGCAAGCTTCCTTCCATTCATACGGTTACCGTTCACGAAGTAGAACGACTGAGCCCGCTTTTTAAGGATGAAATCGAGCTGGGAGAATTTAACCGCAGACATTCCGCGCACAAAGTACAGCGAAAGGATCTGGCAAGTCACGCGGGTGCCTGCTATCTGGGTATTGATGCCGGTTCTACTACAACAAAGCTTGCGTTGACAGATGAAAAAGGCGCTTTGCTGTATTTTTATTATGGAAGCAACAAGGGTAGTCCACTCAAATCAGTTATAAAAGAATTGAAGAAGCTTTACAGCTTGATGCCTGAAGAAGCATATATCGCCAACTCTACGGTTACGGGTTATGGAGAAGGCTTGATTAAGGCTGCTCTTCACGTTGATCTGGGTGAGATAGAAACCATTGCTCACTACAAGGCAGCGGAGCATTTTCTGCCGGGTGTTGAGTTTATATTGGATATTGGCGGTCAGGATATGAAGTGTATGCAGGTCAGAAATGGCGTGATTGACAATATCATGCTCAATGAGGCCTGTTCATCCGGGTGCGGCTCTTTTATTGAGACCTTTGCCAATTCACTGAACATGGGTGTGGAGGATTTTGCGAAAGAGGCGCTGCTGGCACAGAAACCGGTGGATCTGGGTTCCCGCTGCACCGTTTTTATTAATTCGCGTGTAAAGCAGGCGCAAAAGGAAGGCGCTTCTGTGGGAGACATTTCAGCGGGACTGTCCTATTCCGTCATTAAAAATGCACTGATGAAGGTTATCAAAATAAGAGATCCAAAGGAGCTTGGTAAAAAAATCATTGTGCAGGGCGGCACCTTTTATAACACTGCTGTGCTGAGAAGCTTTGAGATCATTTCCGGCAGAGAGGCTGTCCGGCCTGATATCGCAGGTATTATGGGTGCGTATGGCGCTGCGAGGATTTCTTTTGAACGGAGTCCAAAAGGTCATAGAAGCAGTATTATGAAAGCAGCAGAGCTGGAAGAATTTCAGACTGAAATTACATTAAAAAGGTGTAATCTGTGCAGCAACAATTGCCTGCTTACAGTCAATAATTTTACAGACGGCAGATCCTTTGTATCCGGAAACCGCTGTGAGAGAGGAGCAGGTGGTGATATTCGCAAGGATCGTGCACCGAACCTGTTTGATTATAAATATAAGCTAATAACATCCTATAAGTCTTTGGATGAGAAATCTGCAACCCGCGGTACCATTGGTATTCCAAGGGTTCTGAATCTTTATGAGAATTATCCCTTCTGGAGCACTTTTTTTAGCGAACTGAAATTCAGAGCCGTATTATCACCCCGGTCCTCCAGAAAAATATATGAACTGGGCATCGAAACGATGCCGTCGGAGTCGGTCTGTTATCCTGCAAAGCTGGTTCACGGGCATATTATGAGCCTGGTGAACAGCGGGATCAAGACGATATTTTATCCCTGTGTACCATATGAAAAGAAAGAGGATGACTGTGCCGACAACTGCTACAATTGTCCGATTGTAACTTCTTATTCAGAGGTAATCCGTGGGAACATGGAGGTGCTGGAGGAGGAAGGTATCCGTTTTATGAACCCTTTCCTGCCTTACAATGACAAGAAGCGGCTGGCTGAGAGGCTTTACGAGGAGTTCAGCAGCTTTGGCATTGAGAAGACGGAGATCCGTGAAGCTGTCGAGAAGGCGTGGCAGGAGGATGAGCGGTTTAAGGCTGCCATTCGGAAGAAGGGCGAAGAAGTGCTGACCGAGCTTGATAAAACAGGTGGCAAGGGGATTGTGCTGGCGGGAAGGCCCTATCATATTGATCCGGAAATCAACCATGGGATTCCCAATCTGATTACTGAATTTGGTATGGCTGTTCTGTCGGAGGATTCCGTTGCACATCTGGGTAGCACAGCAAGGCCGCTGAGAGTTGTGGATCAATGGATGTATCACACAAGGCTGTACGCCGCAGCCAATTTTGTCAGTACACGGGACAATCTGGAACTGGTGCAGCTGAACTCTTTTGGCTGCGGACTGGACGCGGTCACAACGGACCAGGTGCAGGAAATCATTCATGCAGCGGGAAAGATATTTACTGTTTTAAAGATCGATGAAATTAATAATCTGGGGGCCGCCAGAATCAGGCTGCGTTCTCTGAAGGCTGCCATGGAAGAGCGGGACCGGGATGGTGTTACTCTTGAAAAGGAGAAATTCAGCCAGAGAAAGGTGCCCTTTACCGAGGAAATGCGTAAGAGGCACACCATTCTTGCGCCTCAGATGTCACCGATACATTTTCAGTTTGTGGAGGTTGCATTCAGAGAGGCCGGCTATAATCTGGAGATATTGCCTTCGGTTGACAGAAGCGCTGTCGATGAGGGATTGCGGCATGTGAACAACGATGCCTGTTATCCGTCTATTCTGACCACAGGCCAATTGATTGAGGCTCTGAAATCCGGCCGTTATGATATTGACAACACCTCTGTGATTATTTCTCAGACCGGTGGAGGCTGCAGAGCGACCAACTATATCGGATTTATCCGGAAAGCGCTTAAGGACTCCGGCTTTGATCAGGTGCCGGTTATTTCATTGAATTTGGTGGGATTAGAGAGCAATCCGGGCTTTAAAATTACGCCCAAGCTTTTAAATAAGGCGTTGATTGCTCTTGTGTACGGCGATCTGCTGATGAGGGTGTTATACAGGGTACGTCCTTATGAACGAATCAAAGGCTCTGCTGATCTGCTTTACGAAAGCTGGGTCGAGAAATGCAAGGAATCCGTCAGAAGTGGGAAGCATAGCGAGTTTAAGCGAAATATTAAGCTGATTGTCAAGGACTTTGACAATATTGAAATAAATGATATGAAAAAGCCAAGGGTCGGGTTGGTTGGAGAAATATTGGTGAAATTTCATCCGACTGCCAATAACAATGTGGTGGACGTTATAGAGAAAGAAGGGGCGGAAGCAGTCATGCCGGATCTGATTGATTTCTTCCTTTACACAGCTTATGGAGCCAACTTTAAGCGCAAATATCTCGCCGGTACCTGGCTGACCAAATTTGTTTCAAACCTTGTTATTGCAGGGATAGAATATTATAGAAAAGATATGAAAAGGATCCTGGCAGCCAGCAAACGGTTTGAGCCTCCATCAGATATTTTCAGTTTGGCAAGAAAGGCTTCGAAGGTGCTGTCACTCGGCAATCTGACTGGCGAAGGCTGGTTTTTGACGGCAGAAATGATTGAACTGATTGAAGAGGGAGCTGCAAATATTGTATGCATGCAGCCTTTTGCCTGCTTGCCTAACCATGTTACCGGCAAGGGAATGATCAAGGCGCTGAAACGAAAATTTCCGGCAGCGAATATTGTACCGGTAGACTATGATCCCGGAGCAAGTGAAGTGAATCAACTGAACAGAATCAAGCTGATGCTGGCGGCAGCCTTCAGAAATCTGAAGGATGAGTTGCGCCATAAGGATGCGGTGCACTATGAGGATGCGGTGCACTCTGAAGTGGCGGTGACGGAAAATGCGGCACTTGCGAGAGAGCATCATGACAAGAGACAGACAGGTGTGGGTATAAATCATAACTCGGATATTGGAATGTAGCAAGGGAGTAACCTGTTTTGCTGCAAACACTGCATGTTGGTGCAAATCACGGATCGCATATTGGAATGCAACAGCTCAGATATCAGAGTATAGCAATTCGGATATCAAGAAAAAAATGCCTGGTTATTTACCAGGCGTTTTGTATTCACGCAGATATTTCCTGCGTCCTTTTTTCTTTTTCATGGTTGCCATTCTGGCGTTGTGCTTCTTGACGGATATGCTGAATGCAAAAGCAAGAGCTGCAATGGCAGCCAGAAGTCCGATTATGAAGTAAACCTGTTGTGGCACTATTCTCACCTTCCTTTTTCTGTGCCTTCAGAAGACGCTGACCTCCACAGATCGGCGATGAATGAAGACGGAATTCGTGAAGCGAACTGACTTAACCATTTGCATTATATTATATAAGTAATTATGAAAGCAAGAAATATATTCGTATAGGCATTACTTGTCATAATATACCCTCCAATAAGAATATGATTGAATAGTAAGTTGGTTTATTGTTGTAACAATGGAGGAAGCATGGACAGAAAGCATAAGCAAAAAGCCGGTGAGAAACTTTTTGTAAAACTGTTTAAGGTACTGCTGACCGCAGCTCTGGCAACTTTGGCAGTGCTGACAGGAATTCAAGCAGGAAATCTTTTGTACAAGCTGGATACCAATCTGGTTGAGCACATCGATTCAGAAAGCTTTAAGAAGACCATCAACATCTCCCTTCCAATCATTGAGACTGTTTACAACAGTGGTAAAGCAAGTGTATCCTTTTCAGGGGAGGTAAAGAACATATTTAGAAGGATTTTTGAATTTGACCTGGATTCTCCCATAACAATTCTGAATGCACAGTCACCGCTTTTTATGAGCTATTATAACCATGAATATAAATCAATGCTGGCAATGGAGGGTGATACTTCTGTGACTCATGAACAGAATAGCCAGCAATCCGAAAGTAAACCCATCGGATCGGGGATAGATGAAGAGAATGGTGATACAGGGACAGGTACCGGTGAAAGCAGCGATGCGGGGACAGGCACCGGTCCCGAGGAAAGCGGACCGAATACCGGTGAGTCCGGTGGAAAAATCGGGAACCCGGTGGATGGCAGCGGTAATGGTTCTGGGACAGGTCAGACAAATAATGGGGGCGCATCGGATGATGCAGGCAATACAGGAGATTCGGGCAAAGCTAATGCAGGAGATGCGGGTAAAACAGGTAATACAGGTAATACAGACAGTGACGGAGATGCAGGTAAGCCGAACAATGCAGATAAAGATAATACAGGAGATGCAGGCGAGGGTTCCAATACGCCGAAACCAGCCAACCCGGCCGAGAACGGTCAAATCGCTGACCTACAGCCCATCAGCAGTATTTCATACGAAGCGGAAGAGGAAGAAGATGAAGACAACGGAGATATGGTAGCGCTGGATAAAATGGTGATCCGTAATTTTACAAAGCACAAGATCGATATCGCAAAGATGCTGAAGGAGCCAATCGATTTCAATTTCAGTAAAAAGGGTCCGAAGGTCCTGATTTATCATACGCATACCTCAGAAAGCTATGTGTTGAAGGAAGAGGATCTGGGCAAGAAGGGTGTGGCCAGCTATAACTCTAATCCTAAGTATAATGTGGTAAGAGTAGGGGAAGAACTGGCAATACGTCTTCGCAAATATGGTATTGAGACACTGCATAATGCCACCGTGCACGATAAAAGCCGGCCTGCGGCATATGGTGTCGCCATTGATACTTTGCAGAGCTATTTAAAGAGTTATCCGTCAATCAAGGTGTATATCGATATTCACAGAGACGGACTGGACGCGTCTAAGCCAAAACTTCGGGCTGTTAAAAAGATTAATGGCAAGAATGCGGCACAGATCATGTTTGTTATGGGCACCAATGATCAGTTGCCTAACCCTCATTGGGAGGAAAATCTCAAGTTTGCATTAAAGGTTCAGCAGAAGCTGAATGAAAAATATCCCGGCCTCGCAAGACCGCTGTGGATAGTCGGAAAACGCTACAACCAGCATGTTTCAGATCATGCGGTACTCATTGAGGTTGGCGGAGACGGAAATCTTTTGAGTGAATGTATTGAGAGTATGAAGTATCTTGCAGAGGTGCTCAGTGAGGTCATGAATGAAAAATGAGGAGCTTATGTAAAATGAGCAGTTTATGGATGAAGAATGAGTAGTTTATGAATGAAAAATTGTAAGCTCATGCTGAATAGTAAGCTTACGGATGGAAAATAAGAAGCTCGTTCAGCTTGTCTTTGAGATGATTCAAATCCCGCTGTATATACTGTGTATTGATATAGATTTTGCGATTCATCACAACGATTTCCAGACTGTTTTCCATATGGTTCAGTTCCACAAACCGGATACCATGCTGTCCGGACAATAGAAAATTGGTTGATTCGTCTGCCAGCAGAATACCTGATGTCAGTAAAAATAGGAACAGAAATGCCGCAGTGAAGTATTTTTGCCGCAGATTCCTTTTTTGTTTAAACCGATCCAATCGATTCAATATCTTTCCACCACCCTTTTGTGACAAAATCGTACTGTCCCCAAGTGTCCGCCTGGATGCTGATCCTATGTTATTATTGCCTCAATGAAGGCAGGTGAATACATTCTGGTACATACTTACCAGAAAATATTTGTGTGATTCGATTGCTCCTTTATTTTATCGAAAGCAAATGTTATAATATGTACTACATTTGATGAAAGATAATGAATAAGAATAATGAAATGATGAGGGGAACGC
>JAEZLF010000254.1 GCA_023435925.1 Bacillota bacterium
AATGGCTTCTATGACTTGGCCACTGCATATCAGTCTGTGCACGTCAACTATTGAAAGCGCCGTGTACCGAACGGTACGCACGGTGCTGTGAGAGGACGGCGGTTAGTCACCGCCTCCTACTCGATTATTATTATATGGCAGGTAAATATAATTCGTTCTGGTTAAATGTTATTCATGATGATATAATTAGAAAAAATTAGTTCAGGAGGAAGCAGTATGAATCCTAACGAAAGTTTGGTACTAATTTTTGCAATTGCAGTTGGTTTGATTATTGCAGTTACAGCTATACTTACAGATGCTATTTCAAAACATAAATTAAGGGTGGAAAAGATTAAAGCGGATACGATTATCAGGACAGAAGAAATACGGGCCAAAAATCAATTGGAGCTTGAAAAAATGATACATCAGGAGGCGGGCACTTTAGCAGACTATCGTCAAAACAGCAATGAATCAGACCGCTTCTACAATGAAAGCAGTCATGCAAGAGAAAAAATCAGAGAATAATATATTTTAATATAGCGAGGGAGGGAACCTGGTTAACTATACCAGGTAAACAAAGTGGATAAAAGGATAAGAGTAGGTATAGTAGGATATGGCAATCTAGGTAAAGGTGTTTTGCATTCCATCAAAAAGAATCCGGATTTATACTTGGAAGCTATTTTTACAAGAAGAAATCAGTGCGAATTACAAACAACTGAAAGGGTCAGGAACATTTCTGAGATAGGCAATTATAAAGGAATCATTGATGTAATGATCCTCTGCGGCGGCTCAGCAACAGATCTTCCGGAGCAGGTACCGGAAATAGCTGCCATATTCAATACAGTTGACAGCTTTGATACCCATGCCAAGATACCGGAGTATTTCGCAAGACTGGATGAAGTAACTAAGAAAGCCGGTACCATTGGACTTATGTCTGTTGGCTGGGATCCGGGGTTGTTTTCAATGAATAGATTGCTGGGAGAAACAATACTTCCTCATGGGCATACGTATACGTTCTGGGGGAAGGGAGTCAGTCAGGGCCATTCAGATGCTGTCAGGAGGGTAAAAGGTGTTAAAAACGGCATACAGTACACCATACCGGTAGAAGAAACATTGGAACGGGTACGGGCAGGTGAAAATCCGGAGCTTTCCACCAGAGAAAAGCACGATCGGGTATGCTATATCGTTCCAGAACCGGAAGCAGATCTGGTTGAGATTGAAAATCAAATTAAAAATATGCCGAATTATTTTGCTGATTACAATACCACAGTAAACTTTATTACAGAGGACGAGCTACACTCAAAGCACGTCGGGATGCCCCATGGAGGATTTGTAATCAGAACCGGTTCGACTGGAACGGACACGAAACAAAAAATGGAGTTCAATCTTGCTCTTGACAGTAACCCCGAATTTACCGGCAGTGTTCTTACAGCTTTTGCACGGGCTGTATACAGATTATCATCAGAAGGTCAGACAGGAGCACGGACGGTATTGGACATTCCGTTAAGCTATTTATCTCCGAAATCAGGAGAAATATTGCGAAAAGAGCTGCTCTGAATTTCGTTTTATCATCATGCAGGATCGTTATTTGGTATAAAGGAAAAAATGGGAGAAAAAAACATAGATTTGCTGATAATAAATTAGGCAAAATGCTTGCAATTTTGCAGGTTATATAGTAAAATATCTTTTGCTGTGACATGACATACGATGAAATGGGAGATTGCTATTCTTAGAAATAGGTAACTTTCATGGAGAATGTCCGATTCAAGAAACCGGGCGACAAGTCACTGTACATTTTGCGAGCACACAGTAAGTGTGTCTGTTTGTAAGGTACAGCCCAGGTTATACAAGCTTAATTGCTTTGTAATGTCCTGGGTTTTAAAATAGCTAAACAGGAAACACCCGGCATAGTGTACAGAAAAAAACGCTTGTTGTACGTAACAAATTTAGAGCATTAGACAGGAGGTTATTGTATGGCAAACAATCAAAAAATCAGAATCAGACTGAAAGCATATGATCATCAGGTACTTGACCAGTCTGCTGAAAAAATCGTGGATACCGCAAAAAGAACCGGAGCACAGGTTTCCGGACCCGTTCCGCTTCCTACACAAAAGGAGATCGTTACAATCTTGAGAGCTCCGCACAAGTACAAGGATTCACGTGAGCAATTTGAAATGAGAACACACAAGAGGCTTATTGATATATTGCTGCCGACACCCAAAACAGTTGATGCACTGATGAGATTAGATTTACCCGCTGGTGTTGACATTGAGATCAAACTGTAAGCTGCTTGAACACTGATAATTGATTGCATCAATTACGGTTCACCGCCAATCGATGATACCGGTTGTCGGACAAATGAGTGATCATGTTCACAAGAGATTGTGAACCAATGATAATTAGGAGGTTAGAGAATGAACAAGTTTATACTTGGAAAAAAGATGGGAATGACGCAGATATTTAATGAGAACGGTTTGTCCATACCGGTAACGGTTATACAAGCTGGTCCATGTGCTGTTGTTCAGAAAAAAACGGTAGAAAATGACGGATATACAGCTATCAAGCTCGGGTACGAAGAAATTCCTGAGAAAAAGCTGAATAAGCCTGAAAAAGGATTATTTGCCAAGATAAAAGTAGCATCCAGAAGATATCTGAAAGAATTCAGAACGGACGATGTTGCCAAGTATGAAGTAGGACAGGAAATAAAGGTCGCAGATATGTTCAGCGACGGTGACAGAATTGATGTCAGCGGCATTTCAAAGGGTAAAGGTTTTCAGGGAGTTGTCAGAAGGTACGGACACACAAGAGGACCTGAGACTCATGGATCCATGTACCATAGAAGAGTTGGTTCTTTAGGTTCCGGTACAACTCCTGGAAGAGTTGTTAAAGGCAAGAGACTTCCCGGTCACATGGGAGTTGACAAGGTTACAGTAAAGAACCTTGACATAGTAAGGGTCGACAGCGAGAGAAATCTACTGCTGGTTAAGGGTGCAATTCCAGGACCTAAAGGCGGATTAGTCGTTGTCAGAGATACTGTTAAATCTGGCAAGTAATACGGATGGGAGGAGGAAGCGATTATGCCAAAAGTTGATGTATACAACATGAAGGGCGAGACTGTAGGAGAAGTTGAACTGAATGATAGTATATTCGGTATAGATGTCAATGAAAATGCAGTACATCTCGCAGTACAGAACCAATTAGCAAATAAGAGGCAGGGTACACAGTCTACAAAGACCAAGAGTGAGGTAAGAGGCGGTGGTATCAAGCCGTGGAGACAAAAGGGGACAGGAAGAGCAAGACAGGGCAGTATCCGTTCCGCGCAATGGATCAAGGGCGGAATTGTTCTTGGACCTAAACCAAGAAGCTACTCTTACACAATTCCGAAGAAGCTTAAGAAGTTGGCTTTGAAGTCGGCTCTTACATCAAAAGTCAACGAGAATGAGATCGTTGTACTTGATGCATTAAAGTTTGACAGCATTAAAACGAAAGAAATGGCAAATGTTCTTCATTCATTGAAGATAGATTCCAGTGTTCTTATCGTTATAGACGGCAAGAACGAAGCTGTTGAGAAATCCGCAAGGAATATACCCGGTGTTAAGACAGCATTTGTGAATACAATAAACGTATTTGATATTCTCAAATATGAGAAATTCATTATCACAAAGGCTGCAGTTGAAAAAGTCGAGGAGGTGTATGCGTAATGAGAACACCTGAAGATATTATCATAAAGCCGTTTATTACTGAAAAGAGTAATATGGAGGTTGCAAGCGGCAAATACACCTTCATCGTAGATGTAAATGCTACAAAAACTGAAATAAGACAAGCTGTTGAAAGGCTTTTTCAGGTGAAGGTCGTTGGGGTCAACACTATGAATTACGAAGGCAAGCTGAAGAGAATGGGCGTGCATGTAGGACCCAGACCGGATTGGAAGAAAGCTGTTGTTAAGATTGATCTTGAGCCTAAAGCGGATTCATATCTTGCGAAAGGCGGCAAAGAGGTTGTAAACGGTAAGAAATACAAGACAAGCATTGAGGAATTTGGTGTAACAGAATAAAGAACGTGCACCTGAAGGTAATACAACGTTTTCAGATTAAGGAGTGAGAAGAAATGGCAGTAAAAAAGTATAGTCCTACTTCTCCCGCAAGAAGATTCATGACTGTTTCCACATTTGAAGAAATCACAAAGACAGAGCCGGAAAAGTCTCTGTTGGAAACATTGGTGAAGAAGGGCGGCAGAAACGCTTACGGCAGGATCACCGTACGTCACCGTGGTGGCGGAGCAAGACAGAAATATAGAGTTATTGATTTTAAAAGAGATAAAGATGGTATAAAAGCAAAGGTTGCTGCTATTGAATATGATCCTAACAGGACTGCAAATATTGCACTTCTCTACTATGTAGACGGAGAAAAGAGGTATATACTGGCTCCTGTAGGGTTAAAGGTCGGAGATTTTGTAGAATCTGGTGAAAATGCGGATATCATGCCCGGAAATGCGTTGCAGCTGATCAATATACCGGTTGGTACATTGATACACAACATAGAGCTTAAGCCCGGAAAAGGCGGACAGCTTGTCAGATCAGCAGGTAATTCCGCTCAGCTCATGGCGAAAGAAGGAGATTATGCTCAGGTAAGACTTCCTTCAGGCGAAGTGAGAATGATCAGAATATCCTGTAAAGCAACGATTGGCCAGGTCAGCAATATTGACAACGAGAATATCAAAATCGGTAAAGCCGGCAGAAAAAGATGGATGGGAATCAGACCACATGTACGCGGTGTTGTTATGAATCCAGTAGATCATCCGCACGGTGGTGGTGAAGGCAAATCTCCTATCGGCAGACCAAGTCCGGTTACTCCTTGGGGTAAACCTACACTGGGTTACAAGACCAGAAAGAAACAGAAAAAGTCGGATAAGTTTATTGTTAAGAGAAGGAATCAGAAATAATTAATATTGCGTGGATTAGCAGGGTGCAAACAGTCAGATAAGTTTGACAAGGCACCGGATAGTTTCCGAAGTAAGGAAAGGAGGACTAACACCAAATGAGCAGATCTTTAAAAAAAGGACCATTTGTTGATTTGAGACTTCTCAAGAAGGTTGAGGAGATGAATAAGGTCAATGAAAAAAAGGTTTTGAAAAGCTGGTCGAGAGCATCAACGATTTATCCTCAGATGGTAGGACATACAATCGCGCTGCATGATGGCAGAAAGCATGTGCCGGTATATATAACGGAAGATATGGTAGGGCATAAGCTTGGCGAATTTGCACCGACAAGGACGTTCAGAGGACATGGGCATCACACTGAAAAGTCCACTTCCCTCAAGTAAGAGGCAGAATAAAGATTAAGATACAAGCTTAATGCCGAAAGGAGGAATTCTAATTGGAAAAGAAGGTTAGATCAAAAGAAGAACTTTTGAGCGAAAAGGATCAAATCCTGGATGTATATAACAAGACTCACAGGCAATTTCAAAAACCTGCGCTCCTGACAAAAAAGGAGAGAAAGGTGCTTGGAATAGGCAAAGATGAAGGAAGGGCAGTGCTCATGCACGCCAGAATTTCATCCAGAAAGGTCAAGATCGTATTGGATCTTATAAAAGGTAAAGACATTGATGAGGCATACGGTATTGTAAGATATACACCCAAAGCTGCATCAGAGTTATTGCTTAAGCTCCTGAAGTCAGCTGAGGCAAATGCTGTGAATAACAATGGCCTTAACAGAGATGAGCTCTATGTTGCTGAAGTAAATGCTACTCAGGGACCCACCCTGAAGAGAATCATGCCGAGAGCACAGGGAAGAGCGAACAGGATCAAGAAAAGGACAAGTCACATTACAGTAGTATTGAAGGAAAGAAAATAAGCCAGAGGGAGGTTGGATGATGGGCCAGAAGGTAAATCCACATGGATTGAGAATTGGAATAATCAAGGACTGGGATACCAAATGGTATGCTAATGACAAAAACTTTAGTGAGTTTTTGGTTGAAGATGTTGCAATCAGAGATTTTATAAAAAAGAAGCTCTTTATTTCCGGCGTATCCAGAATTGAGATTGAAAGGGCAGCAAACAAAATAAAAGTCAATGTCCATACAGCCAAGCCCGGCTTGGTTATAGGCAAGGGCGGAGCAGGTATCGAAGATCTGCGTAAGGATGTTGAAAAGCTCACCGGAAAAAGCGTTCTCATAAATATCACTGAGATTAAATCACCTGAATTGGATGCTCAGCTAGTTGCAGAGAACATTGCATCACAGCTGGAAAAGAGAATTTCATTCAGAAGAGCGATGAAACAAACAATGTCGAGAGCGATGAAGCTTGGAGCAAAAGGTATCAAGACAGCCGTAAGCGGCAGACTTGGCGGAGCCGAAATTGCAAGAGGCGAACACTATCACGACGGTACCATTCCTCTTCAGACTTTGAGAGCAGATATTGACTATGGCTTTACAGAAGCGAACACAACTTATGGTAAGCTTGGTGTCAAGGTTTGGATATATAAGGGTGAAGTTCTTCCTGCTATCAAGAAGGAGAAGAAAGCGGAAGGAGGCGATCGGTAATGTTAATGCCTAAAAGGGTAAAACGCAGAAGAGTTCACAGAGGCAGAATGACCGGTGTAGCTACCAGAGGCAACTTCATATCAAATGGTGAATACGGCCTGCAGGCAACTGAACCTGCATGGGTTACCAGCAATCAGATTGAAGCAGCCAGAATAGCGATGACACGTTTTATAAAAAGAGGCGGACAGGTTTGGATTAAAATATTCCCTGACAAGCCTGTAACAAAGAAACCTGCTGAAACTCGTATGGGTAGTGGTAAGGGATCACCGGAGTACTGGGTAGCCGTTGTAAAACCTGGGAGAGTATTATTTGAAATTGCGGGAGTATCGGAAGAGACTGCAAGAGAAGCTATGAGACTTGCTATGCACAAACTTCCTTTAAAATGCAAATTCATAGCCCGCGATAATGAAATGGGTGGTGACGAGAATGAAAGCCAGTGAAATGAGAGATAAGACGCAAGAGGAACTCCAGAAGGAATTGAACGAGCTTAAATCTGAGTTGTTCAAACTCCGTTTCCAGCTTGTCACGAACCAACTGGAAAATCCTATGAAGTTGAAGGATGTTAAGAAATCAATCGCCCGAGTCAAAACAGTGATAAGGGAAAGAGAAATAAAGGGAATTCAAGCATAAACCGTCTGACTAGCGTCAGTGTGAAAGGAGGTAACCTACTTGGAAGAGAGAGCATTAAGAAAAACCAGGATAGGCAAAGTAGTTAGCGATAAGATGGATAAAACAATAGTCGTTGCTATAGAGACAAGTGTAAAGCATCCTTTGTACAAAAAGATCATCAAAAGGACTTATAAATTAAAGGCCCATGATGAGAATAACGAATGCAATATCGGTGATAAAGTAAAAGTAATGGAGACCCGCCCGCTTAGCAAAGATAAAAGGTGGAGGCTCGTTGAGATTGTAGAAAAGGCTCGCTAGAAGTCGTTTCTAAAGTTAAGCGAATTGGAAGGAGGTACTGGTATGATACAGGTCCAGTCCATGCTGAAATCAGCAGATAACACAGGAGCTAGAGAAATGATGTGTATCAAAGTCCTTGGCGGTTCCAGGAGGAGATACGCAAATATAGGCGACGTAGTGGTTGCATCCATTAAAAATGCAACACCCGGCGGAGTTGTGAAAAAAGGCGAAGTTGTCAAATGTGTTATAGTACGTTCCAGAAAAGGTGTAAGAAGGCCTGATGGTTCGTACATCAAGTTTGACGAGAATGCTGCGGTTATAATAAAGGACGACAAAAACCCCAGAGGAACACGTATTTTCGGTCCTGTTGCGAGAGAATTAAGAGACAAGGATTATATGAAGATACTGTCACTCGCACCAGAAGTTCTTTAAGGTAGGAAAGGAGGCAGCTTACAGTGGCAAATAGTGTACACGTAAAAACGGGAGATACAGTGTATGTACTCTCAGGCAAGGATAAAGGCAAAAAAGGGAAAGTGCTTTCAGTAAATCCGGCAGATATGATGGTTCTTGTTGAAGGCATCAATATGTCGACAAAGCATAAAAAACCAAGGGGAAGATTCCAGCAAGGCGGGATTATTCACCAGGAATCACCAATCAGCAGCTCGAAGGTTATGCTGGTATGTGAAAGGTGCAAAGCGCCAACCAAGGTTGGAATGCAGATACACACGGATGGACGTAAGGATCGCGTTTGCAAAAAATGCGGAGAGGTTATAGACACACAAAAAGTAGCGAAAGAAGATTAGCAGATTCTTCTTGAAAGGAGGTTAAGGTCTAATGGCCAGACTTAAGGATAAATACGTTGGGGAAGTAATACCGGCAATGCAGACAAAGTTCAAATATAGCAGCGCAATGCAGTTACCCAGACTTGAAAAAGTAGTCCTGAACATGGGCGTAGGTGATGTGAAGGAAAATCCGAAAGCTATGGATGCAGCTGTAAATGATTTGGCGATTATTACTGGACAAAAGCCGATCATTACAAAAGCAAAAAAATCCATTGCAAACTTCAAGCTGAGACAGGGAATGAATATAGGCTGCAAAGTAACTTTACGCGGCGAAATGATGTACAATTTTGTTGACAAGCTGTTCAATGCAGCACTTCCAAGAGTAAGAGACTTCAGGGGGGTGTCAGCAAACTCCTTTGACGGAAGAGGCAACTACACAATGGGAGTTAAGGATCAGCTTATTTTCCCTGAAATAGAGTATGATAAGGTAGACAAGGTCAGGGGTATGGATATCGTTTTTGTTACTACTGCTAAGACGGATGAAGAGGCAAGAGAGCTTCTAAAACTTATGGGAATGCCGTTTAGCCAAAGCTAAACAAGGAAGTGGGGGATAAACCATTTATGGAACGTCCCCGGTCGAAAGGAGGATAAACGTGGCAAAGAAATCAATGATCATTAAGCAGCAAAGGAGCCCCAAATACAGCACTAGGGCTTATAATAGATGTAAGCTTTGCGGTAGACCTCATGCCTACATCAGAAAGTTTGGAATATGCCGTTTGTGCTTCAGGGTACTGGCTTATAAAGGGCAGATACCCGGCGTAAAGAAGGCCAGCTGGTAATAATCTTTGGAAGGAGGTTAATCATATGCAAATCACAGATGCTATCGCTGATATGTTGACAAGAGTAAGAAATGCAAGTTCAGCAAAGCATGAGACCGTTGACATACCGGCGTCCAATATTAAGAAGGATATTGCTCGCATATTGTTGGATGAGGGTTATGTTAGAAACGTTGAGTTCATTGAGGATGGTAAGCAGGGACTGATAAGAATCGCACTAAAATACACAGCAAATAAACAGAATGTTATTACTGGAATTAAGAGAATCAGTAAACCGGGTCTCAGAGTTTATGCAAATAAAGATGAGCTGCCAAAGGTTCTTGGAGGACTGGGTGTTGCTGTAATATCAACATCAAAGGGAGTTATGTCTGACAAAAAGGCAAGAACTGAGGGCATAGGCGGAGAAGTACTCGCTTTTATATGGTAGTGAGAAAATGTGTCTGAAAAGGGTCTGTTAAGACTCATAATTTGAAGAACAGGAGGTGCTTAAATGTCACGAATAGGTAAGATGCCTATTGAGATCCCCGCTGGAGTAAACGTTGATATTAATAACAACGTTGTTACAGTAAAAGGTCCAAAGGGCACTTTGACACAAGAGTTGCACAAGGATATGATAATCAAAAAGGAAGGTGCACAGATATTAGTAACCAGACCTTCCGATGAAAAAAACCACAGGTCCCTGCATGGTTTAACCAGAACTTTGGTTAATAACATGGTAGAGGGTGTAACAAAAGGATTTGAAAAGGTTCTTGAAATAAACGGTGTTGGTTACAGAGCGCAGAAACAGGGAAACAAAGTGGTGCTGACTCTGGGTTATTCACACCCGGTGGAAATGGAAGAACCGAAAGGCATAACAGTTGAAGTTCCTGCTCCTAACAAGATCATAGTAAAAGGCTGTGATAAGCAGGAAGTTGGTGAGTTTGCTGCGAAGATCAGAAAGAAGAGAGAACCTGAGGTCTACAAAGGCAAGGGCATCAAGTATGAGACTGAGGTAATCAGGCGCAAGGAAGGTAAGTCTGGCGCCAAGGCCAAGAGCTAGGAGGGAGCTGAAAAGAAATGATTAATAAGCCCAACAAAAATGAAATCAGGCTAAGGAAACATGACAGGGTTCGCAAAAAGATCGAAGGCACACCCGAGCGTCCGAGGCTCAATGTTTTCAGAAGCTTAAAGAATATATACGTACAGATAATTGATGATACGACAGGAAATACACTTGTCGCAGCCTCCACCCTTGATGAAGCCTTAAAAGGCAAGTTAAATAACGGCGGTAACAAAGAAGCAGCTAAAGAAGTTGGCAAGCTGATCGGTCAGAAAGCTGTCGAAAAGGGAATCAAGCAGGTAGTATTTGATAGAGGCGGTTACATTTATCACGGAAGAGTTAAGGAACTGGCAGAAGGTGCAAGAGAAGGCGGACTTGATTTTTAACAACAAGGACGCATAGGTTAATAATGAGGAGGGATGGAATTTGCAGCGTATCGATGCTGGAGCATTGGATCTTAAAGAAAAGGTCGTTAAAATAGGACGTGTTACCAAGGTTGTTAAGGGCGGCAGAAACTTCCGTTTCAGTGCACTCGTTGTAGTTGGTGATGAAAACGGCTATATCGGAACTGGAATAGGAAAGGCTGCTGAAATACCTGATGCCATCAGAAAGGGAATTGATGACGCAAAGAAGAACCTGATCAAGGTTCCTCTTGTTGAAACAACGATCCCCCATGAAGCAATCGGACAATATGGAGCAGGAAGAGTACTTCTGAAGCCTGCTGGAGCCGGTACCGGAGTTATCGCCGGCGGACCTGTCAGAGCGGTTCTTGAATTGGCTGGTATTCGTGACATCAGAACAAAATCACTGGGGTCCAACAACCCTATAAACATGGTAAACGCTACAATTCAGGCACTGTCTCAGCTTAAAACCGTTGAGGAAGTTGCCAGACTTCGCGGTAAGACCGCGGAAGAAATACTGGGTTAGGAGGATACTACAGTGGCAAAACTGAAAATAAAACTGGTGAAGAGCACGAACAAATCGAAGCAGAACCAGAAAGCAACAGTAAAAGCTCTCGGTTTGCATAAAATCGGCAGTTTTGTGGAGCAGCAGGATAATCCTCAGATCAGAGGAATGATAAAAACGGTATCGCACTTGGTATCCGTAGAAGAGATATAAGGGAGGTGTAGACGGTGAAACTACATGAATTGCAGCCTGTTCCGGGCACTAAAAAAGCTCCGACTAGAAAAGGCAGAGGTCCGGGTTCAGGTAACGGTAAAACCGGAGGCCGTGGACACAAAGGTCAGAATGCTCGTGCCGGCGGCGGAGTAAGGCCAGGCTTCGAAGGCGGACAGATGCCTCTCTCTAGAAGGGTACCGAAGAGAGGTTTCAATAATAAGGATTTTGCGAAAGTTTATGCAGAAATCAATGTTGCAACATTGAACAGGTTTGAGGATGGAACCGTTATAAATGGTGAGCTCCTCATTGAAAATGGAATTATTAAGAAGGTATACGACGGCGTTTCCATTCTTGGGAACGGAGAATTGACCAGGAAGCTTACTGTCCAGGCCGCAAGATTTACCAAGACAGCTTCTGAGAAGATTGAGGCTGCGGGAGGAAAGGCAGAGGTGGTATAGTATGGGCGGAATGTTTGAGACCCTGCGTAATGCATGGAAAATTCCAGATTTGCGTAAGAAAGTCTTATTTACTGTTGCAATGCTGCTCGTTTTTAGAATCGGATCACACATACCGAATCCCGGACTTGATCCGGAACAGTTTTCAAGGCTTCTGGAGTCTGCTGGTTCACTCGGCGGCTTTATGGACATCATTTCAGGCGGCTCTTTCAAACTGGCAACGATCTTTGCAATGAGTATAACACCATACATCAACTCATCAATCATCATGCAGCTCTTAACAGTGGCCATTCCTGCACTTGAAAGATTGCAGAAGGAAGGCGAGGAAGGCAGAAAAATTATTCAACAGTATGTGAGATATGGTGCAGTTGTACTTGGACTGGTTCAGGCAATTGCTCTATATGTCAGCATGCGGAGTGCGGTTTATGATGGTGGAACTGTCTGGAGCTTCCTGACAATAACGCTGTCCTTCACAGCAGGTACTGCGTTCCTTATGTGGCTCGGAGAGCAGATCACAGAATACGGAATAGGAAATGGAATTTCGCTTATCATATTTGCAGGTATTGTTTCCAGAGGTCCCCAGGCTGTCATGTCTATTATTGATAATTATAACCTCGGCAACTTTGGCGAGGGAATCTTGGGAATACTGGTCATCATTGCGATATTATTGATGTTTGTAGTTGTTATAGCAGGCGTTATCTGGGTTCAGGAAGCTGAAAGAAGGATTCCAATCCAATACGCCAAGCGTGTAGTTGGAAGAAAAATGTATGGAGGTCAGAGTACTCATCTGCCTATCAAAGTAAATCTGGCTGGTGTTATACCAATCATATTTGCAATGTCCATCATGATGTTTCCTTCTACCATCGTAACAATGTTTTTTGCAAATGCGGACAACTGGTTCGTTAATTTGTTCAAGAATCCGGAGCAAAGTCCTTTGTATGTAATCATCTATGCACTGTTGATTTTGTTCTTTACGTTCTTCTATTCGGTCATTCAGTTTAATCCGATAGAGATCGCAAATAACATGAAGAAGAACGGTGGCTTTATTCCTGGTTACAGGCCTGGTAAAGCGACATCAGATTATATATCGAAGGTTCTTAACCGGATCACATGGTTTGGAGGATTTTTCCTTGCCGTTATCACAATAGCTCCAATTATACTCGGTAATATAACAAAAATTCCTGGTATTTGGTTCGGTGGTACAGCGGTGTTAATTCTTGTCGGTGTTGCGCTGGATACGGTTAAGCAAATCGAATCCCAGATGCTCATGAGACATTACAAAGGATTTCTTGAATAGTTAATTGGGGGCGAGAGAAAACATGAGACTTGTTATTTTAGGCGCGCCGGGCGCAGGTAAAGGAACTCAGGCAGTGAATCTTGCTGAAAAGCTGAAGGTTCCTCATATTTCAACCGGTGATATATTCCGAAGTAATATAAAAAATGGAACACCTTTGGGAAAGCTTGCAAAGGAATACATTGACAAGGGTGCTCTTGTCCCCGATGAAGTTACTATAGGTATTGTGAAAGACAGATTGCAGCAGGAAGACTGCAAAAATGGTTTCATACTGGATGGGTTCCCACGCACAATTCCACAGGCAGAAAACCTTGACAGTGCTTTGGCTGATATGGGTACTGCCCTGGATCATGTACTGAATATATCGGTAGATGACGAAACGATTATCAGAAGACTTGCCGGCCGGAGGGTTTGTCCGGAATGTAACATGAGTTACCATGTTGATTTCAATGAACAGGCAAGAGAAGGTAAATGTGCAAATTGTGGTGCGAATTTGATTCAAAGGGAAGACGACCGTGAGGAAACGATCATCAAAAGATTGAGTACTTACCATAACCAGACTGAACCATTGATACATTACTATAAAACACAAAATAAGCTGGTTGAGGCAAAAGGGCAGGAAGAGATTGCCGACACAACCGCAGAGGTTTATAAGGCGTTAGGTTTAAAGGTATGATAGCGTTAAAATCAAAAACTGAGATGGAAACGATGAGCAAGGCGTGCGAGATTGTAGCAGTCGCACTAAAGCTGGTCGAAGAAGCAATTAGACCTGGTATTACGACAATCGAACTTGACAGAATAGCCGAAAAGTATATTTTAAGCCAAAATGCCGTGCCTACATTTAAGGGTGTCAAATGCGCATTTAAAGGCGGGATTGACTTTCCGGCTTCCATATGTGCGTCTGTGAACGAGGAAGTGATACATGGCATACCGGGTTTAAGAGAGTTAAAAGATGGAGATATTATTAGTGTTGATATAGGAGCCGGTTTTGGCGGATTTCACGGGGATGCAGCACGGACATTTCCGGTAGGAAGTGTTTCTGATGAGGCACGCAAGCTGATTGAAGTGACTGAACAGAGCTTTTATGAAGGAATTAAAAACGCTGTAGCAGGAAACCGGATAGTGGATATCTCCAGAGGCGTACAGCAGTATGCTGAGAAGCACGGATACTCTGTTGTGCGGGATTTCGTAGGACATGGAATCGGGAGAGAATTGTGGGAACCCCCTCAAATCCCCAATTACGTGACTAGGGAGAGAGGCCCAAGACTGGAATCTGGTATGACCATCGCTGTCGAGCCTATGGTTAATCAGGGTGTATTTGATGTAAAACCACTTAGCAATAAATGGACAGTGGTGACAGCTGACGGCAGGTTATCTGCTCATTATGAAAATACGATTGCAATAACCGATAGTGAGCCGATTATTATGACAAAACTCAGAGGTGAGGGTTTTTGAGTGTAAATCCAGGCCAGATTGTTGTTTCCAGGGCAGGAAGAGACGCCGGCAGAAAATTCGTCGTAATAAATGTAATTGATAATCTTTTTGTTGAAATTGCAGATGGTAGTCTTCGTAGAGTGGAGAAACCAAAGAAAAAGAAAATCAGGCATCTGGTGATTACAGACGAAAAAGCGGAAGGCCTTCTGGAAAGGCTGGAACGCAACGGCAGATTAACAAATGCGGATATTAGAAAAGCAATAGCCGGTCTGAATGCACTCAGAGACAATGAATGAGATGAAATGAGATTAAGTTTATGAGGAGGTTTTGAGTTTTGTCAAAAGATGATGTGATAGAAGTTGAAGGTAAAATTGTCGAAGCATTGCCAAATGCAATGTTTCAGGTAGAACTTGAAAATGGACATAAAGTGCTTGCCCATATATCTGGCAAGCTCAGAATGAACTTTATAAGAATTTTACCGGGTGATAAGGTGACTATCGAACTGTCACCATATGATTTAACCCGTGGAAGAATAACCTGGAGAGCTAAATAAACTGATAGGAGGGTTTAAGATGAAAGTAAAACCGTCTGTGAAAACAATGTGCGAGAAATGCAAAGTTATTAGAAGAAAAGGCAGAGTAATGGTAATTTGTGAAAACCCTAAACATAAGCAGAAGCAGGGCTAAGTTGGAAGGACAATTGGTAATTGCGAAATTGTGAACAGTCTTGTATTACATTATGATATGTGATATAATTTTGGCTTGATTTGCAGTGGAGACAGTTATCAATTTCCCCTCCTGGTTTTGAATTGACCACCTTGGAGCGGCTGCATGTGCGGTTATCCCAAACATGATCCGGGTGTTAATTATAAAAGAAATGGCAATAAAGGATACATTTAGGGCGTTATTGGTTTAGGAATAAATTTGGAGGTGTTTGACAAGATGGCACGTATTGCCGGTGTAGACCTGCCCAGAGAAAAACGGGTAGAAATTGGGTTGACTTACATCTTTGGTCTGGGAAGAAGCAAAGCGAATGAAATATTGAAAAAAACTGCTATCAACCCGGATACAAGAGTAAGAGATCTGACGGATGATGAAGTCAGCAGACTCAGAGAGATTATTGACAAAGAATACAAGGTGGAAGGTGACCTCAGAAGAGAAGTCTCCCTTAACATTAAGAGATTGATTGAAATAGGTTGCTATAGAGGTAGAAGGCACAGACAAGGATTGCCTTTAAGGGGTCAGAGGACAAAAACCAATGCAAGAACAAGAAAAGGCCCTAAGAAGACTGTTGGCGTACAGAGAAAGAAAACGGTATAAAAGGAGGTTGACGACTGAATGGCAACAAAAACTGCTGGTGGCAAAAGAGTTACCAGAAAAAGAAGAGAACGTAAGAATATTGAACGCGGTGCTGCACATATCCGTTCAACTTTTAACAATACGATAGTGACGATTACTGATACAGCTGGAAATGCACTTTCCTGGGCTAGTGCAGGCGGACTGGGCTTCAGAGGATCCAGGAAAAGCACACCGTTTGCTGCTCAGATGGCTGCAGAAACAGCTTCAAAGGCTGCCATGGAGCATGGCCTCAAGACCGTTGAGGTTTACGTAAAGGGACCTGGAGCAGGCAGAGAAGCCGCTATCAGAGCTTTGCAGGCTGCAGGACTTGATGTAAGCCTTATTAAGGATGTAACGCCTATTCCTCATAACGGATGTAGGCCACCCAAGAGAAGAAGAGTGTAACGTGGAGGTGTTAGAATAGATGGCAAGATATACAGATGCATCTTGCAGGCTTTGCCGTAGGGAAGGTGAGAAGCTTTTCCTTAAAGGTGAGAGGTGCTATACCAACAAATGCTCAGTATCAAAGAGAGCATATGCTCCGGGACAACACGGACAGCAGAAGAAGAAAATATCGGAGTATGGACTACAGCTCCGTGAGAAACAAAAAGCAAGAAGATTTTATGGTATTCTTGAAAGCCAGTTCAGAGGCTACTTTGCAATGGCTGTTAAGAGAAAAGGTATTACAGGTGAGAATCTTCTGCAAATACTTGAAAGCAGGCTGGACAATGTAATTTATAGACTTGGTCTTGGCACATCAAGACCTGAGGCAAGACAGCTTGTAAGACACGGGCATTTCACTGTAAATGGTAAGAAAGTTGATATTCCATCCATACTTCTGAAGCCCGGAGATGTTATTGCAGTAAGAGAGAATTTCAAGGGCTCGGAGAAGTTAAAATCCATAATAGATATCGCAGGCGGCAAAGTAGTTCCAAAATGGCTTGAGTTCGACGCTGAAAATCTTACAGGTAAGGTTATTGCTCTTCCGACCAGGGAAGAAATCGATCTGCCGATACAAGAACGTCTCATCGTCGAGTTGTACTCGAAGTAGTAGGATAGTACATTGCTATTAAAACCTGAAATATTGGAAATAACCAGTTAATTTGGTGGCATGGAGCGGTAAAATGCAGCCGCTCCTAAAGCCGGGCAAGCAGCTGACTATTCCGTAGATGTACGTAGCAGGATAATAGAAAAAGTACTGAATATGATATAAGGATTGCGAATCAGTTGCCCTCATAGAAACAAAATTGCCAGTTAAGGGAGGGTTTTTGTTGATTGAAATAGAAAAACCAAAAATTGAATGTGTAGAGTCCACAGAAGACAACACCTTTGGAAAGTTTGTTGTTGAGCCTTTAGAAAGAGGTTACGGTGTAACTTTGGGAAATTCTCTCAGAAGGATACTGTTGTCATCTCTTCCAGGTGTGGCTGTAACCTCTATCAAGATAGATGGAGTATTACATGAGTTTTCAGCAGTACCTGGAGTTGTTGAGGATGTTACAGAAATTATCCTCAATATAAAAAATCTTTCTATGAAGCTGTTCAGCGATGGTCCAAAGATTGTGTATATTGATGCTGATGGGGAAGGACCCATTACTGCAGGAGATATTAAGACGGATGCTGATGTAGAAATACTTAATCCGGATCTTCATATATGTACATTGAATGGCGAGAAAAGATTCTATATGGAAATGGTTCTCAATAAAAATAGAGGATACATACCAGCAGAGAAGAATAAGCAGCCTGGTCAGCCTATAGGAATAATTCCGGTTGATTCAATATACACTCCTGTAAAGAAGGTCAACTATACTGTAGACAATACGCGTGTTGGGCAGGTTACTGACTATGACAGGCTCACGCTAGAGGTCTGGACTAATGGCAGTATTAAACCGGATGAGGCTATTAGCCTTGGGGCTAAGATACTTAATGAGCATCTTAATTTATTTATAGATCTTTCCGACCATGCTAAGCATACTGAGATAATGGTTGA
>JAEZLF010000216.1 GCA_023435925.1 Bacillota bacterium
CTGCATCATCAATTCTTATTAATATTAATTGACGGGACAAAAGCTCATCCCGTCTTATCCCATTACTATGACCTGAAACAAACCTTTGTGAATTTGAAAATGGAAAATTGCTGTTTCTTCTGATGAAGAAGGTGTACCATGGAGTTGTACATCTTTTACCTGCCGGTAAAGAAAGAATCTCTTTTTTTAAAAGTAGAATGATCGGAGAAAATGAAATCACCAACAACTGTTCTATTCCCATCAACATCAACGGTTCAATTCTTAACGAGCAGGATTTTGATAATTCGCAATGGAATATTGAAAGCGGTCCATCATATCTTTTGTTTAGAATGGAGTTAATAAAACAAAAGGAGGAATTGAATCATGAATGAATTGCTAACGGAAGTTCTGTTATTTGCAAACCAAAATCCAAGCAGCTGGCTTGCAACCAGTGAGGATGACCAGCCGAGGGTACGCGGCATGCTGCTGTGGTTTGCGGATGAAACCGGGTTTTACTACCACACCGCTAAGGCGAAGAGCCTGTACAGTCAAATGAAAGCGAACCCAAAGATGGAGGCAGCTTTTATCCGAAACGCGGATAAACCTGAGTTTGAAATGCTCCGCGTAACGGGAACGGTTGAAATTCTGAACGACCAAGCGCTGGAAGAGCGTTTGAAAGAGGAACGGGCATGGCTGTGGGGAAATATCCAGCAGGCGAAAGTAGATACAGAAGTCGTCATATTCCGTATTGCCCATGGCTCTGCGTATATTTGGAACATGGCGTGGAATGTGAGGGAGGCGGAGGCACCTAGGGTTGAATTTTAAGTGACATCTCTTTATGTTAACACCACCTACTAAAACAGAGTATGCACTAAAATAGATAGTATTAAAAGCTCGTGTTAACTCATTCGACTAAGTCAGAACAGAAAAACTGTGTTAAGTTATGAATTGATGATCAACAGATACAATTTCATATAACACCTTGCCATAAACTTCAAATGCATTTCCAAGAGTGCCATTTGGAGTTTTTTATTAAGTAGCCAGTTTATAGAAAGAAGAAAGAGTAAACAGCTGAAAGGATTGGGGTTGCGCCTTTCTTAATAACCTCCCCGAGTTTGATTGCTACAATGATCTAATTCCGTCCACGAGCATTAAGCACATGGTTATATTATCACATTTACGGATCCCCGGGACATAGTGAATGTCCGTTGCAAACGTTATTAGAAAGTTATATACTGGGAATAAATTAGAAATTTGATCAAAGATGTCGAAAAATGGCTACCCTATGCCAATAAGGACAAGTACTGTCTTAATTGTGCTTGTTGCATCTGATAAAACTTTATTTTTCCTTCGAGGATTAGCTTATATAGAAGGTCAGGAGAATTTTTATGTTTGTCAAAGATTCAAAATTAAACTTCATTGATTTATTTGCAGGGGCAGGAGGCCTCTCGGAAGGATTTATTCAGTCGGGATTCAATCCGGTTGCACATGTTGAAATGAATGCAATGGCATGTAAAACCCTTGAAACCAGAGGTTGCTATTATTATTTGAAAAACGAAGGAAAGCTGAGCATTTATTACGATTATCTGCGTGGTAATATTACGCGAGAAGAGTTTTTGGGTCGTATCCCTCCGCAAGTACTAAGGACTGTAATGTGTGTTGAGATGTCTGATCGCACAATAACTGGTATTTTTGATGAAATTGATAAAATTCTAAATGAAGATGGGACCAAACAAGTTGACGTTATTGTCGGCGGTCCTCCATGCCAGGCATACTCATTAGTAGGGAGAGCTCAAAGTAGACGTATGCAAACGCCTATGGAGAAGGATCCTAGAAATAATCTATATTTACTGTATTCCCGCTTTTTAGAACGTTATAAGCCAACTATGTTTGTCTTTGAAAATGTTATGGGAATTGAGAGTGCCAGCGGTGGACAGACATGGGCGAATATTCAATCAGAGCTTAGGCGGGTTGGATATGATATTGAATGTCATGAACAAAACGCCCGTGACTTTGGAGTAATGCAGAACCGACGCAGAATGATTATTATTGGCTGGAGATGCGGAAGTAGCCTGCATTATCCTGAATTCAGGGCTGTTCGGATTAAAGGAACTGTGAGTGAGCTGTTACAGGATCTTCCGGAAATGCTCCCTGGACAAGAGCGAGTACAATATAGAACTACCAGTTGCAGTAAATATGTTAGAGAGAATTCTATACGAACTCAAGAAGATGTACTTACTCTTCACAAAAGTCGGCCACATCTTGAACGCGATATCAATATTTATAAAAAGGCTATTGAACTTTGGGAAAACGGACATCAACGATTAAATTATAATCATCTTCCTGACGAATTGAAAACACATCGCAACAGGACTTCTTTTGTAGACAGGTTTAAGGTTGTAGAAGGCGATCAGGATAGTTGCCACACTGTTCTGGCTCACCTCTCCAAGGATGGACATTATTTCATTCATCCCGATGCGACTCAACACCGCTCTATAACTGTTCGTGAAGCCGCAAGGATACAGTCTTTCCCGGACAATTATTTTTTTGAAGGTAGCCGCACAGCACAATTCGTTCAGGTTGGAAATGCGGTGCCTCCCTTAATGGCAAAGGCTATCGCATCTGCGATTTACAAGCAGCTTTGTAAGGAGGATAATAATGCCTAAACATGAGTCGCTTGCTGAGTTCTACCAGAATTTTCAGGATGAAATTCTGTTTGCAGCTGATACGGAAACCAGTGGATGGACAACCGATGATTTTCTGACATCGGTTATGCTGGAGTACCTCGAAGAGGCGGGAGAGGTTAGTGACCCCATCATCTGCCCATTCAGAGGATATGGTCTGCAGCTTAATGCATATAACATATCTGAGGATTCGGAATCTGTTGATATATTTGTGAGTCTCTACTCGGATTCCGATATACCAAAAACCGTTTCACAAACGGAGGTTGATGCCGCTGTTAAGCGTGCAATTCAACTTTATCATAAGGCAATCAATGACCTTTATACTTCGTTCCAGAAAGATAACGATACATATGAATTTGCTATCACATTATATCAGAAAAAAGATAAAATAAAGAATGTGCGCATTTGTGCTATTACGAACGGTCTTGTAAAGCCAATCCCGTTTAAGAACATTACTATAGGCAATGCGGAGATTTCATTTGCAATCTGGGATATTGACCGCCTTTATCGTTGCGTTACCTCTGGGAAAATGCGCGAAACAATAGAAATTGACTTCGAGGAGAAATTCAATGAAACAATTCCGTGTATAGAGAATAATACAAGCAATAAATACAGAGTCTACCTTGCTATTATTAATGGCAATATTCTGGCGGCACTTTATGATGAATACAGGGATCGGCTTCTTGAAAAGAATGTGAGATCTTTCCTACAGGTAAAAGGGGCTGTAAACAAGGGTATTCGTGATACACTACGAGACGAGCCGGAGATGTTCCTTGCATATAACAATGGTATTTCAGTAACTGCTGAGAGCGTTGAAGTTATCCGCGACGAAAACGGAAAACCTTCAATTCGGAGAATTCGTGATATGCAGATAGTCAATGGTGGTCAAACTACTGCATCCATTTTCAATTCCAGACAGGATAAAAAGGTGTCAGCAGATCTCTCGCAAGTGTTTATTCAGATGAAGATTTCCGTGATTACATCCCCAGATGACATGGACGAAATCGTGCCGCGCATTTCTTCTTTTGCCAATACGCAGAATAAAATTCAGGTAGCTGATTTTTCTGCCAACGATCCTTTCCATCGGAAGATTGAGGAACTTTCCAGAACAATCTGGGCACCTGCGCAAGGTGGTCTGAAGCCTCAAAACTGGTTTTATGAGCGCGCTCGGGGACAATATGCGGACATGCTTTCCCGTGAGACAACAGCCCTCAGGAAAAAGCAGTTTAAAGAGACCCATCCGCTGTTTACGAAAACTGATCTTGCCAAGTTCGAGAACACCTGGGAC
>JAEZLF010000235.1 GCA_023435925.1 Bacillota bacterium
GTGGCATATCACGTGCTTGACATTATGCAGGGAGTCCATGATGCATCCAATGACGGCGGCCACTGTGAACTGAAAAGCCCATGTGAACGCCCGGCGGCATTTGAGATGGATACGCTTTTATGATCAACAATTTCCACGTATTAACTTACATAATATGGCTATCTTTCTGCGGCTCTTTGTGATAAAATACGGGTATTAAGCAAAGCTAAAGTTCACTGATGTGCTCGGTGTATACAAGCGGGAGGATATACTGTATGAATGGAAACGTGCCGGAAATTCATGGAAACTTGCGAAAGCACATGGTTCGCGTTCCTGAAGCTATATCGCAGGTCAGCGGAATCAAAATATTCGGTAAGCTGATAAAGTCAATTCTGTTCACTACGGATGTTGCGCTGATAAAAAACAGCAATGCCAATGCCATCATTGCTGTTTATCCCTTTACGCCCCAACCGTCCATCACGCATGCCATTATTTCCGTCTCAGATGTTCCTGTTTTTTGTGGTATCGGTGGAGGTACAACGACTGGTCAGAGGGTGATCAATCTGGCTATGGATGCTGAGTTTCAGGGGGCTATTGGCGTAGTGGTAAACGCTCCAACATCCAACGATATTATCAGGCAGGTTGATGAGAAAATTGATATTCCTATCGTAGTGACAATTGTGTCGGAAAAGACGAATATTGCGGATAGAATTGCTGCCGGGGCAACGATATTGAATGTTTCAGGTGCAGGAAGAACGGTTGAAATTGTGAAAAGAATCAGGGACGAGTTCCCCGAGGTGCCGATTATTGCAACAGGAGGCCCTACGGAGGCTTCTATTCTGGCTACCATTGAAGCCGGTGCTAATGCTATCACATATACACCGCCTACATCCGCCGAAATATTTAAGGGCCTTATGATCAAGTACAGGAACACAGATGGCGGAATTTAGTACGAATAGCGCAACCTTTCGCTGCAATAATAGAGACATGCAAAACGGCCGGTTATGAACCTTTAATTCCGGCCGTTAGCATGCATCGATGCAAATCATTTCATTGTTCAATTCGTTTCAGACTCACCTTTCATTCCTTCGGGCAACCGCCCTTACTACTTTTTCAATGGACTCAATCCTTTCCAAAGTAATGAAGTATATTTAATCCTCGAGGTACTATAATGATTCCCCAATGAGAGGCTGTCTAAACAATAAAAAATATTATACTTTACACTTCTTTATTAAAAAGGACGCTCATAATCCTGACAACATCCGGATCGACAACATAATACTTTATCTCCAGGCCATGGCGTTCCCCATCAATAATTCCTGCAGCTCTTAGCTTTGCAAGATGCTGTGAAACTGTGGATTGGGGGAGTCCAAGACAATCCTGTATTTTGGTGACATTGCATTTGTTCTCGATGAGACCTTTTACAATACACAGCCTGTGAGGATGTGCCAAAGCTTTTATTTTATCCGCCTTCTTTTCGTACATTTTCAAATCGGTCAACCTCAAAACCTCCTGTTTTAAGAACTAGCCTCCTGTTTATCAACTAACCTCCCGCTTACATAACCAGTTTTCGTTATCAGTAACCAACCTTAGATGAATAATGTCATGTCCGATTCCTCTGCAGCACCCAAAAAGGATGCAACGCCGCCTATGGTAACGCCGTCCATGAGCTCTTCCCTTTTTATTCCCATAATATCCATCGACATATTACAAGCAACAAAGTTTACACCATTCTTCCCTGCCTGGTCAATAAGCTGCTCCAGAGAGGAAATATTCTTTTTATTCATCAGATAACGTATCATTTTGGGACCTGCTCCGGCCATATTCATTTTGGACAGCGAAAGCTTTCTTGATCCCTTAGGCATCATGACTCCAAACATTCTGGAGATAAAATCCTTTTTTATGCCGACATCCGGCTTTCGTAAAATATTCAAACCCCAGAACGTGAAAAACATGGTGACCTTTCTTCCCATTGCAGCTGCTCCGTTGGCAATGATGAATGATGCTATGGCTTTATCCAGATCATTGCTGAAAACTATCATCGACTTGTCATGATTGTTTTTTACAGAAACGCTTTCGTTTAGCGGGAGTTCCTTTTTTATGGTTGCTGTAAAGGCGTTATTTGTAAAGGCAACATCGAGCAGCTTGTTACCGGTGCTTTTACACCAGGTTTTTATGTCTTCCTGGAATGCCGGATCCGTAGCCCTGACTTCGAGGATCTCATTGTAATTCATAGACCGGATGGCATCGTAGACCTTCACAATAGGTCCCGGACATTGGAGGCCGCATGCATCCAATTGTACTTTAACATCTGCTTCAGCTGCAGGTGTACTGCTGCTGACCGGTTTGATATCATCGTTTTTCATAACCCGGTCATTTTCATAAATATCTTCATTGGATTGTTTCTGTGTGGCCATCAACCAGGTCTTATAGCCTCCGCTTAGATTCTTTACATGCAGATATCCATTCTGCATCAGAATCCTGGCTGCCAGATAGCCTCTCAATCCCACCTGACAGAAGAGATATATTTCCTTGTCTTTGGGTATCTCTGTTAGTCTGTCTCTCAGGTCATCCAGAGGAATGTTGACGGAACCGTCAATGGTGCCCAGCTGAAACTCTTCAGGCGATCTGACATCCAGTAGCAGCGATTTATCACTATTAATGCTGTCCACTTCATTCCAGTGAAATATGTTGCTGTCCTTTTTCAATATATTAGAGGCTGTATAACCTGCTATATTGACAGGATCCTTTGCGGAAGAGTAGGGAGGAGCGTAGGCTAGTTCAAGCTTTTCCAGGTCATGCACCGTCATTCCTGCTCTCATTGCCACGGAGAGCACATCGATTCTCTTGTCTACACCCTCATATCCGACAATTTGTGCTCCCAGAAGCTTTCCGTCGTCTTTTTTAAACAGCAGCTTGATGGACATGGGAATAGCACCGGGATAGTAGCCCGCATGGGATGCGGAATGTGTGAAGGATTTCTCGTAGTCGACACCGGCCTTTTTCAACATTCTTTCATTGTTACCGGATACGGCGACAGTGATATCGAATACCTTCACAATAGAGGTTCCCTGAGTTCCTTCAAATTTTTCAGACATTCCGTAAATGTTGTTGGCGGCAATTCTTCCCTGCTTGTTAGCCGGTCCTGCCAGCGGAATAAGTGCTTCGCTGCCGCTGACAAAATCCTTAACTTCAATGGCATCGCCTACTGCATAGATATCCGGGTCAGAGGTCTGCAAATACTCATTTACATATATCCCGCCTGTTTTTCCGATCTTCAGACCGGCGTCTGCGGCCAGCTTTGCTTCCGGGCGAACCCCTATACCCATAATAACCATATCTGCAAGCAGGGTTCGCCCGCTGCTGAGATTTACTCCAATACGGTCATTTCGATCTTCGAATGACTCTACGGCATCCTTTAGATAAAGCTCTACCTTCTTCGTCTTCATATGCTGGTGAACCAGTGCTGCCATTTCATAGTCAAGAGGCCCGATCACATGGTCGGCAAGCTCAACAACAGTTACCTTTACTCCACGCATATGAAGATTCTCCGCTACTTCAAGCCCAATGAAACCAGCACCCACAATAATAGCTCTTGCGGGGTTCATTTGCTCAACATAATCGGTGATTCTGTAAGTATCCGGGATATTGCGCAGGGTAAAAATTTTCGATGAATCCATTCCAGGCAGCTTTGGCCTGATAGGTTCGGCCCCTGGGGAGAGTATCAATTTATCATAGGTTTCCGTATAAACCGTATTTGCCATAGCATTGCGAATCTGAACGGTCTTGTTCACCCGGTCTATCTGCGTAACTTCGCTGTTCACCCGTACATCAATATGAAACCGTTGCTTCATCTTATCGGGTGTTTGTACTAAAAGCTTATCTTTATCCTTTATCACTCCGCCAATAAAATAAGGAAGCCCACAGTTGGCGAATGAAATATGTTCGCCCTTTTCTACCAGAATAATCTCTGCACTCTCATCCAGCCTCCGGAGTCTTGCAGCCGCACTGGCTCCTCCGGCGACACCGCCTACAATAATGATTTTTCTTATAGCCATTTTAACCACCTCAAAAAAAGATATATTTATATATTGCAATATTACGATATAATAATATTATTATATGCATACATGTATGTCAATGACAAAAATAATGTATCCACGTTAAGCGTATATATAGATTGGGTAACAACTGAAGAAAGAAGGAAAAATTTGAAAAGAGGGAGAATACATCGTATAATGTTATCAGATGCATAAGGCAAGTTTCATTTTCGGGGATTGTGAATTCAAAGAATGTATAATAGAAGGGAGCAAACCAAATGTATTGTGAGAATTGTGGGAGTCAAATGCCCGACGGATCTAAATTCTGTGTATCCTGCGGAGCAAAAGTAGAAAGTAGGGAAGATCTTCAGGAGGGCTCTGTTCAAGAAACTGCTGCCAGTGTGGATAATGCTGCCGTAGTTCTGGAAGATCCCGTACCGCAACCCATTCCACCGCAGCCTGTGCCAACACCACCTGCAGCTAGCCAGCCGGTTCAGACAGCTCAAACAGTTCAGACTCAACAAACACCTCCCGTATATAACCAGACAGCTTCGAATCAAAATTATCAACAGCCGGTTCAGCCGGTATCTTCACAGCAGCAGGCAGCTCCCCAGCAGGTTATTATTCGGAAGCCGGCCGCCACAACGCCACTGCCTGTTTGGAAATTTATCGGAATATTCCTGCTGATGGGTATACCGATCCTGAATATAGTGATGATTTTTGTATGGAGCTTTGGCCACTCCTGTAACCAGAACACAAAAAATTATGCCAGAGCGATTCTTATTCTCTGGGTTATTGCAATTGTCCTTGTGATTGTTGGCTATTTCACCATATGGAGTTCCATTTCAGCCCTTTTAGGTGACTATAGTATGCCGTATTTTACATATTGATTCGTACCATTGCTTTTTTGTGATCGGAGTATTGTGGAAACTGATCAGCCTCATGTTTAACTTATAACGAGGCACAAGATATCCCCCGCCTCTATAGGTGGCGGGTACAGATTTGGTTTGCAGGTGGCGAGCATATCTCCCGCCTCGTTGAAACACAGCTGAGGTAAGAACATTTTTCTATAATCGAAAAATTTTCTTTGAACCGAAGTGTTATAACAGCAAGGAGACATGTCTGAGATTTTCGGAAATTGTCTCCTTTGTTATGATCATTTAAGACCAGGATGACGAAGTCATCGACCAGCCGACGTTGTTCAAACGCCACGTTTAGGCGTGGCGCACGAATTGTAGCGCAGGGCGAATTCATCTTGCCCATAGCGAGAGGGTATGGGGGCTTGCCCCCATTGCAAAATGAATACAGTATTATTAAAAGGGTAAAATGTAAATAGAGGAGAGATTATAATAATGCTTTATGATCAAATCAACATTTGGGATGATTTTCATGGCGATATTAGGGGAAACGCCAAATTGGAGGTATATGTCCCGGCGCTTTCAAAGGAAGTATCATCTGTAGAAAGAAAAAAAGCAGTTTTGATATGCCCCGGCGGAGGATACGGTTTTGTTTCCGGCAGGGAAGCGGAACCCGTTGCTCTGGCATTTACAGCACAAGGCTTTAATGCTTTTGTTATTACATACGATGTAGCTCCCGCAGTGAGGCATCCTCAACCCTTGCTCGATGTTTCCAGAGCCATGTGCATCATCAGGGAGAATGCAGAAAAATGGCATACGGACAACGACAAAATCGCAGTATGCGGCTTCTCTGCCGGAGGACATCTTGCAGCAAGCCTTGGTGTATTCTGGAGAGAAAAATATCTTCAGGAAGCGCTGAAGATTCAAGAAGGACAGAATAAACCCAATGCTCTTATTCTCTGTTACCCTGTTATTACTTCGATTATTGGTAAGGCACACAGAGGATCTTTCTACAACCTTCTTGGAGAGAATCTTGATGAAAACGCTTATGAAGCCATGTCCCTCGAAAAGCATGTCAACAGCGATACACCGCCGGCATTTATATGGCATACCTTCAATGACGGTGCTGTTCCGGTTGATAATGCGTTGTTGTTTGCACAGAGTATGAGAGACAATGATGTTCCTTTCGAACTCCATATTTTCCCCGATGGCGTTCATGGGCTTTCTCTGTGTGATGAACGAACTGCGACTGAGAAAGCACTTTTTAACGAATATGCGGGGAAGTGGTTTGAATTGTGTGTGGACTGGCTAAAGCAGCATGCATTCCAAAAATGAGTCGAAACCTTTGCAGAATCACCATTCTGCTGTAGTATCGAGTAATTGATTTAGCATGAACACGAGGAGAAATACAGATGAGATTTGATTTATTACACCCTTCCGACCAGTTGGTCATGATTATGGAAAGAATTTATGGATACGGGATGACAACGACTTCAGGAGGTAATCTGTCCATCCGGGATGATAACGGGGATGTCTGGATTACTCCCGCCGGAGTAGACAAAGGAACGTTGACTGCTAAGGATATCATTCAGATCAAGCCGGACGGAACAATCATCGGAAAGCACAGACCCTCAAGCGAACTACCCTTCCATCAGTCCATCTACGCGCAGCGGTCGGATATCCATGCCATTGTACATGCACATCCACCGGCATTGGTGTCCTTCAGTATTGTCAGAAGAATTCCGGATACGGGAATTATTCCGAACGTGAATATTATTTGCGGAGAGGTCGGTATGGCCGTATATGGTCTGCCGGGCAGTGATGATCTTGGAGAAAAGATCGCATCTGTAATATAGCAGGGTATTAATACGGTACTGCTGGAGAATCACGGAACAGTAGCTGTCGGAGAGGATCTGTTCAAGGCATTTATGGCATTTGAGACACTGGACTTTTGTGCAAGGCTGGAGATCGATGCAAACAGGATTGGAAAGCTTAGGGTATTGACCCCTAAGCATATTGAAATCTCCAAAAACAAGCAGCATGTTGAGATGGAAGAATTTATTCCAGGAAGAGTCAGCAGCGAGGAGCGGGCGGCGCGCAAGGAAATGTGCGAATTGATTCACCGTGCTTATGATCAGCAATTGTTTACCAGTACCCAGGGAACGTTCTCTATGCGGCTCAGCGATGGATCTTTTATTATTACGCCCTATGATGAAGATCGAAAATATCTGGATATCAGTGACATTGTCCGAATCGAGGGAGACAAAAAAGAAGCAGGGAAAATGCCAAGCCGCTCTGTTATGCTGCATAAAATGATTTATGAAAAGCATCCCCATATCAACTCGGTCATTATTGCCCACCCACCCGCAATTATGGCGTTTGCGGTAACCGATGAGAGCTTTGACTCCAGAACGATACCGGAGAGCTATATATTGCTGCGCAATATTCAAAAGCTACCCTTTGGGTCAAGCTTTATGCAACAGGGTATGGTGGCCGATTTGCTTGTAGAGAGCAATCCTATTGTCATGGTGGAGAATGACTGTGTCATTGTGACCGGTAATTCACTGCTCAATGCTTTTGACAGACTGGAAGTAGCGGAGTATAGCGCTAAGGCGCTGATTTCATCGAAAAGTCTTGGGCCGGTAGTTATGATCGATGACAGCCAGATCAGAGATATCGAGATCGCGTTCAAACTCCCGACAAAATAAAGCACTGCTTTTATTACATTACTGAACATAGAGAGACGCTATCCCTTGCGGGACAACGCCTCTTTTTTGTGCGCCCGGCATTGGCGTAGTCTATTTTGTTTTTGGGGTATCGTAATACTTGCTGTTTACTTTGCCAATTCGATTTTAACGGATGCTCCGGCCAGGTAATCCGACCATGTATCGGGGAAGGGCGCGTCTGTGATTATGGTGCTGATATCCGCCAATTTGGCCGTATTGACATATCCCACTTTATCGAATTTCGTATGATCGCACAGGAAAATGACCTGGTTGGAGCATCGGATCATCGTCTTTCGAATTTCGGATTCCTGCTCATTGGAGTCCGTCAACTCTCGCTTCGGTGAGAAGCCCTTGCAGGAGAAGAACAGCTTGTTGGCATAATAATTGCTGATGGCATTTTCCGTTGCCCGTCCAACATAGGACATGCTTTTGTTTCTGAGGATACCGCCTGTGGAAATTAATGTCATATCATTGCAGCTTGAAAGCTCTAGTATGATCCTTTCCGCATTCGTAATGACGGTAAGGCCTTTCCTATTTTTGATGTGCTTTGCAACATAAAGAGAAGAAGTGCTGGCATCTAGCAATACGACATCTCCGTCATTTACCATACCTGCAGCATGCTTGCCGATGGCATTTTTCCCTTCGATATTGATACCCTCACGAACATTCAAAGGTGCTTCTGTACTGGTGTCGTCCAAAAGAACAGCACCACCGTAAGTTCTGGATAAAAGACCCTGATTTTCAAGCTCCTTTAAATCGCGTCGGATGGTCTCTTCCGTCACCCCAAAGGAAGCCGCGGCTTCCTGGACAAGAATGCTCCTTTTCTCATACAGGATTGACATGATTTTGCTTCTTCTCTCGATACCAAACACTTGAACATTACCTCCAAATCTGTTTTTTGCCTGCTCAGCCCATGTTCAGACCTATTTCCCTGTATATCCTTATTCTCTGCTCAAGAGAAGGATGCTTACGGACGGTTTCAGGAGAAAACATGCTTGCGTTAAGATGCTCTGTTGCGGCAAATTCATGGCCTACCAGCGCCCAGGTAGCATCAAAGAGGTTCTGGAATTTTTCATTTCTGAGGGCTATACAAATAAAGGATTGCCGGGAGGAATTAATGTCCTCACCGCTGATCTGGAAGAAGGAATACTTGTCACACAAAGCTCTTACTTTGTCCAGCTGAGCCATACCGTTTCTGGAAGGCATATATGTTACTGCTCTAAAGCCCAGATCCTTGAGAACGGCAAAAAGCTCATCGATATAATCATCTTCGAACTTTTGTGCCTTTTTATCACCGGTCACGGAATCACCTACATCACCCAGATAAGCATAGGCCGAGATTGCACCAATGCTGTCGGACAATTTGATGATTTCTGTGATGTCCGGGCATTCATCGGTTGCATTGATATAGATATCTGCTACCAACTCGCTTTTCAGCAGACCCAGCAGATCATATTCATAATGCCGGTTTTCGGTATCTGCCAGATATCCCTCCACCTTTACACCGACTTGAAGCTTTAGCTGATCCCTCAGAAAGTCAATCAGCGGCTGCCCTTTGCCAAACGACTGGATAAGCTTCCGTGTCAGAGCAAACAAAATATGCCGCTCGGTGATGCTGCCTCCGATTCTATAGTTGGATAGCGGCACAACATCTTTTTCGAAATCCAGGACAATACCGGATGATTGGATCAGGTCATTGATCCTGGCTACCATTTTTATGTTACGAATATTTCGGTATTCCGTATAAGGCTTAAAAAACTCCCGTACCTTGCCGATCTGTGTATGCGGTATGCCGTGAAGCGCCACGTATGCAACGGAGTCCTGGTCCGGATTGTTGATCCGCCTTCCGTTGAGGGGCGTTTTTGACATATCGGCTCTGCATTCAACACCAATGGTGGTTGCAAGTCCGGCAATTTGTCCCGCTTCAATAAATTCCTCCGCACCTGCGATGGAGTCGTGATCCATGATGCCCGCTGTTGCCAGACCTGCGGCATAAGCCATCCAAATCGCTTTTGTCGGGGAATAGGGAGAGAAGGAATAGGTGGTGTGGATGTGGTTGTTGACATCCTTGCCCTTTTCCGGTCTCTCCAGTTCTCCGGAGTCTATTTTATTCATCAACTGTCTGAGACTATCCAACCTGACTTTGACATCGTAATGGTTCAGTTTATCGATCAAATGGTTTATTTCAGTGCTCATGGTAAAACCTCCAAACAATATTTTAATGATTAGCGCATTTCCTGACCGCCGGTGACGTTGATAGCCTGGCCTGTCATATAGCTGGCTTCATCCGAAGCTAAAAATACCATTGCATTTGCGATATCTTCATATTCACAGCTTCTTCCCAGAGGTACCTGATTCAGGTATTTCTGCCTGACCTGTTCTTCTGTGATACCTTGATTTTTTGCATATTGCTTGAAGAGGCTATTTGGACCTTCGTTCCACAGGGGGGAATTGAGAAGATTACCGGGGCATATGGCATTGACGCGGATACCGAATTCGGCAAGCTCCAGTGCAAGACTCTGCGTAAAACCAATACCACCGAATTTTGCTGCTGCATAGGCTGAGTTCTTGTAGGATCCCTTCTTGCCGGATTTACTGTTGATTTGAATAATGTTTCCTTTTTTATTTGGGATCATGACCTTTGCAGCAGCTTTTGCACAGAGGAAGTAGCCGACAAGATTGACATCCATCATCTTTTTCCACTGGGCTCCGGGAAATTCTGTTACCGGCTTGGCTATTAAAATCGCCGCATTGGATACAAGAAGATCCAGTTTTCCGTATTTTGCCACTGTTGCTACGATCATCGCTTCAACTTGCTCTTCATCACTGACATCGACTTTGACTGCAATGGCATCTGTTAAGCCGGCGGCCACTTTCTGTGCGGATTCCAGATTCAGATCTGCGACAACGACCTTGCAGCCTTCCTTATCCAATCTATGAGCGAGTGCTTCTCCAAGTCCCTGAGCACCTCCGGTAATAATTGCCACCTGATCCTTTAATCGTTGATTCATTTGGTATTCCTCCTGATTTACATTGTAGTATTGTCCATTTTTATTTCACTTGTGTGTTCTTCTGATAAGCGGGTAAAGAGGCCTGCTTATCTGATATGGGTATATTTTTCTTCTTAAGCAGCTGTCATTTGTACCAACATTTATTATACTATAAATGTTGGATTGTGTCCACATTATACAATGATTATTTTGTATTATGTTGATTTTGGTTTTTTTATATGCTATTATTAAATATGAAACAAAGCACACAATAATATACGTTGAAATACGATAATATTCCAGAATTTTTATAAAAAAAGTCCAGCGGTAAGATGTCAATAGGTAAACTGGAAAAAGATCTTTGAAAATTGCATATTGTTTAAGCTGTTTTGGCGCAAAAAGAGAAACCCAAACAAGCCCTGCCATTTTGGCTGGAAAAACAGGGCGTGCCAGCCCAAAGGAACTGCTATTCCTTTGGCGGTATGTATAGCCGGTTGTCATGCAGCAGTGCATAGACCAACCGAACTAATTTCCTGGCAGTCAGTGCGAGTGCTCTTTTATGCGGCGTCTTTGGCGTTTCACTGTATTTGAGATCATAGAAGCGTCTGAACTCGGGGTCGTGCACACGCACCTTGTTCGCAGCCTCCATGAGGTAGTATCTCAAATACCGGTTTCCCGAAGATATAAGATGAGTATTGTCGGCGGTATATTTGCCGGATTGATATTTACTCCAGCAAATGCCGGCAAACTTGGCCAAAGCAGCCTGATTCTTAAAACGGTTGATATCGCCGATCTCGGCAATGATACCTGCTGCATAGACCGGACCGATACCTTTGACTGAGGTCAGAGTATTAGGTACAACCTTCATCTGCTCCTCAATCGCTTTATCAAACAGTTTCAACTGGTCTTTCAAAGCACGAATGGCTACAAGAGAAATGGCCAGGACCTGGTTGATAGAGTCGTTGACGGTTTTGGGTAAGCGGTACGAACTGCGTGCAGCCTTTTGTATGAGCTTGGCGGTATCATCCGGGACATCAAACTTACCCTTGCCTTTCTCGTTGACAAAAGCGGAGAGCTCCTCGATGGACATATAAGCGATTTCATCAACAGACAGGAATTCCTCAATAATGGCAAGGGCAGTAGCCCCGAACTTGTCCGAGAAAACCTTCTCCTGGGTAAGAGAAGAGAACTTCAGGAACAAGTGTGTGAGAAAGTGGTTTTTCTCCCTTGTAAGGTTTCGGGCAGCATAATAGCGTGCCCGGGTAAGCTTTTTCAGAGCGGTAACCTTGTCGTCCATGTAAACCTCCTGGCTAATGCGTCCAAAACGCAAGTTTTCGGCGATAATCCAGGCGTCAACATCATCTGTCTTGGGCAGATCGAGGTAAGCTTTCTTGAAAGCGTTGACCTGCTTGGGATTCAGCACATGAATGCTGGGCTTGAAGGAACTGATACCGGCGTCTTGTTTCAAGAAATGAACAAGAGGTTCGCCGTAGACAGAGGTAGCTTCAAGGCCTATCACAAGGGAGTCGAAGCGATTCAAGGTCATGGCGCTTGTAATTTTGGAAGAAAGAGTTTGAGCGCCAGGCTGGTTATTGGAAACAGTAAACTTTGAAAGGCTATTGCCTGAAGAATCCAACAACCTGATCTTGTTATCGCAGGAACTGACATCGATGCCTACCAGCAATGAATTTGGCATTAGAATCACCTCCTTCCGTGATCGGATATGAGGCACATTAACCTTAACAAATGCCCGTGGATCCTGACACATCGACGCCCTCGCAATTAGAATCCGCTTCGTGAGTAACCTATGCACGACACCCGCCTGCCAAAGGGTGCAGGCTACAGACGAATAAACACCCAGTGGTACGAAGCTGACGCCAGGCCCGGGGAACAGACTTTCTAAGCAGCAGCACAAGGCTCCGCAAGGAGTGAGCAAAACTGTCCGCAATGGCCTCTAACACCATTGTTGCACAGGCAAATGAAAAGGTAAATATGCAAATTGTCAAAGTACGAGGCCGACGAAGGCGGGGCGGCCGCTTACTACTACACAGTAAGCAATCTCTGTAAGAAGGGCTTTGAAGAATGCCTTTGAGAGAGCCTTCGAAGTGATCTTTAAGAATATTCCAGTGAGTTTGGGGTCGATACCACGAAGGTTTGTAACTGGAAAATTATTTAATAAAACCTTACAAGAAATATTATACGAGGA
>JAEZLF010000242.1 GCA_023435925.1 Bacillota bacterium
CCCGTCGCCTTCCGTCCCAGACAAAAAACAGGCTCGCCTTATACGAGCCTGTTTTTTCACCGAAACAGAGGTGTGGGTAACATCTCAGAACAATAATCGCCTCAGGGCCTATGCGCCGTTGGACCCCGAGTCCTACGGCACAGAGGAAGCCCGTAAGAGGGACGCGTTTAGCGCCCGACCTGAGCCGCTTCCGGCGAGGTCAACCCCAATTGGGACGCCGCCACCACCGCACGGGTACGATTGTTCACATTCAGTGCCTTCAAGATGGCGGTGACGTGAAGCTTGACCGTACCTTCGGCCAGTTGCAGCACGCGGGCGATTTCCTTGTTGGATTTGCCCTGGCCCAAAAGCGCCAGAACTTCGCGTTGACGGGGCGTCAGGAAGGAGACGGCATTTTCGTTGGCCATCGGCCCCAGGCCATCGCCATGGGAATTGCCTTGTTCCAGCAAGGCCGGCGGCAGGTAGACACCGCCCGACAGCACCAATTTCAACGCCGACAGCATCACGCGGCTGGACGAGGTTTTGGGGATAAAGCCCGAAGCCCCCATATTGACCGCCTGCAACACATGGCGGCGATCATCCGAGGCCGACAGAACGATAATCGGCACATTCTCCGGCAGCAATTCCCGGAGGCGCTGCAGACCGTCATTCCAGGTCATGCCCGGCATGGACAGATCCAGCAACACAATATCCATATCTGGGTGATGCTCGACGGCCTCGACGGCCTGAGCGAAGTCACTGGCCTCGACAATAGTCAACGAACCGCCCAATTGGTCCAAGACATGGCGCAAACCATCACGAAACAATTCATGGTCATCGGCAATAAGGATTTTCATGGTACCCCACCATCCTCTCTTTCGGACTGGCCCAAAAGCCGGTCACCCGGCAGGCTTTTATCACGCCCTTGCTGCAGGTCCCGTCTGGCCCTTGGGCGTTGGACCGGACAATCGCCTAGGCGGCCCTGCAGCATCTGCCCCCACAATTTGCAACTAATGCTATCAATCATTCCTAAGTGTCTAGGAGGAAGGTAGGCCCAAGCCCCAAGAGGAACCCCTGACCTGCCTATCTCGCATTTGCAAAATTAGGCAATAGCTTACGGAATGCAACACCAAAACATCCAAGAATTCATCCGTCATACTATGGGCATACCGTTTGATTACATCCCATCAGACCATAGGTCTTGTAATACATACATATAAAATTTGGTAGGGTTCGAGTATTTCTCAAGAAAAGTGTCCATAAGACTTCAACGACTTTTAGCCCATGTGTCATTCAATGGACATGGCAGGGTTCCGGCCAAATTTGCCTTCCCTTCCAAGCCCAGCATGCCCTAGACATCTAAAAACCTTTCGCCAGATGTCGTTGGGGCTTTGGCTTAAGGAGTTTGCAGGCGTTTGGCTGTTCGCCCAACACAGATGTTCTAGATTCAGGCAGGTTTTCTCCATGGCACGACGCGAAGTCAAAGTAGGCCAACATTACCAGCCGCAAGGCTCCTCTATGGTGTGGGAGGTCCGCGAGCTGGCCAGGGATGGTGAAGGTGTGGGTCACGCCCGCCTGGTCCGCACCGATAATGCGCGCGAGTTCAAGACCCTCTCCGTCTCGGCCCTTAAGGACAACAAGCTCTACCGGCTGGTTAAGGATTCCGACGGCTAGACGCCAAGGAGGGCTTTGGTGGCCAACCCATTGCCTGCCCCGCCCCTTGGCGGGGCGCTTCTCCGTAATTTTCCGCAGGTTTGCTGCAAGTTTCGGTATTCCTTGCGGCGAAAAATTGCTATTCGGCCTGGGAGCGGAAATTTAAAGCCACCTTCTATATCAAAAATGGGCTGACGCCATTTTTTGATAACCATTCGCAGAAGCGCTTTTATAGTGCGTGTAAGTTTCGTGTTTTGTGGAGGTCCAATGGCCCGCCGTCGGAGCCGCCGTGGTGAAACGCCATGGTCATTTTACCTTAAGCTTTTCCAGTTGCTGTTGGTCGTGGCGTTCTTTGGCGCGGTTGGCTTTTACGCCTATCGGGTTGGTCAGGACTTAGCCTTCAAGGAAGTCACCGACGCCAAGGCGGAAATCGCCCGCTTGTCAGAGCTGGAGGCCACGCAGGCCAGCCGGATCACCACATTGGAAAAGACCTTGGAAACCGCTTTGGCGGACGCGGCCAGCTATAAGGCCCGGTTCGAAGAAGTGGCCCCCACGCCGGAAATGGCCAAGGTCATGGCCTCCATCACCGCCAAACTGGCCGAAGGGTTCAGCGCCGATCGTCTGGCCTTTGTGGTGCAAAACGCCCAGCAACCGGCCAATTGCTCGGCCGCCACAACCAAGCGCTTCATGGTCAAAGTGGGCAAGATCGAAAACCCCAACACCTGGGTGAAGTTCGAATCCCTCGTCACCGTGACCGCCCAAGGCGTTGGCGCCAATGACGGCACCGAACATTGGTTTGACGCCGAAAAGGAAATCACCGCCAGCTTCACCGGCCTTGACGGTAAGGCTCAAGTGGTCAAATCCAAGCTTCCCATCCACCATTCCATGGTGGTCAAGGACCGCGAATTCCGCTTTAGCCTGTCGCCGGGCCAACGGGGCTTTGTGGATGTGACGGGCGATTCTTGCGACTATCGCGGCTAAGCCTTCAGCCCGTCCATATCGCCACCCAAAGGGGTAGGTCGCCTT
>JAEZLF010000266.1 GCA_023435925.1 Bacillota bacterium
TCTGCTGTAGAAACATTTTCCTGCTGAAATTCAACGGTACCGGCATCAAGTCTGGATAGCTTCAAAAGAACGGTGACAAGCCGGTCAATATGTTCCAAAAGCTTCATCATATCCAGTGTGAGTTCCCGACGTCGATGATAGGTTAATTCAGGTTTTTGCAGCAATGCGGCAATTAAATTGGCAGATGTAAGCGGAGTCCTTATTTGATGGGAAATATTTGCCAAAGAGTCAGCAAGATATTGTTTATCCTTTTTTAGATTTTCGGATTGTTCTCTCATTCTGACCGTCATCTTATATATTTCGCTGCTGAGTATTGCCAGTTCGCCCTCTACATATTCGTTAAGATCAAGGACTTCTCTGTAATGAAGAATACTGTCTATGTCACTGCTCAGGTCAGAAATCCTCTTGTACCTTTTATAATCTGACAAAAAGTGAATAAAAGAAAATAGAAGACATAAACACAGTACCAGTATACCGCAGACTGTTCCTCCTGCCACAAAGCCTGTGAAAACTGCAATACAGCTAATTGCAATATGCAGAAGCAACATCTTTCTAATCTGGGGATTTTTTAAAACGTCCATTTATTCGCCTACCTTATACCCAATGCCACGGACTGTTTTGATAAACGAAGGATTCTGCGGGTCGTCTTCGATCTTTTCGCGCAGCCTTTTAATGTATACGGTCAGCGTATTATCATTCACAAACTCCCCCGCAATATCCCAGATTTCCTCCAAAAGCTTGCTCCTTGAAAGTACGGTGCCCCTGTTGTTGATAAATATTAACAATAAACGATATTCAAGTGCCGAGAGATAAATTTCCGAACCGTTTTTGGTTACCATTCCTTTTACAGTATCCACGCGAATGCCGTCCAGCTCTATAACAGACTGTACTCTTCCGGAACGCCGGAGCACATTTTTGATACGCGACACCAGCTCCCTGGGCCTGAACGGCTTTCCTATATAGTCGTCAGCCCCCATGTCAAGTCCTGTAACAACGCTGTATTCATCACCGGAAGCGGTAAGAAACATCACGGGGACATCTGTATTCGCCTTTGCAGCTGCACATACGGTAAATCCGTTTCCATCCGCTAAGGATACGTCCACAAGCAGCAAGTCATATGAATGATTCTCAATTTTATGGACCGCGGCAGCCTGCCCGTTAACAGAGTCTACTGAAAAGCCTTCACTTTTGAGAAATTCAGTCAGATTATCAACGATGCTCCTGTCATCTTCCACAAGCAATATCCTTGTCATTTTTAACTCCAACTTTCTTTTGTACTCTTACTAGCCTGATTTTTATCAAATGCAACTACGAGCAGCACATAAATTAATTATAGCATAAATCACTGTTTGCAATAATCCAAAGTGTTGTTTAAGAATCTGTTTTCAGAAGGTTGACACAACTATAAAGCCTCTTTGCAAAATCCAGGATATTTTTATGAAAATACTTTTCTCGAAGCACTTATTTCGGACCATTTGCCTAAAAATACTTGTGCAACGATAGCCTTACCCATTGATCGCAATAATAGCCATAGTGACTTTCGACAATCCGATTTTTTAGGTCGAAAACGGAGTGATAGCCTTCGATTCGTATCTCTTTGCCATCCTTGCTTTTTGGATTGTCGGAATAATAGCTCGCATTTTCCCCATAGGGTGAAAGAAAGCTAATAATCTCTTTTGCGTTGGTTAACCCGATGCTTCCCTTTGTATCAAGAATTTTGTGAATCAATCGGTGCAATTCATCATAACGCCATTGAATATCATTGACCCTCATACCGATCATTCCGTTCGTCCAGCGGTGCATTGCAAAATACCTCATTTCAGGTATGATATAGTGGTTTGTGGCAATGAACAACTCTTCATTTTCCTCTCTCTGGGGTGCGAAATAATAGGAAGACGGGCAGTTCTGCTCTCCGGTTTTGTTGATAAATCCATTTTCCTCAAAAGCTCCTTCATGGATCATTTTGTCCGTGTGGTTCTTTTCATTGAAATATTTCCATAGACTTTGATTAAAGCTCAGGTATTCCTTAGGGTACTTGTAATCGTTCCAACGAACCATCATCCCGTTTCTGAACATTCCCGAGCTATGCTGCAGAATAAACTCCCGATCCGGTAAATAGGGCCTGTAATCCTCCGGTGGAAATTGGGTAAAATCCGGAATAGAACCCGATGCTCCCGCCTCTGCTACACAAGATCGATCATTTTTTCCATCCGCTATAATATAATTCCATGATACGCCTCTGGGTGTCTCCGCCATCCGATCAACTGCGGCCTCAGCACTGTCACAGTATTGGGCGCATAATCGTAAAAGGAGCAGCGAATTGGTACCGACATTCTGAGGGTCACAATTCGCCCCGGGTGACATATTCACCCCAAAAGCCACCCCTTTTAAATTCATTGCCGATATGCTCCCCACCATTCCGGGCGCTGTTATGCTCACAAAGGGAATCGCCGGTCTGTCTCCCGTACTTGTTGGATTATATATCACCATCGTTGCCGTGTCCTGGAACACATCTGCCGTAGGGAATGTAAAGTCCCTGCCGAACCAGAATCCGTTGTCTGCACTCCTGCCGCTCACAGTAAAGGCATTACACATGAACGGAACTTTGAAATCCTCCTGCCCTATATCCGGTATATCACGCTTAAAGAAATCACCCGGATACACTCTGGAACAAATGATATCTATTCCGGTATTCAGAACGATCAGATGCTCCAGATCAACACGGGTTTTTTGATTCCTCTTTTTACATCCATCATAAATGCCCTGGATCTCTTCCCTGATCTCCAATGGCTGCTGCTGCCAGGTCTTTTTTGAAAGTTCATACACCAAGCGGATTAGCAATTTTTGAATCAATCGGATTTTTTCCAGTGTTTTGGCTCCAATAAAAGAGAATACCACCCGATCGGCAAAATCCATTGTCATCCGTGAAACATCTTCTTCTGCCAGACTTCCCATCAGGAAGCCTGTCTCATAGGCCGTACCTTCAAGGTAATAGACCCTTTTGCGCTTTCCCGTATCATAGTTCGACGCTGTCCTGCTTTCGGCAGCTATACCAATCCTGCCTTTATATGTACTAACCTTGCAGATTTCAAAGCCATCACTGTTGAACGCCCGGATCAGCCCGATGAGACGTTTTCCGGCAGCAGTGCTTCTGAACATGACAATCACACTCCCATTTGCTTCGTGCTACTCATACTTTTTACATGACATGATAACCTCATGAAATATTATATGACCGGCACGAAAGGAAGCGTTCTGTTTTAGACCAAATTTTAGCCTTGTGCAGTAAGATTTTCAGATATGATATCTCTGACTTTTTGCGTAATAACACGCTCGTCTTTACCTTTAAGAGATGTGATGTACAGGGGTTTTGATATAATGCAGGTCACTTTAGTCGGACAGATCCTTGAGGCCTCTCTGTTCATAATTCGCCATGAATGATTCAAGGTAATGGGAACAATAGGCACACGGGCTCCTGCGGCAAGCTTTACACAGCCATTCTTAAATTCTCCGGGCTGGCTGCTCTGACTCAGTCTGCCTTCCGGATAAATGACCATGGAATGGCCTTCTTTTAAAAATTCGACACCTTTCTTCATACCACGGACTGATTGGCGAACATCCTCCCGGTTAATAAAAATGCACTTCATATACTTCATCCATGTGCTCAGTATGGGAATGCTTTTTGCTTCCTTCATGGCAATAAACCCTTTGGGCAGCCTGATAAAGCCGTGGATGATCGCACTGTCCATATGGCTCTGATGATTGCTGACAAAAAGCACAGGCTTATTCTGAGGGATATTCTCCAGCCCCGTCACTGTAACAGAAGAGCCTGTAAGGAAAAACAGTCCTCTTGCCAGAAACATGCTGAAGTTGTCTGCAAAGGCATCCCTTTTTTTAATTTTACCTGACTTCTCAAGACATTTGACCCACAATAAAGCAGGTGAAGTAATAACCAGATAGGTCCAACCTAATGTGTACCAAATGATTGTCCGAAGCATCCCGGTCCTCCAAATTCTGTCGTCATATGCTCCGCTGCGGTGGCTTGCGTTTATCTGTAACTTCAGAAGACGCTGACCTCTACAGACCAGCCTTTAAAAAGCAGTCAATACACTGCACTTTGCCTGCCTCATCATTTCCGCACACCTGCTGCAGCTCCTTGCCGCAGGTCATACAGTGAACGATCATCATTTCAGTCTGTTCCTCATCGGATACATAATGGCCGCATGTAAGCTCACATTCTCCGTTTTCACATACCTCACAGCTTTCTGACGGATAGCCAAAAACACATTCGAATTGTTCTACCTTACCGTCTTCATCAATGACTCCCTGAAGATTTCTACAACTGCTGCAAATACACTCACTCATATTCTATTCCTTCCTGTTGGCAGTATCACTACTTCATACAAATCTATCATAGCTTCCGCGCAAAAACAACTTCCGCAACTATCCATACCTGGATTTACATTGACCAAAATAGGGCCTAAGCTTATTATATACCACACTTCTCATTTTGAACAATGTCAGTGTTCCGGTATAAGCATTTAGCTTAAATTGAAAAGCGGGCTCGGTATCCGCATTTTTTGCAAAGCTCTTCAACAGCCTGTCTCCCGGAAAATCCCTCGTATAATGCCCGCGCCCGGCTCCCTTCCAATATTTCCTTGAGATCCTTATGAAAGATGTTCCCGAGATTGATGGTTCCCTCACTGTCCAGGCAACAGGGTACTACTGTTCCATCCACCAATATAGCAACCTGATCCCGCAAGCCCAGACAAAATCCTTCGTCGCCGACTTCATCCGCTTTCCGGGAAGGCCATTGAAATACCTCCGCACTATTTAAAAAAAGACCTTCTCTCAGTTTGATCCTATTGCTCCGGCTTAATGCTTCCGTGATTGAAAAGTCCGGTTTAAAGTATTGTTCCAGCTTTTGTACAATGAAGGCGTTATATTTGTCTGCTGCCGCTGAGGAGAGGTTCCAAAGGCGATAGGAGATATATACTCCGCCCCTGGCCAGAACCCGTTCAGTAAACAAAAACAGCTCCTCCAGATACTTGACCAGTACCGCTTCATCCACAACATCCTCCTGGCTGTGCAGCGAAAAATTCACCTGCCGCAGGGCTTTGCTGTTATCAAGTGTATCTGCCTGATCTCTGATCAACGCTCCATTGGTTGTAATGTTAACACGGTACCCGTATTGATCTGATAATTCCAAAAAGCCTCCCAACTCCGGATGCAGCAATGGTTCGCCCATTACGTGAAAATACAAATACTTCGTATAGTCGGAAAGTCTTTTTAAAACAGCTTCAAACTCCGCAATGCTCATAAATCTGGGATTTCTGGCTGTACCCGGACAAAACGCACAGGAAAGATTGCACATATTTGTGATTTCAACATACGCCCTCTTTAACTTCTTCATCCGGATTCTCACCACTTCCTCACATGCAGGCGCTGGTATATCGGACTTCCGCATGCCGGATCTCCAACTGTCCCGCTGCTGCTTTAAAACGTCCCGGTTCAACCGGGCTTTTTACCTTGTTATTTCTGATATTTTACCTAAGAATAATAGCTTTTGTCAAATACCGTGCTGTCTGCACCGGTCTTGTTCCATATTTTGTTATGGCATGATATAATCGATCCATAGTAATATTTTGTCAATAAAAAGAGGAGGAAGCATATGGGTTACAACAATTTCGATGTTGCGCTTTACTGCCCCGTAGGCAATTTGAATGCAATCTCAGATCTGCACAAATTTGAAAAGAGCTTTCGTTTTCTGGAAAAACAGGTGCATATCGACAAGGTATATCTGGAGACATACCGAAGCAATGAGTTTATTACACGGGACAAAATGCTGATACTCAAAGAATTTTTTGAGAATAAGGGCATCAAAACCTCCGGAGGTATCACTACCACAGATGGTTCTCACAGTGATGAATTCGGTTTCACCTCCATGTGTTACACGAATCCGCTCCATAGAGACCGCTTAAAATCCATCGTTGAAATGACCGCTGAAATATTCGATGAAATTATTCTGGATGATTTCTTTTTTACCAACTGCAAATGTGAATCCTGTGTTAAAGCCAAAGGAGACAAAACCTGGTCGGAATTCAGAACGGAGCTAATGAAGGAGGTCTCCCGGGAACTGGTGGTCGACGCTGCAAAGCGTGTCAATCCTAAAGTGAATATGATCATCAAATATCCCAACTGGTATGATTGTTACCAAGAAACCGGCTACAATCTGCAGGATGAGCCCAAAATATTCGATATGATCTATACCGGTACGGAAACAAGAGATCCTTTGTATACGCAACAGCATCTCCCCAAATACCTGAGCTATTTTATTATGCGGTATCTGGAAAATGTAAAACCCGGGAAAAACGGCGGCGGCTGGTTTGATCCTTATGAATGCAGCGGAAGCCTGAATTACTACATACAACAAGCCTTTGTAACGCTTTTTGCCAAGCCCCGGGAGGTAACACTTTTCTGTCTCGGCGCCCTCCTAGATAAACAAGGCAAAATTTTTGTTCCTTTGGTCAGCCGGGCCTTTGATGATGTGGACGAATTTCTGGGAAGTCTGGGGAACCCTGTCGGAGCAGCCTGCTATCTCCCCTATCATTCCAATGGTGAGGATTACCTGCATAATTACATCGGTATGCTTGGAATCCCGCTGGAGCCATACCCGGAGTATCCTGAGGGGCACAGGAAAATATTCCTGACAGAAAGCGCCGCCGCAGATGATGAACTTATAAACAAGATTAACAAAAGCCTGCTCAGCGGAAGCGATGTGATCATCACCTCCGGACTGTTAAAGGCACTGGAAGGGAAAGGTCTGGAGCAGTTGGCAAATATCCGCTGGACCGGCAGAAAAATACTGGCAGACCGATATGTATTTTCTGCTCGGGGCATCAACGCAGACTATGTCGCTATCACAGACAAGCAGGTACTTCTGCCGTGTTTAGCTTTCTCTACTAATGATACATGGCAGCTGGCCGGCGGACTCGGTGAAGACACCAGCGTACCGGTTGTTCTGGCTGTCAACTACGGCAAAGGCCGCCTCTATGTTTTGACAATCCCGGATGATCACGGCGATCTGTATCATTATCCCAAAGAGGTGCTGGCGCTAATCCGGGGCATTTTCAGAAATACATGTCCCGTAACACTTAATACCGTCTCAAAGGTCGGCCTGTTCACCTATGATAATGACACATTTGTGATTGAATCCTTCCTGCCCCATTCCGAGAGTATCCGAATCATCGTCGACAGACCCGAAGCAAAGCTGGTGGATTTGGTTACTGGTGCAGAAAACGACGGTATTTCAGAGGGCGGAAGAAGCGTATTCAAAGAAATACTGCACCCGTCTGAATACAAGGCTTTTAAGATCAAATAGAAGAAGATTCCGGCATATAGAATTAATAACTCCTGCTTTATGCCGGAAAGAATCTATACAAGAAATCTGCTTTATCCCTTTAGCAGGGCTTTCCGGATAGCGGAAAGCCTCTTTTTCAGCCTTTTATGGTGTGGCTCAAGATACCCTTCCATGATTTCTACCAGTGTGAAGGCAATCTCAGCTGACACGGAACTGCCTTGTTGCTCCTGCACCTTAAGAGTCCGTTTGAATTCATCGGATATCTGTACAGGTATGTTCTTTATTTCCTCCAGGAGTTCGGACCGATCCAGCAGTTCCGGATAGAGACGGCTGAATATCTCCAGAATGAGTTCCGCGTCAGTGACCATGTCCCTTTTTGTCAGCTCGGCGAACATGTTTGGCAGAAGCGAAAGAATATCGGTTACCAAATCTTGTCTTTTCTTCACATCCAGTCCATTTGACACACACTCGGAGAACTGATCCGGAATATGCAGAACCAACTCCAGGGCTTCCCGGAAGAATTGATCAACCTCTTGCTCATTGCTGTCTTCGGCTGTCGAAGCATAATCCGCCTTAAGCAGTAAAACAGAAGCATGACATATGGATCGACGCAGCGGATCGGGACGGCAGCTGTCAACCCATTCGGCCATCTCCATGAGATAATCGGTCATCAGACGCCAATCTTCCGGATTCTCGTTTAAGCCATGCTTAATATAATCCTCCGTCGCTTTATATACAGACGAATCCGCGACCTCCTCTTCACTCAATCGTTTATTTTCATGAAGATTGAGGATGGTTTGAATATACATCTGATTTGTCAGAGAAGCTTCATCATGGTATCCACGTATAAGCTGTTCCTGTGCCAGTTCCAACAGAGCTTTCAGATATTTGCGGATGAACTCGCTATCCTTGAGCTTTTTCGGATAAAGCTCATTGCCCAGATGAACAAGCTTTTTCAGGTACTTATAAGCCGCTTCTTCTTTGTCCGCTGCAGTATCAGAACGATTGTCCCTCAACTCCTGCGGCACATTATTCGACTCAAGGGTTTCAACCACAACAGTATACAAACGGAACATGTCCACCTGCAGCTCCAAGTCCCCGCTTCGTTTTTCCAGCAGCTCCACGTAGCTGTTAAGTTTTTCAGCAAGCCCACTCATGACAAATCCATTGATCATAAAGTTCAAGTAAAAATAAGTGCCAAGGATCGTTAACAGAGATACATTTCCCTTTTCTATCAGGTGCCGGATGCCATCGTCACCCAGCCGTTCAAATGTAACAACAGCACGTTCAAAGCATTCCTTCGCATAATCGGGTTCCTTCAGAAGCCAATTGACGCACAACAATGTCTGGGCATACAAGGCATCAGACATATACGAGTACCAATTGGCGGCTTCGCCGTCTTTCTTTGGATCGAACTGCCCGGCGGCATGAAGTGACGTTGTTTCCAAAGAGCACAATGCCTCCCGGCGTTTGGTAACGTCTTCATGGATGGTTTTCGATTTCAGACGCCAGGCGGCATATTGCTGGCGTAACTCAGAAATGGCTTTTTGAGGAACGAAATCAACGGAAGCAGTAAGATAGGAATTCAGCAGTTCGTCATACACAATATAATTCTCCTGCGTACCTGGAACAGGAATACAGAGCAAGAAAAAAACGCCGGTCAAGGCATCGGGATTCTTACGCAATGGCTCAATTGCTCTTTTCATGTAGATGATCCATTCACCTTCGTTTCGGCGAAGCTTGCTGTTAAAAAGAAGCAACATTTCATACCAGGCAGCGCCATTATCGCAAAATGAATCAAAGTATTCCACGACAGCTGCTGGATCTCCCGCCCAATAACCATACCAGATAAATTCGGATAAAGTAAAGGAATGATCGGACAAATTATCACGAAGTATTTGCAATATGGCAGCTGCGCTGTCACGCACGGCATCGCCGATATGCATCATCAGAGCACTTCTGAAGGAATCATGGGCAAGCTGCCAGGTTAATCCACGCGTATCCTTCAGAGTACCGCGCAGATAACCCTTCAAGGAGAACAGCTCCAATTCTGTTACCTCACGCCCCAAATTCACAGACAGTGCATCGCGGAAAATCCAATGGGGAATCGCAGCCCGTGATACCCATAAAAGTCTCAGTGCAGCTATGGCAAGTTCCCCATATGCCATCTTTGCACGGTTAATAACCACATCAAAAACGCCGTCGACATTGCCTGGGATTTCACTGATGAGCTGCTTCATAAAGGATAAATGAGCATCCGGCCCGGTAAAGGCCAGGTAATCTGGCCCGGTCATATTCATCAGGCATTCCGAGAGTGCGCGGACATGAAGTGCCTTGGCATACTTGGTTGATAGGAGCTTATGAATGGCGAGGTCGATAATTTCCGCAGAAAACCTCTTACCATAATCACGGGCCGTATTTGCCATAATTTCACCGATCAGCTCTGCCGAAAGCGGCGGCACATAGATGAATTTGTGCTCCATGCAGGGAGTCAGACTGCCCTCCGCGGCTGAAAAAACAACCGTTACGTTGGACGGAATATCATCCAGCCAGTAGAGTGTTCCAAAATCGTCGTCATTTTCAAGAAGCATATCGACATCGCACAGAATGAAAAATATATCATATGCGTTATGAAGCAGCGAGAGAAAGCGGTGGATTATTCCGGACAACGTCCTGGTAACGGCTTCTTTTTTCGAAAGGTCATCACGATTGTCCCAATAATCTTGTTGGATGGCGATGGAAGCGTCAATCGCGCTATCCAAGCTCTCCCGTTCCTCTTCCGGGCAAATATCGACAGCGGGTGCCTCCAGCTGTTCCACCAGCTGCCCCAGCATGATATCAGCTGTGAGATCGCCGAAATGGCTTTCTGCAATGTACTTTACCAGAAGAATGGGCTTTTCGTGGTGTTCTTCACGCCAAATTTCGACGAACATCAGACTGTAGCATAGCTGAGCCATATATGTGGTAACCCCACTACCGCGTTCTCCCGTCACCCAGTAAAAACCCGGATGCTCCATGGTTTCCTGCAGGTTATCCCGGAATTCCGGGGATGGATCAGGAGTACCTGTTGCATTCCGCCGAATCGTGGATTTTCCCAGCGACGTCAGGATATCCTTCGAATATGCTGCCCAGGTAGTCTTTTCTGAACTTACCGCCGCAACCTCCCTATCAAAGCTTGCCTTTAAATCGGAATAGATCATGGCATCAAGCGCTTCAAGACCGTTAACTTTACCCGCAACATAGTTCCAGCCTGCCGCATACTCCTTAATGTTATGTATATGGTCGCTCATTGTTTCGCGGATTTCAGCCTTCAGCGCCTGCTGTGCATCATATCCGGAGCAGAACACGGCTCGCTGCCCGTCTGTCATGTCTTCATAGGGAAGGCCTGTTCGCTGATAGACGAAAACATCATCATGGGACATATGCTTCAAGCCGTAATAGATTTCCAGATGGGTGACACTGCGGCCTGAGATTTCATCCTCTGTAATATCCAGGTTCGGTGCGTCATTTATATTCTGTACAGAAGTCTCAGCTCTGTATCTGGCTTCCTCGTCCGGATATTTCGCCCCTTCTCCGAAGGGAATCCATCCATAGCGATCCCCCAACAGTACTACCATACGCGGAATGCATTCCTCAACACCGTCAAGGCACAAACGAAGAACAGCCTCCTCTTGGGAAAGATCAGGCTGCGTTGTTGTCCCGCGGAGATCAAGAATCTGCAAGTCCCAGCCCTTTTGGAATAACTCGGCTTGAAGTGCTGCGAAAGCGTGGTATTTTAAATAATCCCGCTCCTCATGCATATCTTGAAATGAGGAGGAGAGGAATATCTTAAACTGCCTGCTCAAAGGGGACCGCCTCCATTTTACGTTGATAGACAAACCTTACGATATAAAATATTCAATAGTCCCTCCGCAGCTATGCCAAGCTCCTCTAAACCTGTACCTTATTCCGGCATAGAGCGTCGATAACTCCTATCTTATGCCGGAAACCCTTGCATAAGGAATTTATCTGATTGACTTCATTCTACATGGCTGATCAGCAGATCAAATTTGCCCCAAGGCAGTTGACAGGATATCACATAAACTTTTTCCGCATACTGTACAGCAGCCTCTCTCTCCACAAACTGAGGAGTCATCTCAAGCTCAATACCATTATTGGACATATTGACCAGGAAAACCCCGTTATGGAGATTCAAGAATTCTCCGACAGAAGCTTGCGCAAGCTCATCTGCTTCCTTCAAGTCCTCTTCTGCGAATTTTGCCGCCAGTCTGATAAAGACATCCGTATTGCAGGTAATGCCCGTTTTTATATGAATTTTTCCGGTGATTTCCTGACTTACAAACCAATCTGTTCTATATCCGGATTGAAGCAGGTTGATTTCAACGGTCGGATTATCATCCACAAATCGAATCAGGTTTTTTATAAGAAGTGTTACATAATCACTGTAGGTTTTGCTTAACACACTCTCCCCAAGCTTCTTGAAAATTTGTTCGATTTCCTGTCCATCGTCATTTCTGACCATATTGAATTGTCTGGTCGACATGCCGCTTTCTCTTTTGTAATCCTCCAACGCCCTTTGTAATTGCTCCAGAGTGAAATAATTCCGGTCAATTAAAGCCTGTCCCAACAAAAGGTGTCCTTGTTTCTGGGCCGCCAGCAATGTATTGAGCTGTTCTTCGTTGATGAAGCCCTTCTCTATGGCAAGCTCCCCAAATCTCTTGTCCGCTTTTTTCTGCATATTGTGAATTTGTTCAACCTGTGCAGGGTTCATCATTCCGGCGTTTATTGCAATAACACCCAGCTTCAGGTGCGCCAAACGCTGATATTCGAGGGCATCCGCCAACTGCTCCGTGCTGATCAGACCTTTATTCAGAAGATAGTGACCAAAATATTGGCTAAACATTTTTCACACCCCTTATTCAAATAAATTCTTGACAATGTGCTCGATCTGAGTCTTTTCCCAGGGCTTTTGAATAAAATCTGAAGCGCCTGCATCCATAGCGGCTTTCAGGTGGTTCCTGGTGCCTGAAGATGACAGTATGACGACTTTTAGCCCTGCATTTACAGCCTTCATTTCGTTTAAGGCATCAATTCCATTTTTATCAGGCATCACAATATCCAGAAATACAAGATCAGGGGTGTACTTTTTAAATGCCTCGACAGATTCCTGACCATTGGCTGCTTCCACAATATCGTATTCGCCGCATTCCATGAGACAGTCCTTTAATTTTTTTCTGACAAGAAGAGAGTCGTCGCAGATAAGGATCGTTGGCCGGTTTTCGCTCATAATAATACCCCCGAAATATGCAATTTTTACACTTATTCTATACTATCGTATTTGAGTCCATCTGTAAAGAATGTAGTTTTTTGTTATTTTTGAGCACTGCTATATTGGAGCGGTAAACTTCATGATGCCTTTAACCTTTCAGAAGCTGGCGCATACTATATAAGAGTAATATCTGTGTAAAGGAGAATGTTCATGCAGATGATCCGAGGCTCAGGACTGCAAGCACTTGATAAAATAGTCCGCAGCAGCCTTAAATATTATGCCGATACATTTAAAATAGACAGCTTCAGACAGAATTTATTTGGTACAGCCAAATGGAATCCAACGTTTGAATTGCCCTCATTGGAACTGCCCTCCCTTGATTCACTCAGAAAGCCCGTGGAAGCAATGGTAAAGAATCTGAACAACGCTGTCTCACAATTGACATCAAAGCCGGAGAAGGTCGATTACAGAGCACTGGTAAGCAGCTTTCTGCCTCCGGGTGCGAAACTGTTGAAGCCCCAATTCCCCCAAAATTCAAATGAAATTCAGTTTGCCGACCTGGACGGCGACAAACGCAGCGAGCTTGTCGCATCGTACAAAACCAATGAAGGTGTGAAAACAATTGTACTCAAGAAGGATGAGGTTCAGTGGTATAAAATGTCTGAGATCAGCAACCCGGATTTCGAGGAAATACATTATCGGGAAAGTACAAATATAGCAGGAGACGGCAAGAAATATCTGCTGTTAGGACTGACATCAAGACTACAGGGCCGCACGCTTTTTGCCTATTCATTGGATAAGGACAGTGCCAGAAAAATATTCAGCAAAAAGTACAGCATGATCGATTTGCAGAATGCCCGATCTTCCGCGTCAAGAGCCTCTCTGGCTCTGTGGAATGAGCAGGCTCCGGGCATATATGACATTGAGCTGGTGAACTGGAACGGATTCGAGCTGGAGAAGCTGGACAATACACGTTACTTAGCCGGGAAAGTGGTTCCCTATTATATCAGGAAGCTCAGACAAAATCCTGATGATGCCGCAGGCTGGTATAATCTCGCAGATGCTATGTCAAAGACAGGAAATACATCCAATGCTGTGACAGCTGTCAGGTTTGGCCTGGAACAAAATCCGGATGCCACACTCCGGGACAGATTCACTGCACTTAGCAGCAAGCTTCAGTAGCAAAGCCAGTCGCCACATGGCACAACTGTTTTTTTAACTCAACCCATCAGGGCCTTCCCGCAAAATGCCGGAATGCCTTTTTTTTATTCACTCGCTCAACATTGTTGTCGCCAAATCTAATCTACTCAATATACTGGTAATAGGCGACCGCACTTAAAAAGGATTTTGCGCCGCCTGAAGGAGGCGTAGAGTATGTCTTCCAAGCCAATTGGCCTGCTTGACAATATAAGGATCAATAATGGTCCGGATGGTCTGAAGAATTTTGTTCAAAACCTTCTTCAGGAAAACAGAGAAAAAGCATTTGAATTGATCAATGATACAAATTTACAGTTCAGAACACTGTATCTGCTGCGAAATATGATCCGGAAAGCCAATGCAGAAAGTGCCCTGAATCCGTTGTTCCTTCAGGCATTGGAGATGGCTGCGGAATTGACCGGCACTTCAGGATTAACCGGTCAAAATGCCGCAAAAGCTGAAAAGAACTTTCGTCAAAGAAACGAAAATGCCATCTCCGCGCTTCAATGGATGATAAAAACCGGAGCCGTGGATCGCTTCCGGGATGGAGCCATAGATGAGGCCCCGGACAAAGAATATGACCGTCTGATGGAGCGTGCGGCAGCGTTATTGACAAAAAGCTTCAGAGATACCACAGTGTTACCGGAGCTGGCAGAGATGATCTTTACGCAGTATAGGAACGGCAAGCTGATACACGAACTTGTATGGGCTTTTTTCGAAGCCCGGAATCCTGATAGCCTCCTGTTGATAGCCCTACGGCTCAATTCTCCTGACCGGAGAGACAAAGAATTGGCAGAAAGACTTCTGTGTTTTATTCCTGAAACAGAAAAATGGTCCGGACATACAGGCTTGATGGCTTACAACGGGGTTCTTTACTGGCTCCGGGAAAACAAGCCATTCATGTACTATACAGGAGAAAGTCTGCACTTATGCAGCTCGCCCAGACATTATGCCGTATCATTACCTGCTAAATACCTATGCCGGCCGGTCTCAATAGATACCGGTGAGCCGCTCAGTCCTTTAAATGAATTGGAAACAAAACTTTTACTGCCATTCAGAGAGCTTCCGGAGCAGACTCAGCAGAAGCTTGCAGACTTCTCTCCGAAGCTATACAGAAGCAATGTTTATCTATGGAATACCTGGATACGGCTTCCTCTTAACGAGCAGATCAGCTTCGCGGTACGGATGAACGGAGGGATGATGCCATGATAAAAATTGCAGGCAATGAAGCAGATCTCAATCAGCTTTTGAGTATGTACCCTCGTGGAAGTGCTGAGGCCGAAATCCTCGAAAAGCTTTCAAAAAGCTCAAAAATATATTCTTATTCCTCTCAGGATGAACTCATTTTTGAGATCAGTATGCGAAGATCTATCATCGATGCCTCTATGGGACTATACAGAGGAAGGCTCGGTTTTCGGACCTTCAGTGAGTCCAAATGCAATGAGGACTTCTGGATACGCAGTCAAAATGGCGGCTTTGTATTGAAAAAGGATGTCAAGCCCGCGGATGCCATCAATGATATTTTCCGTAATACAAGAAAATATGCAACCGAATGTGCAACTGCCGTTGTGATTATCTATTATAAAGCGGTATTGGATGCCTATTCGGATAATCTGTTCAATGCTGCATTTCCTGAAATTACTCTTATGAACTGGCAGGACCTGGATGAGTTGATAGGGATATCCACTTACCGAAGGCTTACTGATTATCTGCCGGGTGATTGCAGGTATTTCAGAAATCCCGACGTCAACCCTCTCACACCGGAATGGCAGGGTGAGAATGCCATAGATCTCAGTAACGGTAATTACTATGGCCATGGAATAGGGATCGGCAATCAGGAGAAGATTATTGCAGCGCTAAACGCAAACAGGATCGAAGGCGCACAGGCCTCCGCCTATTTGATGGACACTGCGACCCGTCCTGATTTTAACAGCCTGTACCAGTATAAGAAAAATGCGCTTCCGCTACCTACAGGTTAAATGTGACCTGTGATCTTTTCCCATCATAAAACATAATTAAACTCTAACGGGAATAGCTTTTATTACCGGTATTTTTTTGGAGTTTTGCATAATGGGAATTGATAAATTTTATAAGGATTCATTTATACTGACTTTATCCAACATGGTCACAGGCATGATTGCCTTCATATTTTCAATTATCCTGTCCCGTGAGCTGGGTGCAGAGGGGCTGGGATTGTACGGCCTTATTATGCCTGTTTACGGGCTTTTACTCTGTTTTACCAGTGATGGCTTTATTACAGCTATTTCAAAAATATCCACCGTCCATTTTAATCGAAAGGATATAAGAAATCTGAATAAGACCCTGAGCACGGTATTCACATTTATTCTTCTTTGGGCTTCCAGCGTGTCTGTGCTGGTGATGCTTTGCAGCAAAAGCGTTGCCATTCATATCGTCCGGGATGCCAGAGCAGCGGAGGCACTGATGCTGATTAGCCCTGCGCTGGTGTTTGTTCCGGTATCTGCAGTTATAAAAGGATATTTCTATGGACTGGGCAAATATAAAGTTACAGCCACCATTGATATTGCAGAGAAATTACTGCGTGTCATTATCCTTCTGAGTGCAATAGCCATACTGAAACCCAGCAACGTCGGCAAGACTGTTGCCATTGCATATTTTGCGCTGGCAGCGGGTGAACTGGTCAGCATGACGATACTTTTCATTTGCTACAGAATCCAGAAAAGTAAGATAACCGGAAATACCGTCAGGTCGAAATCCAGGATACAGCTTCTATTCGATGTTTTTGTCATATCTGTTCCGTTATGCCTGAATGGTATTCTTTCTTCCGTTCTGTCTACCATATCCACTCTCGTCCTCCCCTGGCGCCTGGTAGCCGCCGGCTTCACGTACAGCGAAGCACTGGCGCTGATAGGACGGTTCAGTGGAATGGCTCTTAATATCGCTTTTCTTCCCTTTATTATCATAAGCTCCATGCTCACTGTATTGGTCCCGGAATTATCCCTCAATATGAGCAGAAAGGACTACTGGTCCGCAGAGAAGAGAATTGCGCAGGTACTGAAGCTGGCATGTGCCGTCGGAATTGCAACAGCCATTGTATGCTTAACACTGCCTGAAACAATGGGCCGTCTTTTCTATCAACGAAATGACCTCGGCAACATGATCCGCTTCGCATCGGTCATTTGTCTGCTCTCTTTTATTTCTTCACCTACCTTTGGTATTCTCAATGCACTTGGCAAGCAAAATATACTGCTCAAAAATTCTCTTATCATATCCGTTGAAGGCCTGGTGCTGGTTTTTTTACTGGCCGCTGTTCCTTCCTTCAATATATTCGGCTATGGACTTTCCATCGCTCTCACTTCTATCAGTGCACTCATCATCAATCTGAGAGAAATCAAAAAAATATGTGAAGTAAAAATTGAGCTGCAAGACGTTGTGACACTTGTGCTGGCAGGTACTGTTGCATTTCTTGCCTCCCGGCTCACAGCCGGCTTGTTGTCCGGAGCTATTCCACTTATCCAAGCGGTCGCAGTTGTTTCGATGAGCTTTGGTATCATTCTTGGATTTGGAGGTATAACCTTCAGAACACAAAACTAATCTGTCCATACATTTTATAACCAATTTTTGATATAATACAAAATAAGAAAAAGAAAAAGAAAAAGGAGAATTTCATATGAAAATGTCAACAATGGATGGAAATCATGCTGCTGCGTATGCGTCATATGCTTTTACCGAGGTTGCGGCAATATTCCCCATCACACCCTCTTCGCCCATGGCAGAATTAGTTGATGAATGGGCTGCTCACGGTAAAAAAAATATTTTCGGACAGACAGTCAAGGTTGTTGAAATGCAATCCGAAGCAGGCGCTTCCGGTACAATGCACGGCTCCCTGCAGGCAGGTGCGCTGACAACCACCTATACAGCATCTCAGGGATTACTGCTTATGATACCAAATATCTATAAAATGGCAGGAGAATTGCTGCCCGGAGTATTACATGTATCAGCGCGCGCACTCGCGGCTCATGCGCTCTCCATTTTCGGCGATCACCAGGATGTTATGGCTTGCAGACAGACCGGAGCTGTTCTTTTGGCATCAGCAAACGTGCAGGAAGCAATGGATCTCGGATGTGTTGCCCATTTGGCAGCTATTAAGGCCAGATTACCGTTTATACACTTTTTTGACGGCTTCAGAACTTCTCATGAGTACCAGAAAATTAGCGAAATTGAATATGAAGACCTGGCAAAAATCGTTGATATGGATGCAATAAAGGCTTTCAGAGACAGAGCTTTGAATCCTGAAAACCCTGTTGTCAGAGGCACCGCTCAGAACCCGGATATTTACTTTCAGGGCAGAGAGGCCTCCAATCCTTTCTACAATGCAGTACCGGCAATTGTGGAAGGCTACATGAAGGATATTGAGAAAATAACAGGACGCAGCTACAAGCTCTTTGATTATTACGGAGCACCGGATGCTGACTCTGTCATCATAGCAATGGGTTCCGCATGCGACACCATTGAAGAGGTGGTGGATTATCTTAATGCCTCCGGGCAAAAAACAGGCCTTTTGAAGGTAAGGTTATACAGGCCATTCTCAGAAAAGCATTTCATCGATGCGCTTCCGAAGACGGTTAAGAAAATAGCGGTACTGGATCGCACCAAGGAACCCGGAGCACCCGCCGAACCGCTTTATCTTGACGTATGTAAAGCTTTCTACAGCAATGCAGGTGGTCAAAAGCCTTTGATCATCGGCGGAAGATATGGTCTCGGCTCAAAGGATGTCCGCCCGGGTCAGATTGTTTCGGTATTTGATAATTTACAGAGCCAGACCCCCAAGGATCGTTTCACAATTGGTATCGTAGATGACATCACCAATACCTCTCTTACTGAAGTTGAAAACGTTCATACCTCCGCACCCGGAACCATCAGCTGTAAATTCTGGGGACTTGGCTCGGATGGAACCGTTGGCGCCAATAAGGAAGCGATTAAAATTATTGGTGACAATACGGATCTCAATGTACAGGCATATTTCTCATACGATAGCAAAAAGTCCGGCGGCGTAACCATTTCTCATATGAGATTTGGCCAAATGCCCATTAAGAGTCCTTATCTTGTATACGATGCCAATTACATTGCCTGCCATAATAAATCCTTTCTGTATAACTACGACATCCTGAAGGGACTAAAGAAAAATGGCGTGTTTGTGCTGAACTGTCCATGGGATATGGAAGGACTTGAGCTTAATCTCCCCAGCTCGGTTAAGAGGTATATCGCCAATAACGGCATCAATTTCTATACGATTGACGCAATCAAAATCGCAGGAGAAGTCGGCCTTGGAAACAGAATCAATATGATTATGCAGACGGCATTTTTCAAGCTGGCTGACGTCATTCCGGTTGATGATGCAGTCAGGTATCTGAAGGATTCTATTGAATATGCTTATGGCAAGAAGGGCCAGAAAATTGTTGATATGAACAATCAAGCTGTAGATAAAGCTCTTGGTGCACTGCATAAGGTTACTGTGCCAGCATCATGGGCCAATGTTGCGGATGAGGATTCAACGCCTGAAACAGTACCGGATTTCATCAGCAGAGTTCACAGACCGATGTCGCGCCAGGAGGGTGATTCATTACCTGTCAGCGCCTTTAAAGGTGTGGAGGATGGCACCCATCCACTGGGAACCGCTGCTTATGAGAAACGCGGTATCGCGGTTATGGTTCCTCAGTGGCAGCCGGATAACTGTATTCAGTGCGGACGCTGCTCCTATGTATGTCCCCATGCTACTGTCAGGTTGTTCCTGCTCAATGAAGAGGAAGCTTCAAAGGCACCTGCTGATTACACCACGATCAAGGCCGCAGGCAAGGGCTTTGAGGATCTCCGTTTCCGTGTCCAGATCAGTCCGCTTGACTGCACCGGTTGCGGCAATTGTGCCGATGTATGCCCGACCAAGGAAAAGGCACTGGTTATGAAACCGGCTGAACAGGAAATTGAAAACCAGAAAGAGAACTGGGAGTTTTCAACAAAATTGTCTACAAAAGATCACCTGATGGACAAAAAGTCTCTTAAGGGCAGCCAATTTGCGCAGCCGCTGCTCGAATTCAACGGCGCCTGCCCCGGCTGTGGTGAAACCCCTTATGTCAGACTGCTGACACAGTTATTCGGAGACAGAATGATGATTGCCAATGCAACCGGCTGTTCCTCTATCTGGGGTGCAAGCTCTCCGTCCATCCCTTACACAACGAATGCAGATGGCAAGGGACCTGCATGGGCCAATTCACTGTTTGAAGATAATGCAGAATATGGTTTCGGTATGTACCTTGGTGAGCGCCAGATAAGGGAAAAGCTTGCCGACCTTATGAAGGAGGGCCTTGCACAGAAGCTGCCTGAAGCTGTTGCTCAGGCTTTCCAGCAATGGCTTGACTCAAAGGAGGATGCGGAAGCTTCCAAAGCTGCATCTGCCGGCGTTATCAATGCATTGACAGACACTGTCCGCAAAGGGAATAAGGTGCTTGAGGAGATTTTTGACAAGAAGGATCACCTTGTTAAGAAGTCCGTCTGGATACTGGGCGGTGACGGCTGGGCTTATGATATCGGTTACGGCGGATTGGACCATGTTCTGGCATCCGGCGAAAACGTCAATGTCTTTGTGCTGGATACCGAAATTTACTCCAATACCGGCGGCCAGTCCTCTAAAGCGACACCTACCGCTGCTGTGGCTAAATTCGCCGCTGCCGGTAAGAAGATCAGAAAGAAAGATCTGGGTATGATGGCAATGAGTTATGGCTATGTTTATGTAGCACAGATTGCCATGGGTGCAAACATGAATCAGACAATAAAGGCTATTGCCGAGGCAGAAGCCTATGACGGGCCTTCGCTGATCATCGCATACGCTCCATGTATCTCTCACGGAATTAAGTCCGGAATGGGCACCAGTATCGCCGAGGAGAAGAAGGCTGTCGATGCCGGCTATTGGCACCTCTACCGTTACAATCCGGAGCTGCGTGACGCAGGCAAGAATCCGTTCCTGTTGGAGTCTAAAGAGCCGACGGAGCCGTTCAAGGATATCCTG